>JANEMA010000024.1 GCA_024510845.1 Gammaproteobacteria bacterium
TGTATGACAGCAACGGTCACTATATCAGTGGAACGACCAATGATGACGGGGGGTGGGATTACAACGCCAGGCTGGCATTCACCCCCGAGAGCAGCGGAGACTACTATATAGCCGTCGATTCCTGCGGTGATGTTGATAGTTACTGGAGTTATGTGGGAACCTATGAGCTTTCTGTTGGGTGGTCTGCTTGACAGGCCGTTGCCCCAGGAATTTCGCAAGATCGATCTGAAGTATCGATGGGGTGATGAAGTGTCTGTTGGGTACCCTGTTGTTATATCCCAAGTCGGAAAGAGCCAGGGCACAGCGGCGAAGCTGGCCTGTCTTGGGCTCTGCTGATGGAAAACCGGAATGGCCTGGTCGTTGATGCCCTGGTCACGCAGGCAACCGGCAGGGCTGAACGGGAGGCTGCGGACAAGAACCACGACACCAGGGGCTGTGTGGGTGCACCGCGTTGCGCCAACGCGACACCGCATGTCGCACAGAACACGAGCCACCGTTCATCGGTCATCGATGGGCGCACCACCCGTCATTCGGGCTGTGCCATGAGTCAACGGTTCCGCAAGCGGATCGAGGAATGCTTCGGCTGGGCCGGGGTCATCGGCGGGATGCGCAAGAGCCGCCTTGCGGGACGAGAGAAGCTGGACTTCCCGTTCGTGCTGACCCTGTCCGCCTGCAATCTGGTTCGCCTGCGCAATCTGGGTGCGTCGGCATGGTGACGGGAAAGGTGTCGGGGGGCCGTGTGCCTGGAAATCGCCTTTTCGAGCGAAATGGGCAAGCGGTCTACCCGGTGGTGGACGTGGTCAATGCCTGATTATTTTCTCTATGCTGTCGGCATCGAATCTCTGGAGACATGGCATGAGCGACGACAATCGCAAGGAACGCGAGATCATGATGGTCATGCGCAAGGTGCTGGCGCGGATCGTCAGGGATACCACGCCACCGAGCAAGGCGATGAAGCACCCCCTGTCCGATCAGACCATCCAGGATATTCGGGCCTGTCTGGGCTTGATCTCGGTACGTGAGCGTGAATTGGCTGATGCGGCCAGCATTCCGGTGGAAAAGCCTTACTACACCGACGAAAAACCGGCTGCCGAGGTGGTGCCCATCAGCAACATCACCCGTCTGCGACATGACGAGGAAGAATAGGAAGCTGTTGCCGATTCTCTCTCGGTATGGGGTGGGACAAGGCCGGAGACTGCCGATTATCTACCAGGAGATATAGGCGTATCCCCGTTCCTGCAACAGCATCAGGTCCTCGGCGCCGATCGGCACCGTGGTGGCAAAGGGCAGGAGGTCGTCTTCTGTCCAGTTCAGGCCCTTCAGGGTATTTCTGCAGGCGTGGAAGGCCACCCCGTACATGGCCAGAGAGCTGGCGTGTTCCTGGAGTTCAGGAGGGATGGCCCGGTGCGGCCGCTTGGCCAGCAGATGGATGCCCGGGCCGAAGACCGACATCACGATCTCCACGTCATCGCCATACTTGCGCACCAATTCACCCACTGAAAACAGAATGGCGGCAAGGTAGTCGTTGTCCTCCTTGTTGCATTGATACACGACTTTGTGTGATGACTCTCCGAAATGGGTGGGCGAGTGATCGGCGCTCGCGCGCGAGCCGACCAGTGCCGCACCGGCAGTGGTCAGCCACTTGAGCAGATTGCGTCGACTCTGCTGGGGCATGGGAGGACTCCGGATGGATGCTGCTTCCTGTGAAGACGTTCATATTGTGTGATTGTTCCCTGATCACCCCGGGCGGGGGGTTGACCTCGGTCAGGCCGGGTCGTCCCCGTCAGACGCGGGATTATGATGGTGTCTCAGGGTTTCTTGGTGTCGCTGGCTTTCTTCTTCTGTCCGGAACCCACCACCTCGATGTGCATTTTGTCGCGCAGGCCGCGGATGTACTCGGTCAGCCTGGCGGCGCGGATCTGCTTGATCAGTTCATCCTTCACGTCTTCCAGTTTGGGCTGGGGCAGGGTCCGGGATTTCTCGCGCAGGATGACATGCCAACCGAATCGAGTTTTAACCGGTTTCTTGCTGTACTCGCCATCCTTGAGTCTGGCGACGGCCTCGGCAAAGGGCTTGACCATGCTGTCGGGAGAGAACCAGCCGAGGTCGCCACCCATGTGCGCAGAGGGACCAGTGGACTTCTCGCGTGCCAGCTTGGCGAAATCGGCGCTCTTGTCCAGTTCGGCGATGATCGTCTTGGCCTCGTTCTCGGTCTTGACCAGGATATGCCGTGCCTTGTACTCGCGGTGGTCACCTTTGCCGTATTCCTTGTCATAGGCAGCCTGGATCTCGGCATCGCTGACCGGATCGGTCTCCATCATGTCCCCGATCACTGCTCGGGCGATGATCCGTGCCTGGGTGACCTCCAGCGCAACCTTGACTTCGTCGGTGGTGGCCAGTTCCTGGCCGCGTGGAGAATGGGCGACCATGAAGGTGTTGGCCAGTTCGTTGAGCAGGCGGATCTGCTGGTCACGGTCTTGGGGTATCGGCCTGCCTTGTTGCGCGGCAAACACCGAGTAGTGCAGATTGGTTATGGTGAAATCGTCGATTTTCACCAGCGGCTGGACGTCGGTCGGCGTGGTGGACTGCGGTGGTTGCTCCTGGGCCAGTGCCAGAGCGGGGATGAGGGTCAACAGAGGAATGAGTCTTTGGATTGTCATGATGTGCTTTCTCAGGGCAGGACTTTCTTGAAGGGTTTGACGACGACGTCGGCATACACGCCGGCTTCGATATAAGGATCGGCTTCGGCCCAGGCACGAGCAGCGCTCAGGCTGTCGAACTCGGCCACGATGAGGCTGCCGTTGAAGCCAGCCTCGCCGGGATCTTCGGCTTCCACAGCAGGGTGTGGGCCGGCCAGTACCAGCCGACCCTGCCTGACCAGTGCCTCGATGCGTTCGATGTGTGCTGGCCGCGCCCGCAGGCGTCGTTGCAGGCTGTTCTCGATATCGGTGGCAATAATGGCATACAGCATTTTCATCTATCCTCTTGGGACACAGGGGGTGCGGATTCGTGGGGCATGTGGCGTGCCAGATACAGCCCCTGAACGAGGATGAACAGCAGGCTCAGGCCGGTCAGGCCGAACAGCTTGAAGTTCACCCAGGTCGATTCCGGATAGTTGTAGGCCACGTGCAGGTTGAGCAGGCCTTCCCCGACGAGAAAGGCCACCCAGGCATTGTTGAGATTTCTGAGCACTGACAGGGGGAACTTGCCCAGCTTCTCGAACAGGTGTCGCAGCAGCCCCTTGTCCATGAACCATTCGGAGAACAGCAGAGCGGCGGCGAACAGCCAGTTGACGATGGTGGGTTTCCACATGATGAAGCGAGAGTCATGCAGACCCAGGGTGAGTGCCCCAAAGCCCAGCATCAGTATCAAGGTGATCCAGTGCATCGTCTCGATGCGACGGCCGGCAAGCTTCATCACCAGCAGTTGCAGTACCATGGAGCCCATCAGCACCTGCGTGGCAATGTAGATGTCGTAGTGCTGGTAGGCGATGAAGAACAGCAGCAGGGGGAACAGGTCGGACAGCAGCTTCATGAAATCAATGCAGGATGTGCTTTTCGCTGAACAGGGCGTGGAAGCGGTGCATCACCTCGCGTGCCGGTTTGGGACAGCTGACGCGGTCCATCTGTTGCATGCCCTCGGCGAAGAAACGTGGGGCATCCTCGGGCAGTTGTTCGACGATGGTGGTGAAGGCCGGTTCCATCAGACTGGGACGATGGGTACGAGTGGCCACGATGGCGCGGTTGATCAATAGCAGGTGCCAGGGCCAGGAATGTAGGTTGCGGGTACCGACTTCGCTGAGGTGCGGACTGACCGCATCCACGATTTCGGTGGCCAGTCCATAGAGTACTTGCATGTCTTCGGGCGAGCGTGTCCGGTTGGCATGCCAAACCAGCGCGTTGACCACCGGTGCCAGCTGCTGGATCTCCATTCCGCGTCGCGCAATCCATACCCCCAGCGGCAGGCAAAGGCTTTCCAGCTCATGTGCGCAGTCGGCGAGTTCGGCTGCGGCGGCCAGTTCACTCAGATCGTTGAGCAACTGCAACCCGAAGTTGCTCAATGTCTCGATTTCTCGGGGAGGGCAGATCGTTTCAGCGAACTCACCGGCCTGGTTCGCCTCAACTTCGCGCAGGATCTTGCACAGATCGCTCATGGCCCTGATCAGGCGTTGTGGATTCGCCTGTTTCGGCGATCCAGCCGGCTGCGCCTGAAGGTGCTCGAGCAGGTATTCCTCCTGCTCCCGAAACACCTCGTAAAGGTAGGCGATGTCCACAGGAAAGCTTCTCATACCGCGAAAGTGTAACACTGGCATCAGTCCACGGCATCCAGAGGGTCCGGGCGGTTCAGATCTTCGATGATGGGGCAGACGTCGGTGCTGCCGCGGCAAAGATGTGAGCAGCAGGGTGAGTTCGTGCCTCAGTGTGTCGAGTTGCGCCAGTCGGCGCTCGGTCGATTTCAGCTTGCATCGGGTGATCTCGCGGACTTGGATGCGTGCTGCAGATCGTCATGCATTTCCAGCAAATCGGTAATTTCCTCCAGGCTGAAGTGCATGGCCTTTGCGTGTTGGATGAAACGCAGGTGGGAAAATCAGAAATTTGTCGTTGTGTGCCACAACACTGGTACGATGATCGGATGCCTGCTTTGCCCGATCTGCACACGCATTCCACTGCCTCGGACGGCACCCTTGGGCCGGCCGAGCTGGTCGCGCGTGCACAGGCCGCCGGTATACGGGTATTGGCGCTTACCGACCACGATACCCTTGAAGGCATGGAGGAGGCAGCCGCAGAGGCAGCGTGGCAAGGCCTGCATTTTGTGCCGGGAGTGGAGATCTCGGTGACCTGGGACGGACGGACAGTGCATATCGTCGGCTTGCGTGTGGATGCCGGGAATGCCGAGTTGCAGCAGGGACTGGCTGGATTGCGCCGTTTCCGCGACTGGCGTGCCGAGGAGATCGGTCGCCGGCTCGGACGCGCCGGTTATCCCGGGTTGTTCGAGCAGGCCCGTGCGTTCTCCAATGGACGGTTGATCAGCCGTACCCATTTCGCTCGCGCGCTGGTCGATGCGGGATTCGCGGAGACTACCCGCGAGGTGTTCAGGCGTTTTCTGGTGAGCGGCAAGCCGGGGCATGTCCCGGGTGAATGGGCGGATCTCGGAGAGGCAGTCGGCTGGATTCGCGCTGCCGGCGGGCGGGCGGTGATCGCTCACCCTGCACGTTACGGGTTCACCCGCAGCAAGCTGCGGCGGTTGATCGACGCGTTCCGCGAGGCTGGTGGCGAGGGCATGGAGGTGATCTCCGGAAGCCACAGTCGCGACGAGGTATTCACCATGGCCGCGCACGCGCGCGACACCGGCCTGCTGGCCTCGGTTGGCTCGGACTACCACGGTCCGGAAAATTCCTGGATTGAGCTGGGACGTCTGCCAGAATTGCCTGGCGGGCTGTGCCCGGTGTGGCACGACTGGTCTTTGGACACGGTATCGACCGCCTCACCTGTCGCTGTGTGACGCCCCCTTTGCCTGCTACGGATTTCGTGATGTCGCAGTTCTTCCAGATTCACCCGGACAACCCACAGGCCCGCCTGGTCCGTCAGGCGGTGGAGATTGTGTGTGGTGGCGGGGTGATCGTCTATCCCACCGACTCCAGCTATGCGCTCGGGGCACACCTGGGTGACAAACAGGCCATGGACCGCATCCGCGAGATACGCCGGCTCGACGAACGGCACAATTTCACTCTGGTGGGACGCAGTCTCTCGGAGCTGTCGGTCTATACCAAGATGGGCAACCAGGCGCACCGCTGGATCAAGCATCTTACGCCCGGTCCCTACACCTTTATC
The DNA here is from genome assembly GCA_024510845.1 of Gammaproteobacteria bacterium. Lineage (GTDB taxonomy): Bacteria > Pseudomonadota > Gammaproteobacteria > Chromatiales > Chromatiaceae > MONJU. The sequence continues at coordinate 5,832 of JANEMA010000024.1, forward strand.
CTGCCAGCCACAAAACAGCTTCCCAAGCGCCTGATGCATGCCAGGCGCAAGACCGTCGGCATCCGCATTCCGGACGATCGCATCGCCCTGGCCCTGTGTGAAGCGTTGGGTGAGCCACTGCTTTCGAGTACCTTGATCCTGCCCGGCGAAGAACTGCCCATGATGGACACTTACGAGATGCGCGATGTTATCGGTCACGCGGTGGATCTGATCATCGATGGTGGCTACTGTGGTTACGAGCCGACCAGCGTGATCGCCTTCGAGGAGGATCAGCCACAGGTGGTGCGTGTGGGTCGGGGCGATGTTTCCCTGTTCGAGCCGCTATAATCGCCCGATGCAGGAACTGAGTCTGATACAGCAACTGTCGGTGATGCTGTTACCGTTGATCTTCGCGGTTACGGTACATGAAGCCGCGCATGGCTGGGTGGCCAGCAAGCTGGGCGATCCGACTGCACATGAGCTTGGGCGGATCACCTTCAATCCCGTTCCGCACATCGATTTGGTCGGGACCATCTTGTTGCCGTTGGGCCTCTACACCTTGTCCACACTGGTGGGCGGCGTGGGGTTTCTTTTTGGATATGCCAGGCCGGTTCCGGTCAATGCCGCGCGCCTGCGTCATCCGCGGCGTGACATGGCGCTGGTGGCCGCTGCCGGTCCGGGTGCCAATCTGGTGATGGCCCTGCTGTGGGCCGGGGTAGTGGTCCTGGCACCTTACATTGGCAGCCTGCTCCCCGGGCCTGGTGTGTTCCTGATGCAGGCCGGGGCCTTCGGGGTACTCATCAACCTGTTCCTTATGGTGCTCAATCTGTTACCCATCCCGCCGCTGGACGGTGGTCGGGTCGTGACCTCATTGTTGCCGTTGTCGCTGGCGCGTCACTATGCCCGGCTCGAACCCTGGGGGATGGTGATCCTGCTGGGGCTGTTGCTCAGCGGCTGGCTGGAGTCGGCACTGGTGCCGATGGTATTCAGTCTGTACAAACTGTTGCTGGGCGTGGCCCTGCTCTGAATCTTGATCGAGGAGATGTCTTGAACGCCGTAGCCGCACAACACGCACGGGTCCTCTCGGGTATGCGCCCGACCGGACGTCTTCACCTGGGACACTATCACGGGGTATTGAAGAACTGGGTCGAACTGCAACACGAGTACCAGTGCTTCTTCTTCGTTGCCGACTGGCACGCCCTGACCACCCATTACGACGATCCGTCTGCCATCCCGCAGTCCACCTGGGACATGGTCATCGACTGGCTGGCTGCCGGGGTCAATCCCAAGGAGGCGACCCTGTTCATTCAGTCGCGGGTACCCGAGCATGCTGAGTTGCACCTGCTGTTGTCGATGATCACGCCACTGAGCTGGCTGGAGCGGGTGCCCAGCTACAAGGATCAGCAGGAGAAGCTCAAGGGAAAGGACCTGTCCACCTACGGCTTCCTCGGTTACCCCTTGCTGCAGTCGGCCGATATCCTGGTATATCGTGCAGGGCTGGTGCCTGTGGGTGAGGATCAGGTGGCGCACGTCGAGCTGACCCGGGAGGTGGCGCGGCGTTTCAACAACATCTACGGACGCGAGGCGGACTTCGAGCAGAAGGCAGAGCAGGCCATCAAGAAGATGGGAAAGAAGGCGGCGAGGCTGTTCCACGATTATCGCAAGGCCTGGCAGGAGCGGGGTGATGATGAGGCGCTGGCTGCGGCGCGTGCCCTGCTCGGAGCCCAGCAGAACGTCGGCGTGGTCGATCGCGATCGCCTGTTCGGTTACCTGGAGGGCTGTGGCAAGGTGATCCTGCCCGAGCCGCAACCCCTGCTCACATGCGCATCGAAGATGCCGGGGCTGGATGGACAAAAGATGTCCAAGTCCTATGGCAACACCATTTCGCTGGCCACGCCACGGGCCGAGGTCGAACAGCCGTTGCGCACCATGCCCACCGACCCGGCGCGGGTACGGCGCAGCGATCCGGGTGAGCCCGAGAAATGCCCGGTGTGGCAATTCCATCTGGTGTATTCGGATGAGCGTACCCAGGAATGGGTGCAGGAGGGCTGCCGTTCGGCGGGTATCGGTTGCCTGGAATGCAAGCAGCCCGTAATCGATGCGGTGCTGGCCGAGCTCAAGCCCATTCAGGAACGGGCGCGGGAATACGAGGAACAGCCCGAGGTGGTGCAGAATATCATCAACGAGGGTTGTGAGACTGTGCGTGATGTAGCGCGCGAAACCATGGATGAGGTGCGGCACGTGATGTCGCTGGACAATTGAATACACAGGCCGGGAGTAACGAGAAGCCGGCTTTCGTCTATCCGTCGCAGCCGCAGCAGGAGATGCCGTTCGCGGTGGTCGCCGGCGAGCCGCAGTATACCCTGCCCAAGGATCTGTACATCCCGCCGGATGCCCTCGAGGTCTTTCTCGATGCCTTCGAGGGACCGCTGGATCTGCTGTTGTATCTGATCCGCCGGCAGAATCTGGACATCCTCGATATTCCCATCGCTGAGATCACCGTACAGTACATCCAGTACATCGAGATGATGCACGGACTGCGTTTCGAGCTGGCGGCCGAGTATCTGGTGATGGCTGCTATGCTTGCCGAGATCAAGTCGCGCATGCTGTTGCCCCGGGTGTATGCCGAAGACGAGGAGGAGGGCGGGGATCCGCGTGCTGAATTGATCCGTCGTCTCCAGGAATACGAGCGCTACAAGCAGGCGGCCGGGGACATCCACGGCCTGCCGCAGGTGGGGCGCGATGTGTTCACCGTCAAGGTCGATGTGCCGCACAAACAGCTCGAACGGAAGCGGCCGGAAGTGGATCTGCGCGAAGTGCTGCTGGCTTTGAATGACGTGCTGCACCGCGCAGATATGTTCAGCAGTCACCAGATCCAGCGTGAACCGTTGTCGTTGCGTGAACGCATGAGCCGGGTGCTCGATCAAGTGAACAGTGAAGGTTTTACGGCTTTCACCGATCTGTTCGATCTGGCGGAGGGTCGTCCCGGTGTGGTGGTGACCTTCATGGCAGTTCTGGAGCTGATCAAGCAGCAGCTCATCGAACTGGTGCAGTCAGAGAGCTTTGCGCCCGTTCATGTCAGGGCGAGGGCCTGAGATGGCAGACCTCGAGAAGTTGAAGAATATTGTCGAGGCGGCCTTGCTGGCGAGCGGATGTCCCCTTTCGCTGGATGGCATGCAGGCTCTGTTCGATGAGGCGGAGCAACCCGAGAAAAAGCAGTTGCACGAGGTGGTGGTGTGCTTGGCAGAGGAATACCAGGGCAGGGGCATCGAGGTCGTGGAGGTGGCCTCGGGTTGGCGCATTCAGGTGCGCCAGGGGTATTCGCCCTGGGTTTCGCGTCTGTGGGCCGAGCGACCGGCACGCTACTCCCGCGCGCTGATGGAGACGCTCGCCCTGATCGCCTACCGGCAGCCGATCACGCGTGGCGAGATCGAGGATATCCGTGGTGTATCGGTGAGTTCCAACATCATTCACACTTTGCTCGAGCGCGAGTGGATCCGCGTGGTCGGTCAACGTGACGTGCCGGGCAAGCCCTCGTTGTACGGCAGCACGCGCGAGTTTCTGGATTATTTCAATCTGAAGTCACTGAACGATCTGCCGACACTTGTCGAGATCCGTGATCTCGACAAGATCAATCGGGAGCTGGAACTCGACGATCCGGATCATCCGGCAGGCAAGGGATCGGGGAATGCAGACACGGCCGATGATGCGAAGGGTTCAGAGGAATCCAGGGACAATGTGACCCTGGAAGATGCCATGTGCAAGATGCTGGCGGATACCGGGATGGGCGAGGTCTCCGCGGAAGATACGGTGCAGGAGATCGGAGCCGATGCCTGACTTTCGTGGTGACCGTCTGCAGAAGGTGCTGGCCAATGCCGGCCTGGGTTCCCGTCGCGAGATCGAACAATGGATTCGTGACGGCCGGGTGCGCGTCAATGGTCGGCTTGCCCATCTGGGGGTGCGTGCGACCGAAGAAGACCGGATCGAGATCGATGACCGGCCGGTGGCGGGCAGGCGTCTGGTCGGGCGCGAACGTTTCGTCATTCTCTACAACAAATCTGAGGGTGAACTGGTCACGCGCCGTGATCCGGAAGGACGGCGCACGGTGTTCGATCGTCTGCCGCGTCCGCCGCAGGGGCGCTGGATCGCGGTCGGACGGCTCGACGTGAACAGTGCCGGCCTGCTGCTGCTCACCAATGATGGTGAACTGGCCAATCGCCTGATGCACCCAAGGTATCAGATCGACCGCGAATATGCCGTGCGGGTACATGGCGAAGTCACCGAGGATATGGTACGCCGGCTGGTCAGTGGCATTGTGCTGAAGGATGGCCCGGCACGCTTCGAGGACGTAGTCGAATCCGGCGGTGAGGGCATGAACCGCTGGTTTCACGTAGCCATCATGGAGGGTCGCAAGCGCGAGGTACGGCGTCTGTGGGATGCGGTCGGTGTGCAGGTCTCGCGTCTCAAGCGTGTACGCTATGGGCCGGTGATCCTCGATAGCGCGGTCAAGGTCGGGCAGTGGCGCGAGCTGGATCGGGCCGAGCGCAAGGCGCTGTTGGCAGCGGTGGGCATGAAGGCCGATCGTCCCTGGGGCACCCTGTTTCGGCCCGGATCGCGGCTGGCAGCTGGTGCCCGTGGGCGGAAAAAGGTGGTCGGTAGTCCCTGGCTGCGTCGGCGCGCGACCGGGGACGATGGCGAAGACTGAGAATTTTTCACCATCTCCCTGCGTGCTCATTGCGCTGTACGAACGGTTGCACGCAGCCTATGGTCCTCAGCACTGGTGGCCGGCCGACTCGTCCCTCGAGGTCGTGGTGGGTGCAGTGCTCGCTCAGAATGTGGCCTGGACTCATGTCGAGCGCGCCATTGCCAGGCTGAAGACGTCCGGCATGCTCTCGTGTGAGGCCATCTTGGCTGTCTCGCACGAGGAACTGGCTGAGCGGATCCGGCCCGCTGGCTATTTCAACGTCAAGGCGCACAGGCTGCGGAACCTGTGTATGTTCCTGGCGGGTGAGGGCGGACTGGAGGCACTGGTTGGTCGTCCCACGGCAGTGCTGCGCCGGGCCCTGTTGGCGGTCAACGGCATTGGCCCGGAGACAGCAGATGACATTTTGCTCTATGCCCTGGACCATCCGGTATTCGTGATCGATGCCTACACTCGCCGCCTGCTGGCAAGGTATGGGCTGGCCTCGGGGACGGAAGACTACGAGATCCTGCGCGCGGGATTCGAGCGTGCCCTGCCGGCCGATGTGGCGTTGTTCAAGGAATACCATGCCCTGATCGTCGAACATGCCAAGCAGGTATGCCGGCGGCCGCCGCGCTGTGACGATTGTCGGTTGGTCACCACTTGCGGACGGGGCGGGGTCGCCTGAATCCGTCCGGCTCAGGCCAGTTCGACGCGGTTGAAGCCGGTTTTCTTTGTCCGGTGGGTGGCTGGTGTGTTCGAACAGGGATTCAGGTGATTCGTTGAAGGGAAGGTCATGGAAGAAACTGATCACACCCAGCGATCGGTTTTCCAGTTGCAGGTCATTGGGAGGTCTTGTGGGTGGTCCGGTCACCGTAACGGATCTGTAGCCTGGTGGCGGGGTTGTCGTATTCCAGGCTGTTGATCGGTACATCGTTGTGGATGGCGCGTGTGAACAGTGTGATCTGTTGTTCCAGATTCAGTGTGGTCTGCAGGATACCGGACAGATCGAGCACCCGGAGGCCGAGGGTTTCAAGTGTCGGTGGTGTTGCCGGAGCGTGCATCCTGCTGACGCAGGGAGATGGGTGGAGGGAATGTCAGTGGGCTGTACGGTATCCTGGATTTGGGTGAAACACGAGCGGAGAGCGTATGCCATGAGATCCCTGTTACTGATCTGTTGTTGCCTATTGTCGTTGGGATTGCATGCAGCGCCCGCCAGTGAGGCTGCCCTGCTCGAGGCTGGAGTCAATCCTGGATACGAAGAAAAGCCTGCCTGGTTCAAGGAATCCTTTCTCGACATCCGCGAGGACGTGGCCGAGGCGACGGAGGTCGGCAAGCGGGTGATCCTGTACTTCTATCAGGACGGTTGCCCCTATTGCGCCAAGCTGCTCAAGGACAATTTCGGAAACCGGGCCATCGCCGAGAAGACGCAGCGCCACTTCGATGTCATTGCCATCAACATGTGGGGCGACCGCGAGGTGACCGATTTTGCAGGGCGCCCCGCTACCGAAAAGCAGTTCGCCAGTGCCCTGCGCGTGCAGTATACCCCCACCTTGCTGATGCTCGACGAGCAGGGGCAGGTAGTGCTGCGCATCAACGGCTATTTCGAGCCGCACAAGTTCGACGTGGCGCTCGACTACGTGGCCGGGCATCACGAAAAGGAGGGAGATTTCCGATCCTATTACGCGCGGGTCTCGTCGGTGTCGGCGAGCGGCAAGCTGCACGAGCTGCCCGGTTCATTGCCGCATCCGTTGCGCCTGAAGGATGCGTCCGAGCGCACCTGGCGTCCGCTGGTGGTATTCTTCGAGCAACGTGTGTGTCACGAGTGTGATGAGTTGCACCAGGACATCCTCGAGCGCCGCGCGGTCGCCACGGCGCTCACCAACCTGGACACCGCGGTGGTGGACATCTGGTCGAAGGAGATCGTGCAGACCCCGGATGGACGCGAACTGCCGGTGCGTGACTGGGCGCGCGAACTGGGTACCCAGTTCGCGCCCAGCCTGGTGTTCTTTGGTGCCGATGGTAAGGAAGTGTTCCGTACCGAGGCCTGCCTGCGCACCTATCACCTGCATGGAGCGATCGACTATGTGGTGAGTGGCGCCTGGCGTCACCAGCCCAATTTCCAGCGCTTTCTGCAGCACCGGACCGACCTGCTGCATGCGCGCGGCTTCAAGGTCGACCTGATGGAGTGACTCGGTCGCGCACCAGGGCGAAGTGTCCGCCACCGAGCAGGGTGACGGCGATGCCGCACAGCAGGTAGATGCCCCGCAATTCGAGCTGCCAGCCACTGTGTTCGGTCAGCGCAAAGAGCTGGTGGCGATGCACCAGGAAGATGGTGAACAGCCTGTTGATCGCCATCTGCGTCCGTTGCCTTGCGCTGCGCCCCGCTGGTTCGCAGCACAAGACAACTCCCACAAATGGCTTGACGCCGCGTTCGGATGCTCGCTTTACGCCAGCCTCCCGATGTCCCCGGACAGGGATGAAGATTGTTCGAACATGGTCGCCTTCCCCGCGGCAATTGACGGGCTGACGTTCCGAGTTGAGGCCAGGCACATAAGGGAGGACTGTCAAACGGGCCTCCTGTGTCGTGTGAACCAGGATAACCGCCTGTTCCGGTATTTGCGTTCGGTCTCGGTTGGGAGGGAAAGGGCTGGGTTCGTGGCACGGATCCTTGAGTCCAGGGCTTTTGGAGTGGCATTCCCTGGCGGTTCCTGCTGTCCGTTCTTTCCGGGGGTCTCGATGTTTCGTGTGGAATCTTCCATGAAGCCGGTGCCCGTGTAGCCAAGGTCCCGACTCGATCTCGCCGCCGGCTCACGGCCACTGTACAATGCCGCGCATGTCTGGAAACACCATCGGAAAAATCTTCACGGTCACCTCGTTCGGTGAGAGCCACGGGCCGGTCATCGGCTGCATCATCGATGGCTGTCCGCCGGGGATGGCGCTGTCGGCGGCCGACATACAGCCCGACCTGGACCGTCGCCGTCCGGGGAAGACCCGTCACACCACCCAGCGCCGTGAGCCCGACGAGGTGCAGGTCCTCTCGGGCGTATTCGAGGGCAAGACCACCGGTACGCCCATCGGCCTGTTGATCCACAATACCGACCAGCGCTCCAAGGATTATGGCGAGATCGCGCAGAAGTTCCGTCCGGGACACGCCGACTACACCTACATCCAGAAGTACGGCATCCGCGACTACCGCGGCGGTGGGCGTTCCTCGGCGCGCGAGACGGCGATGCGTGTGGCCGCTGGCGCGGTGGCCAAGAAGTACCTGCGCGAGCGCTACGGGGTAGTGATCCGCGGCTACCTGTCGGCACTGGGGCCGAACCAGCCGACAGCGTTCTCCCGGGAGCCGGTCGAGAACAATCCCTTCTTCTGGCCGGATGCAGGGCAGGTGGCCGAGCTCGATGCCTACATGGATGCCTTGCGCAAGTCGGGTGATTCGGTCGGTGCCGAGGTGTCGGTGATTGCCGAGGGCGTGCCGCCTGGCTGGGGCGAGCCGGTGTTCGACCGTCTGGACGCGGACATCGCGCATGCGCTGATGAGCATCAATGCCGCCAAGGGCGTGGAGATCGGTGCGGGTTTTGCCAGCGTCGCGCAGAAGGGCACTGAACATCGCGACCAGATGACTCCCGAGGGTTTCCTGTCGAACCGTGCTGGCGGGGTGCTCGGTGGCATCTCCAGCGGTCAGGATATCGTCGCCCGGGTGGCCTTCAAGCCGACTTCGAGTATCCGCCTCGGCGGGCACACGGTGGACGTGAACGGTGCGCCGGTGGACGTGATCACCAAAGGTCGGCATGACCCCTGTGTGGGTATCCGTGCGGTACCCATAGTCGAGGCCATGCTGGCGATCGTGCTCATGGATCATGCCCTGCGGCATCGCGCGCAGAACGTCGACGTTTGCCCGGAGACGCCAGTCATCCCCGCCAGTCCCGGTGACTGAATCGTCCAGCGCACGCCGGCTCATGCCGTACTGGCGGCTGTCGTCCTTCTATTTCTTCTATTTCGCGGTGCTCGGTATTCTGGTCCCGTACTGGGGTCTGTTTCTGCAACACCGTGGCTTCGATGCGGTGGTCATCGGTCAGTTGATGGCTGTTCTGATGGCCACCAAGATCGTTGCGCCCAACATCTTGGGCTGGTTGGGTGATCATCTGGGCCACCGTATGGTGATTGTGCGTGCTGCCTCTCTGGCCTCGGTTCTGGTGTTCGGCCTGATGTTCGTGGTGCATGATTTCTGGGCGGTGGCGGTGGCAATGGCGCTCTACAGTTTCTTCTGGAATGCCTCGCTGCCGCAGTTCGAGGTGGTCACCCTCAACTATCTGGGCGACCGCACCACCCGTTATGCACGAATCCGTGCCTGGGGCTCGATCGGATTCATCATTGCGGTGATGGTGTTGAGTGTACTGGTCGATCGCCTGGGGACCGCAGTGGTGCTGCCCTCGGTGATGGCCGTCTTTGTCAGCATCTGGCTGACTTCGCTGGCCGTGCGTGATCCCGATCCGCAGCCGCATCCAGTCGTGCAGCAGACCTCGTTGGGCAGCCTGTTGCATCAACCAGCAGTGATTGCCTTCTTTTTTGCGGTGATGCTGATGCAGGCCAGCCACGGGCCCTATTACACCTTCTACTCCATCTACATGGAGAATCACGGCTACAGCAATACTCTGATCGGTCAGTTCTGGGCGCTGGGGGTGCTCGCCGAGGTGGCCGTCTTCATGGTCATGCATCGCCTTCTCGAGCACTTCGGGGCCGTGCGGGTACTCGTCGCGAGTCTCACCCTGGCTGCCTTGCGTTGGTTGTTGATCGGCTATCTGCCCGGGTCGGTCGTCATACTGTTGTTCGCACAGTTGCTGCACGCGGCCACTTTCGGAACCTTTCATGGCGCGGCCATCGATCTGGTCCATCGACAGTTTCCAGGGGTTTTGCAGGGCAGGGGGCAGGCGCTGTATTCCAGTCTGAGTTTCGGTGTGGGTGGAGCCATCGGCAGCCTGGCCAGTGGTCTGGCCTGGGATACGCTGGGGCCGGAGACCAGTTTTCTGCTGGCTGCGCTCACAGCCCTGCTCGGTGCCTGGGTGACCTGGAGGGGCCTCGGTGGTGTCGCTCGGGTTTGACCCGTATCATCGGACCTTACCGTTGAATCGTTGGATCTATCATGGCAGTCACTCGAGACAAGCGGCAAGGTGGGCGCTGGCCCTGGTTGGTGCTGAGCCTGATGGGACTGGTGGCCGCCGGGCTGATTGCCACTCGATCGCAGACTGAACCGCTGGTTATCCAGGAACGTGCCTGGCGGGTAGCGGTGGTGGCCGCCGAACCACAGACCCTCGCGCCACGTCTGACCCTGTATGGCCGGCTCGAATCGCTGTGGTCCAGTCAGCTCAGTGCGCCGGTGGCGGCCGAAGTGCTCGGGGTGGTTGTGAGCGAGGGCGAATTGGTGCGCCGCAACCAGGTTCTGATCCGTCTGGATGAGCGCGACAGCCGCCTGCGTCTGCAACAACGCGATGCCGGGGTGCGCGATGCCCGAGCACGACTCGAGTCCGAGCAGCACCGTCATGCGACCGATCGCAAGGTGCTGGAGCATGAACGCCGCTTGCTGAAACTGCAACAGGCCGAGGTGAATCGCCTGCGCGACCTGTTACGCAAACAGGTCGGTGCACAGTCGGCCCTGGACAACGCACGTCAGGCAGTGGAACGTCAGGTAATACGGGTCGCACAGCGTGAGCAGGCGATCGCCGAACACCCGGCGCGGCAGGCACAGCTCGAGGCCGCGCTGGTGCGTGCCGGGGCCGTGCGCGATCAGGCTCGTCTCGAGCTCGAACGATGCACCATGCGTGCGCCTTTCGACGGTCGTGTGGCACGCATGTCCACTGCGCCGGGGCATCGTACCCGTATCGGCGAGCCTCTGCTCACGATCTATGACACCGGAGCCATGGTGGTGCGCGCGCTGATCCCCGAGCGTTATCTGCCGAAGGTGCGTGCGGCCATGGCGATGGGGAGCCCGCCCGGGGTACGTGGCGAACTCGACGGAATCGTACTGAACGGACGTCTGCGGGGCCTGAACGGTGAGGTGACCGCGGGCAGCGGCGGGGTGAGTGGCCTGTTCGACATCCAGGGAGACATCGGGGTGTTGCGTCATGGCCGCTTTCTGCGTCTGGACATGATCCTGCCTGCCGAACACGATGTGGTCGTACTGCCGCACGAGGCGGTCTATGGTGTCGACAAGATATATATCGTGGACCGGGAGTCGCGTATGCGGCCGGTCCGTGTCGAACGTCTTGGCGAGATGCGAGGCGATGACGGCAGTACGCGTATGCTGGTACGTTCGTCGAGACTGCGGCCCGGCGTGCGTATCGTGGTCACTCATCTGCCCAATGCAGTCGATGGGCTGCTGGTGCGCGTTGCGGAAGGGCCGGGTACGTGAGCTTCCAGCATCGCGAGGACATCATCGGTATCTTTACCCGTCACCCGGTGGCGGCCAACCTGCTGATGGTGATGATGTTACTCGCCGGGGTCTGGGGTCTGGGCAATCTGAATGCCCAGTTCTTTCCCAACTTCGAGGTCGAGGTCGTCACTGTGCGTACCGTATGGAGCGGGGCCAGTGCCGAGGATGTGGAACGTTCGCTAACCCTGCCGTTGGAGCAGGTTCTGCGTGACCTGGACGGTCTGGATCGCATGCGCTCTACTTCGGCACGTGGCGTCAGTGTCATCACCCTGGAGTTTCCCGAGGGGACCGATATGGGCGAGGCCACCAGCCGCGTGGACCAGACGGTCAAGCAGGTGCGTAACCTGCCGGTGGATGCCGAAGATTCCCGAGTACAGCATGTGGTGCGTTACGAGCCGGTCGCTCGCTTGCTGGTGCATGGTCCTGCAGATGCCGGTGAGCTGCGGCATCTGGTGCGGCGAATGGAGCGTGAACTGCTCGATCGTGGCATTGCGCGGATCGGTGTGCTCGGCCTGCCGGACGAGGAGATGGCCATCCAGGTGCCGGAGCGCGCGAGGCAGGCACTCGGCTTGTCGCTGGCGGACATTGCACACCGCGTAGCGGCCTTCTCGCGTGATGTTCCTGCCGGCACCGTGGGCCGTGATGATGTGGGCCGCGAATTGCGCGCCACGACACAGGCGCGCAACGAAGCAGCCTTCGATGCCTTGCCGCTGGTGGCCGGAGAGGATGGGCGTCTGGTGCGCCTGGGAGATGTGGCAGACATCGCACGCCGCGCGCGTCCGGCGCAGGTGCTGGTCAGTTACCGGGGATGGCCCGCAGTGGAGCTGGCCTTGCAACGCTCTCCGAATACCGATTCACTGGCCTTGGCGCAGGTGATGCAGGAGTGGCTGGCCGAGGTGCGCAACCGTTTGCCTCCGAACGTGGAACTGACCGTCTACGACGAGAGTTGGCAGCTCATCCGTGAGCGTATCGATCTGCTGTTGCGCAATGGCCTGGGGGGGCTGGTGCTGGTAATCGCCATCCTGTTCCTGTTCCTCAACGGCCGGATGGCCTGGTGGGTGGCCCTGGGCATTCCGGTGTCGTTCATGGCTACACTGGCGATCATGTACGTCGCCGGGGGAAGCATCAACATGATCTCGTTGTTTGCACTGATCATGGCGCTGGGCATCATCGTGGATGATGCCATCGTGGTCGGTGAGGACGCGCTGGTGCATTACCAGTCCGGCGAAAATCCGCTGGAGGCCGCCGAGGGAGGGGCACGGCGCATGCTGGCCCCGGTGATGTCCTCCTCGTTGACCACCATTGCTGCCTTCATTCCCCTGTTCGTGGTCTCCGGTTTCATCGGCAAGATTCTGGGTGACATTCCCTTCGTCATCGTCTGCGTCATCGTCGCATCGCTGATCGAGAGCTTTCTGGTCCTGCCCGGGCACCTGCGTCATAGTTTTCCTGGCATGCATCATGCCCAACCGAGCCCATTTCGTCAGCGCTGGGATGCGGTTTTCGCACGTTTTCGCGATGGTCCCTTTCGGTGTGCAGTGATCTGGGCAGTACATCATCGGGCAGGGACTCTGGTGCTGGCCTTCTCGAGCATCGTGCTTCTGGCGGGACTGATGGCTGGCGGTCGTCTGGGCTTCAGTTTCTTTCCCAATGTGCCTGGCAATGTGGTGGTCGCCTCGGCATCCTTCGTGGCGGGCACGCCACCGGCCCGGGTACACCGTTTCATCGATCAGGTCGAACAGGCACTGTATGCCACCGATGCGCATTTTGGCGGTGGGTTGGTCCGTGTGGCGAGAGTGAGTTATGGATTGGGATATTTCTCGAATGCGCGGCAGATCCAGCGTGGCGATCAATTCGCCTCCATCATGGTGGAGCTGACGCCAACCGACAGCCACACGGTGGGTAACGAGCGTTTTATCGTCGAATGGCGTGCCCGCCTGAATCTGCCTCCTGGACTCGAGTACCTGACTACCACGGTGCGGATGGGCGGACACCCTGGGCGTGATATCGAGATCCGTCTCGGGGGAGCTGGTCCCGAGCGCCTCAAGCAGGCAGCGCTGGATCTGTCGCAGGCCCTGACTGCGGTGCCGGGAGTGGAGAGTGTGGAAGATGACATGCCTTATGGGCAGCAGCAACTGGTATTCCGCCTGCTGCCCTATGGCGAGGCATTGGGTTTGACCGTGGATGAGGTGGCGAAGCAGTTGCGTGCCGCTTTCGATGGTCAGCTGGTGCAGATCTTCAACGAGGACGACGAAGAGATCGAGGTGCGGGTGATGTTGCCTGATTCGGAGCGCCATCGTCTGGCTGCGCTGGACGAGTTTCGGGTGTCCCTGCCAAGCGGCAGTCGTGTGCCGTTGGATACCGTGGTTGAATTCGGCGAGCGGTGGGGCTACAAGACTCTCCGTCACGAAGACGGGCGGCTGGCTGTCAAGGTCTATGCCGATGTGGACAAGCGGATCACCGGCAACAACGCGGTGCGTGCGCGCCTGGCCGAGACGGTGTTGCCGGAATTGGAGCGTCAACACGATATTCATTGGGAGTTCACCGGACGTGCCGAGGACCAGGCCGAGACCATGGCCGACATGAAGCACGGTGCCCTGTTCGCACTGGCCATGATCTACATCGTGCTGACCTGGGTATTCGGCTCTTACGGCTGGCCGCTGGTGGTGATGGCCATCATTCCCTTTGGCGTGGTTGGCGCCCTGTTGGGGCATTTCTTCATGGGCATCACACCAACCATCCTGTCGATGTTCGGTATGTTCACGTTGTCAGGGATAGCAGTCAACGACTCGATCATCCTGGTGGTGTTCTACAAGCAGTTGCGGCAGCAGGGTATGGCGGTGCGTGAGGCACTGGTCGAGGCGGCCTGCCAGCGTCTTCGTGCCGTGCTGCTTACCTCGCTGACCACCATCGCCGGTCTGTTACCCTTGTTGTTCGAGACTTCCTTGCAGGCCCAATTCCTCATCCCCATGGCGGTATCCATCTCCTTCGGTCTGATGTTCACCACCTTTCTGGTGCTGTTTCTGGTGCCCTCGCTGCTCTCGGCCATGGAGGATCTGTTTCAGCGCAGCAATCCGGGTGACTCGGCGATGGACGCCTGATGGGCTGCTCAAGGATTACCGGGGGTGGCCGAAAACATGGCTATCAGGTTCAATATGGAATCGAAGCTGTTTTCAACTACCTGCCAAGGTGGTATCGAACGGGTCCATTGATAGGATGTATTCGGGTAGACTTGCGCTCCCACAAGACGAGACCCGCCATGTCAGTGTTCGACGAGGTAAAAGAAATCGTGCGTTCGGTGCTGCGGTTGCCGCCCGAGGCACTGGCGGCTGGACGCGAGACGCCGTTGCTGGGAGCATTGCCGGAGTTCGATTCACTTTCGGTAGGCGAACTGATTGCGGCCCTGGAGATGCATTTTACTGTCCGCCTGGACGACGTGGATGCCGAGACCTTCGAGACCCTGGGCACGCTCGCCGATCACGTGGGCGCCTTGCTCGAGAACTGAAAACCGCGTCTGCTCCGGATTTCCGAGCAGGGAACGCAGCGGACCATCTAGCCGCTCAGACCAGGATTTCTGCTGCCACGGGATGCCCGAGGAAGCCGGTAGGACTGGCACTGAGACCATAGGCGCCGGACTGGAACACCACGATCAGGTCGTCGGGGGCGGCTGCGGGCAGGCGCACTTTCGAGGCGAGGATGTCCAGCGGGGTGCAGAGTGGACCAACCACGTGGCAGTCGGTGTCGGCCGGCTGGTCCATGCGGTTGCCGACGGCCACCGGGAAGTTGCGGCGCACCACCTGGCCCAGGTTGCCGGAGGCCGCCAGGTGGTGATGCATGCCGCCGTTGGTGACCAGGAACACCTCGCCGCGCGAGACCTTGCGGTCGATCACCTCGCAGACGTAGATGCCGGCCTCGCCGACCAGGAAGCGCCCCAGCTCCATCACCACCTCGACGCCGGGATGGGCCTGTTGCAGGGCCGGCAGCCGTTCGCCCAGGCCCTCGCCGATCGGTGCCGGGTCGAGCCGTGAATCGCCAGGAAAGTAGGGGATGCCCAGGCCGCCACCGATGTTCAGCCAGCGCAGCGGGGCAGGGGCGTCGCTCGCCAGCCGTCGGGCCAGCTCCAGGGTCAGGCGCTGGGCCTCGGCGATGGCCCCGGCATCCAGGTTCTGTGAACCGCTGAAGATATGAAAGCCCAGCCATTCCAGGTCCAGTTCGGCGACACGCTGCAGCACGGCGGGCACCTGCTCGGCGTCGATGCCGAAGGGGCGTGCGCCACCGCCCATCTTCATGCCGGAACCGCGCAGCTCGAAGTCGGGATTCACCCGCAGTGCCACCCGGGGGCGCTGACCCAGGCGCTCGCCGATGGCCGCCAGGCGTTCCAGCTCGCCCGCGGATTCGACGTTGAGGACCACCCCGGCCTCGGTCGCAGCGGCCAGCTCCTCGTCGGTCTTGCCGGGGCCGGCAAAGCTGATGGCCGATGCGGGGAGCCCCGTATCGAGCGCCAGGCGCAGCTCGGCGAGCGAGGCCACGTCCAGGCCATCCACCTGCTCGGCCAGGTGCCGGACCAGGGCAGGCAGGGGATTGGCCTTGATCGCGTAGTGCAGGTGGACCGCCTCGGGCAGGCAGCGCCGCAGCAGCGCCACCTGTTCGTCGATCACGCGCCGCTCGTAGGCATGGAAGGGCGTGCGCCCGACCCGTTCGGCCAGCGCGCGCAGCGGCATGCCGCCGACCTGCAACTCGCCGCCGGCAACAGGGAAGCGGTCCATGGGCGCGTGGCGCGGTCTGTTCATTGGTTGCCTGCCCGATGGCCGGACCAGGCCTCGATGATGTGCAATGGCAGCGGATATGGCATGTGCCCAGCATACTGAGACAACCCTAAGCAAGGCAACGCTCAGAGCACTCTGCCTGTCCTGGCTCCGTGTTGCGGCCTTTGCCAATGGCCTGCCATTGCCTGCGGGCCGTGCCTTGATCCGGAACAGGCAGAGCGCTCTGAGCGTGTCAACCCAATTCAGAAATGTCCCCTTTTCTGCAATTTAGAAGTGTCCCCTTATGTTTGTAGGGTTATGGAGTGGAGGTAGGGGTGGAGGTGCCTGCCAAAGGGCGTCGCCACGGATGATCTGCCGGTGGTTTCCATCCGGGTTTGGTCTGCTGCCGCCGGGCCTTGGCTTGATCGATGGTGTGGTGGACGCTCTTCTCATCGTCGAGGGGGACGGGAGGCTCCCCCTGGGCGAGGATGCGGTAATCGAGGACGCGTCCTTTGTGCATCACGGTCACACCGCCATCGAAGGCCTCACAGAGGGTGACGCGAGCGCCTCTGAGGCGATACCCCTTGCCTGTCCCTGTAGCTGGTACTCCCGGCTCTTGAACTGGAAGGTCAGATTCCTGGAGAGGGTGCGGGTGTGGTACAGGCAGAGGATCAGGGCCAGTTCTTCGCAACTGTGGAGTACTGGCCGATGGGCATCGGCCGGATGCTGGGGCGGGACGGCGGAGCGCCGGTTGTAGTTCTCGATGAAGCTGGGAAGGAAGGCGTTGGCAGAATCGATATCCGAGATGCCTGCCAGGCGCAACCTCTTGACCAGGCGGTCCTGAAGTGTCTGATTGGCGCGTTCGACCCGTCCCTTGGCTTGGGGCGTGTTGGCATGGATCGGCTCGATGTCGAGGGTCCTGAGGGCGCGGGAGAACTGGGTCAGCTCGCCCTCCCGCTCCGGATGGTTGACCCGGAAGATACTGTGTTTGTCTGAGTAGAAGGCCACGGGACGGCCGTGCTAACACAAAACACGTGGAGTATTTGCATACCAGGGTGTGAGGGATATGGATTGGCACCAGTAGGAATGGAGATCCTGTTCATGGAGCGTGCGAACATGGTGGAATGGAAACGGCACGGATGCCTCGAACGCGTCCGGCAGCACCCTGCGCCCGCCCCGTATCTCCCCTCTATCGATATCCACGTCCTCGGTCTGCAGCCACAAACAATCTCTCGAAAGCAGACCTGTGCCATAAGCAGGGTGCCTTGCCGATGCTCCGGCAGGCGCGGAGGCGCGCATTCACGCAACACCATAGGCAGAGGGCACGGCTTCAAGGCTTTCGTGATCTTCTTCGGCTTAGGGATCACGATCCCCAACCCGTCCCGCCAATACCCGTAATAAACAGAATCCGTCTATCACCAGAAGCATGCGGTGGGCGTACCGCCGATCGACCGGGGTACGGAGCCCCGGGAAACACGACGTGTCAGCACCGATCAGAGCGTCCGTGGTCAGCGAATGGGAATGTGGTGTTGGCGTAACTCATGGAATCAACCGGATTTTTTCTCCATGCGTGCAGATTCCAGCCGCGTTGGGGAAAGGCGTATTTTCAGAAAGTGAACCCCTCGCAACAGGTAGGGAAAGCAGAAAACGGCGATCGATAGAGGGGAGAATGACCCGTGATAGATGGCATCTGTCTATCACGATGTACCGAGATTCAGTCTAATACAGTGTTATAAGCCAAGAGGTATCCAGTGAAAATAGTCAAATGTCTTGTGTCCGATATTGGGGCAAAATATAGAAAGTCAGCAATGACTGAAACAGTTAGAGATGCCTATCGGTCATATGTAGAAACCCATTTTAAATTTTTAGCAGAATATTGCCAATATAAAAGCCATTTAAAGAAAGACACCATCTATATCTTTTAACCAGTGAAGAAACAGATTCTGTTGAGGGGTTTAGATATTTCTATTTTCCGGTAGATGGTGATTGCTGTGAGCTTTTTGCCACATTCATAGATCCTAGGCAGAGGAAAAAGGGTTTTGCGTCGGAAATGGTTAAAAAATCAATCGAATATTCAAACTCTAAAAATATTTTCCGCTTCATTGTAAGAATGTCAATAGAAAGAACGGCTGAACGGGACGGACTGTTTTCTTTTTATAAAATCTTATGCTCGAATATTTGTCCGCCAAATATGTTTACGGTTTATTATGCTGGCAAGGAGTACAAATTTGGCTTATAACAAACGCATGCACTCGGACAGCAAAAAGCGCCGCTCGTTCCTCGCTCTGCTTTTTGCTGCCGGTGATGCGAAGCGTAAGGCAAAGAAAAACGTAAAAGAACTATTACGCACAAATCATTGGAATCGTAATTTCTGTATATGTGGTAGTCCGATTCAAGAAAAGAAAACTTGAAAAAAATTAAATGGGTTTATCCTGCATTTCATGCAACATTCCCAGTCTATTATTTTGTTTTTGCAATCTATGCTTCTGATTACGGGACGCCAATCAATGAGCTTGCAGTTGGGATGATTTTTCAGAGGTTCCCTAATACCTGATTTTATAACAACCGCCGCCCGCGCTACAGGGATCGTATTGTCTATTACAAGAAGATGTCCGGAATGAGGAATCTTGCAATACAGGAAATTGTATTTTCCGATTTGATTGAAAGAGGTGACAAAGACCCACTGGAACTGATACGCCTGAAAGCGGAATTCAGGGAAAACGGCTACATTTTGCTGAACAACCTTTTTACCAGGGAGCTGTTCGATGCGATTACAAAGGACTGCGAAAAGGTCTTCAGTATGTGCCAGCACAGAAACTTCACCATGCCAGGGTACCTAACGCCAAGAAAACTGTCGGTTGCAGGCGGCAAGATGATCTCTGAAGAGTCGGTGCTGATTCCCTACATCTACGTGCATTACGAGCTCATTGCATTTCTCTCCAAAATTGTCGGAAAAGATCTGTACACGATCAATCACAAGGAAGAGTGTTTTGTGGCTAATTATCTGAAAGCAGAGGGTGAAACGCACGGGTGGCATCTGGATGATCCGATGTACGCACTCATTGTCGTGCTCGAATCCCCCGGGCCGGACAATGGCGGTTGTGTCGAATTCATACAAGATTGGCGCACGCTGTGCCGCGAGAACAATCTTGACCCGCATGCTGATGTCAATGCCGGGGTGGAACTCGCCGAGTCGCTTGGCAGGATACGTTCATTTTCACTGGAGCGTGGCGAATGTTATTTCCTGAACGCCAGCGAAAATCTTCACAGGGTCACGCCGATCACGAAAAAGGGATGCAAGAGAAAGGTATTGAATATGGCGTATGACCATCGCAGTAAGATCGAATTTGGTCAAACCGCTGACATTTTATACGCACAGGAAGGTTGACAATTTATGTATGGCTCAGGTTTTTCCGGTAAAACAGTTGTAATTACGGGTGCATCAAGCGGTATCGGTCTCGCCATGTGCAGGCGATTTTTCCGGGAAGGAGCAACAATTGCCGCTATTGATATCCGACAGGACACGGAAAAGTTATTGTTATCTGAAATTAACGAAGATCGGGGTCGTGTATCAACATATCAGGTCGATGTCTCATCTCCGGATGAAGTTTTAACAGCGATAGATCGGATTGTTTCCCGGTATGGCGGTGTTGATGTCTTGATCAACAATGCTGGAATCACGCGCAGGGCGTCTGTTATAGAAACAACGGTCGATGAATGGAGGCGCGTAATCGATGTCAATCTCACGGCGGTTTTTCTGATGTGCAAGGCGGTGATTCCGCACATGCGGGACAAGGGATCGGGTGCAATAGTCAACACAGCGTCCGGTTGGGGCTTGGTCGGCGGCAAGGATGCGGTTTCCTACTGCGCCTCGAAAGGCGGCGTCGTGTTGCTGACCAAGGCCATGGCGATCGATCACGGGCCTGACAATATCCGCGTCAACTGCATTTGTCCGGGAGACACCGAGACAGACATGCTTGTCAACGAAGCCAGACAGCTCGGACAGGCGGACGATTATCTGATCAACATGGCACACGAGCGGCCGCTCGGCCGGGTGGGTAAACCGGCAGAGATTGCGGCTGCGGCCCTCTATCTGGCATCCGACGAGGCATCGTTCGTGACAGGAGAGGCGCTCGTCGTCGATGGCGGTGGCCTTGCCGGGAGCGCATGATATGAATAATCCTTTGATCTTTACCGGAGACGCCGACAGTGCGTTGCGCCGCCTCAAGCTGCTGTGCCGCACGCACGGGGTTGCCGTCGACAGCACGGATCTGGAGGCGGCGACGTCACTGGATGCGTTGCTACAGAAGATTCCCGTTATCGACAAGCAGGGTCTGAGCGATTTCGCCGCCAGAGAACGGGAGCGGTTCCTGTCCGAGGGGATTCTGTTCAGCGAAACATCCGGCAGCACCGGCGAACCGTTACCCACGCCGAGGAACCAGCTCGATCTGCAATGGAATATCCTCAATCAGATCAACGCCTACAAACGGCACCTTTCTCCGGGCGATGACAGGATCGCGATCGTTCACCCTTCCATCCTGTCGCCTTTCGTCGAAGCCACGGCTATGGCCTTGCGGGAACTTTCGGTCGGGTATGTCCGTGTGTTTCCGATTCCCGGCCTGTGCGATTACCAGCGTATTTACGACGTCTTCCAGCGTTATCGTATTTCCGCGGTCATGACGACGCCGACGCTTGCGTACAAAGTCTTTTATGAATTGAAAAAAATCGGCAACGGTGTACTTCCGTCTGGGATCAGGCATGTATTGCTGACCGGCGAAAGCATCAGCAATGCCAATATGCGGAACATGGATGCCGTGGTCGGTGTTTCGGGTGCAGCCAAACCCTTTGTCTACGGCTCCAGCGAAACCGCCGTTCTGATGTACGGAAAAGAGGATGGTAGCTATCGTCCCTATCTTGATGATTTTGTTTTCGAAGTGCATCGGCAGGGCGATGCTGCCGAAGATGGCTCCGTCACGGGCATCCTTGTTGTCTCATGGCTGCGCGACGGGTTGCTTCCCATCGTGCGCTACAACACCGGCGATATCTTCAATGTCCGCACTGACCCGGACAGCGGCGAGTTGATCTTCAGGGCGCTTGGCCGTGTCGGCACCGGAGACGTCTCCATGCAACGCACGATCGACGAGGCGATTTTCACATTGCCGGAGAACGTCTATGACTATTCAGTCCGGGATGATGGCAGCCGGCTCGAAATCCATATCGTGACGGAAAGCTCCTCAAACCAGCGCGATACGGCGACTGTCGAGCAACAACTGGCAAGCGCCATTCGCGGACGAGAGATCAGCTGCACGCTGAACAACGACGATGCGCGGTTTCATGAATTCAGTCCAGTACCGAAAATCAGGAGGTATGTCAGATGCTAGAACGCAAGGTCACATTCATGTCCGGACTCGCCATCGCGATTTCGATGGTGATCGGCTCGGGGCTTTTCGCACTTCCCGGTCTGGCGATCGAGACGACAGACCCGATCACAGCCCTTGCAGGCTGGCTGTTTGTTATCGCCATTATGCCGGCCATGATCTGGATTTTTTCTTACATGGGCAGTCGCTATTCATCCGCAGAGGGCATTGCGCTGTTCGCGAGCATGGCGCTCGGTGAGTGGTCCAAAAATGGCGTATCGCTGGTCGTTTGCGGCACGCTGGCGGTCGGCATGCCGGCATTTTTCATGGTGGGTGGCGCTTATACGGCTGAACTGTTCAATCTGGATACACAGACATGGACGATCCCCATCGGCATTCTGCTCGCTGTCGTCACCACGGCAATCAATCTGATGGGCGCCGAGCGGCTCGGGTTAATCAACAAGATCGTTGTCATCTGCGTTCTGGGCCTGGTCATTTATCTGGTGTCTCTGTCACTGGCGTCCTACTCCTCGACAATTACCGATTTGCCGGCTGTATATGAGACGTGGACATTCGAGGTCTCTTCCGTGTGGCTGGCGTCGTCGATTGTGTTCTGGGCGTTTCAGGGCTGGGAAAACCTGACATTCGGGCTGGGTGAGGTGAGGGACCCGGAAAAAACCGTGAGGAAAATCTTCTGGGTAAGTTTCGCGGTTGTTTCCTTGGTCTATATCTTTTTTTCCATCTCGGCATCGCTGGCGCAGTTGTCCGGCGTGAGCATAGAGGGTATCTCTGGCCTGTCAGCACTTGTTGGCGACGGCGTACTGTCGAAAGTGCTGCTGCTGTTTATCGTTGTTATTCTGATTGCGAATGCAAATTCCTGGGTCTTCGGTGCATCGCGCGCATTCTATTCCGCCGCGCGCAACGGCGTGCTCCCCGCTTCTATCGGCAGGCTGAATGCCGCGAATATCCCGGCCAACAGCCTCATAGGCGCACTCGGTTTTTACACGATCGTGATGATGGGTATGTGGCTATTCGCTATTCATCCCAAATTTGCTTTTCTGCTGACAACACAAGGATTCATCTTACTGTATGGCGGGACCATCATCGCCTATATGCGGCTTGCCCGGGGCCTGCTGAACATTCTGATAGGACTCTTTGCCCTGTTGAGCTGGTTGTTTTTGATGCAGGGCTTCGGCGTGCTGATTCTCTATTCAATGTCGCTGTTCATACTCGGAGTGGTGCTGCATTTGAGAAAAGGCGGAGCGATCATTTTTGGAAAATGGAAACTAACGGAGGGTTAACCATGCCTGATATACCTCAGTGGCTTATCGTCGATTCTGTCATCGTGCTGGCTTTCGCGTTACAGCATACGGTCTTCACTACGAAAGTGGCGGTCGATATTTTCAATAAACTGTTTCCGCCGTATCTCTGGAATATTCTTTTCAGCATTATGTCGGTGGTGCTGGTCGTTGTCGGTCTGAAATACTGGCAATCGTCGGGGGTCTACCTGTTTCATTTCGTCCCCGGCAGCATGGCGTATCACCTGAGCCTGATTGTGCTGGCGGCATCACTGTTCTTCTTTTTCTATTTCTTCAAGTACACCACGTCATTCTGGCAATGGCTGGGTGTCAAGCAAGTCATTCTGAAGTTGCAGAAAAAGAAACTGCCCGCATACTACCGGGTTAGAAAGGAGGGTGTGAAGAAATATATCCGCTTCCCGCATCACACCTGCCTGATCGTGTTTTTCTGAGCGCATCCCGCGATGACACTCGATACGCTGTTTCTCGCGATTACCGCGACAATCTATCTCTATCTGGGGACCTATCACCAAGACCAACGCGGTATCCGGATCGTCGGTAGCGAGTGGGCGGCATACCGGAAAAATACAGCGTTGCTGATTCCCGGTCCGAAGGTTGCGCGCATCATTTTGGACGACATCAAAAAAGCGCTCGGCGGTGATTCGCAGGCGAGGGAAAAAGCTGCTCTCGACACTGCAGGGCTGGAAAACAAAGGCAGCGTGTGAACCGCGCTTAGTGGCGAGAGAGCCGGGGGAGGTTTTATCGACACTTCCCCGGCTCCGACTTACCCAGTCAGCCGATCTCCGACGTGCTCCTGAATCCACTCCTCGATCCAGTGCGTCGGCTTGGCGCTGGCAAAGCGGGCGACTTCCTCGCCGTCGACCAAAATGATGACGGTCGGGAATCCGCGCACCTTGTAGTGGCCGGCGAGCTTCATGTTTTCGCCTTCGTCGACATCGAAGATGCGAGTGTTTTCTGTCACGGATGTTCTCAATCGGATGAGAAGGGGGCGAATCTTAGCAAAATCGGGCCGATTCAATGACCAGGTTCAGACACATGTGAGACGTTGAGGGCATGAAGAAGGGGCCTCATCTCCGGGAGTGGTTGAGAAACCGGAAGAGGAGGCCCCGAGATGAAGGTATTTGGCCTTCAAGGCGAAA
>JANEMA010000025.1 GCA_024510845.1 Gammaproteobacteria bacterium
CGAGCTGCCGCTGTTTCCAGCGCTCGTTGGCCGGATCGAGCTTGGAGAGGATGTACACCAGCTTGTGCAGGGCGCCCATGGGGAAGGCACCGGAACCGCAGGCCGGATCCAGGATCTTGCAGCGGTCGATGGCCTCGATGAGGGTCTCCACCTCGTCGTCGTTGAAAGGGGTTTCCTTTTCGGTGTAGGCGAAGAGGATGTCCAGCCCGGTGCGCGCGTCTTCCCCCTTCATGTCATGCGCTTCCCGCAAGGCCCTGGCGAGGTAGGCCTTGAGGGATTCATCCGCCATGTAGTCCACGATGGGGCGCGGCGTGTAGAAGGAGCCGGTCTGCTTGCGGGCCGTGGTCTTCGTTTCCTCGTTGTAGGAGGCGAGCAGGTTTTCGAACACCTTGCCCAGGAGCTCCGGGTCCAGGGCGATTTCCTGGTCGATGGGCGTGTTCTCGACGATGGTGAACTTGTACGAGGAGAGGATGCGGATCAGGCCCCGGGCCCGTTCCCGGCCGCGGCGTCTCTCACCCGTGATCTCGCCCATGTCCACCTCGCCCTCGCCAAAAAACAGGCGGTTGGGCAGCCGGGGGCGTTTCTTCCTGTTACGGGAGAAACCATCCACGTAGATCTTCCTGTCCTTGTCGTCGAGGCTGTCGAGGCACTCGAACAGGCCACCGTTGAGGAAGGGGATGTCCTCGAACCACTCCAGTGCGGTATCCGGATCGCGGAACAGGGATTCGTAGCGGTAGAGGTTGTCCACCCCGTAGGTGTTGCGGTTCCTGAGGAAACCCTCGTCCTTTGTGAACACCCGGTATTTCTCTCCCCTGGCGTTCATGCGCTGGTTGAGGGTGGCGAAAAAGAGGTTCTGGAGGACGGCCTGATAGTAACTGGATTCATTCTCGTCCAGGCTTTTCAACAGCTCGGGCAACCTGTCCTCGTCGAACAACGCCTCGGGGATGAGCCCCTTTTCCTTGAGGAACCAGCAGAAGGTCAGCCGGGTGAGCAGGCGGATGAGGCTGGTGGCACGGTGCTTCTCGTACCAGTCGGCTTCCTGTTCCTCCGTGAGTCCACCGGGCTTGGTGTCGTCCGGGAAGCGCACTTCCTTCAGCGCCCAGAAATACCAGGTGGCCAGCTCCCGGTAGAACCGCCGGTTCAACAGCTCGACGTTGAAGATTTCCTCCCAGGCAGCGTGCAGGGTGTCGAAGCTGGTGATGTCTGTCTTCTTCAGGAGACTGGGCAGGGCGATTTCGGCCAGGATGTCCAGGTGGCCGCGATGCAGGCCGGTCAGGGCGATGTCGCGGATGATGGTGACCTTGCCCAGCACGTCCTTTTCCGCATCGCGCTTGTTGCGGCGGCGGTTGATGACGGCGATGGAAAGCAGGTCACGGTGCTTGATGAACACCATGACCGGCATCGGAAATACCCGGTTCAGTTGCCGGGCGATGGCCGTGAGCTTGCCACGCGCGTAATCCCGGTGTTTCAGCTCGATGGCGAAGAACAGGTAGGACTGAAGCAGACCGGCCCTGACCGTGTCGTCCTCGAACAGGCTGACGTGGCCGGACAGCTCCTCGTCGGTGAGCTGGAAGAGAATATCGGCGCCGGTCCAGTCGTCGAAGAGCGCCTTGGCCCTGTCGATGGCGATGCCGGGGTTGTGTTCGTTCAGCAGTTCGAGAAACGCCTTGGGGTCCGAGCCGGGCACTTCAATGATCTTGTCGCTGGCGTATCCCAGCGTGTTCAGCAGGCCAATGGACGCCTCGCGGAGCGTCTTCTTCTCGAATGCCTGGATGGCGTTCCGAATCGATTGCCGGAGGTCGTTGCTGGTCATGCTGCTAGCCGGCATCGGTTTCATCCTCTTCACTCATGATGACCAGCCAGGTGATCAGTTCGAAATCGCCGCTGTTTCGTACCTGTTTGCTCTTGTCGATCAGTTTTCCGCCCCGGCCGGAAAAGAGGTTGCCTGTTGCTTTGCGGGTAAATTGGGCAACAATGGCCTGAACGGCCCTGTCCAGCCATTCGCTGTACCGGCTCATGTCCTCGCCGTTACGGGTCTGTTCATCGAACAGCTCGCAGAGCCGGTCGATGGGCCTGTCCTGCCCCTGGCAGACGGCCCGGAAAACTTCCAGAATCTGCTTGGGCGCCGTGAAGTTGTAGCGAACCTCGCCGTCCTCGCGGATGTAGACCAGGAAATAGGGCTGTAGCGGGTTGACGGCCTCGTTGCCCTCGGCATCCTGCCGCTGCTTCAGACAGTAGATCACGCCCGGCCGGATGACTTCGTACTCCTTGTGGGGCGGAACAACGGCATAGAGCCCGTAAGGGGCCTGCTCCAGCAACTCGCGGTTGGCCTCGATGTAGGCCGCCAGCTCCATGCGGAAATCGTCGAGCGTGAATTCGTTGAGCGATACGGTCTCTTTGAAGTCTTCCAGGTCGAGCACCTCGTCCTTGAGCCGCAGGAGCTGCTTGTCGCGGTAGCGCAGATCCTCGCTGATCAGTTCCTCCAGGTCTTCTGCCTGAAGCACGTTGTCCTCGGCGGTGGCGGCGATATCGACCAGGGCCATGCGTGCCTCGACCCGGTTCTTCAGGTCGATGTACTTGTTGAGGTCGGGAGTCGGCCAGAAATTGACGAGCTGTATCTCCCGGTTCAGGCTGCCGATGCGGTCGATGCGGCCAAAGCGCTGGATGATACGGACCGGATTCCAGTGGATGTCGTAGTTGACCAGGAAATCACAGTCCTGGAGGTTCTGGCCCTCCGAGATGCAGTCCGTGGCGATGAGGATGTCGATCTCGCCAGCCTGGGGCATGGAACTCATCTTGTCTCGTTGCTTTGCCCGGGGGGCGAAATTGATCAGGATCTCGGTGAAATCTGCCTTTCCAACGGTGGTCCTGTTGGGCCTGGCGCCACCCGATACCAGGGCGATATGCACACCCAGTGTTTCTCCGGCCCAATCGACCAGGTTTTCGTACAGGTAGGCGGCCGTGTCCGCAAAGGCGCAGAATACGATGACCTTGCGGTTTTCCTCGCCGCGCGTGTTGATCGTCGGATTCTTGACCTTTTCCTCGATGAGCTTGCGCAGTTCCGCGAGCTTGGCATCACGATCCGGGGTAACGTCGTTGGCGTTTCCAGCCAGCATGAGCAGTTGTTGCTTGTCCTTGTCCAGATCAGCAAGCCATTCTTCCACCCGCAGATGCGCCATGGGGATTTTCAGCTTGCCGCCAACCTGGAAGGCCTCGGCCAGCTCTTCGTCTTCTTCTCCTGGTTCGGCGACATAGTCCTGGACGATCTCTTCGTTTGCATTGGACTCGTGTTCGAGATATCCCCGCAGACGCCGTTCCAGGTCTTCGATCTTCTCGATGGTCCGCTCCATGGTGATATTGAAGGAATGCACCGAACTCTCCAGCCGCTTGAGGAAGTTGACCTTCATCATGCCGATCAGGAAATGCTCCCGGTTTTCCTGCGAGAAATTCAGCACCTTTCCTGCTTCATACTGCGCCTTGAACTCGTCACGGATATACCTTGACGGATTGAACAGTGATAGCTGGTATTTCGATATTTCGTCATTCAGGCGACCATAGGGAAGAAAACGGTTTTTCAGATCAATGCCGGAAAACTTCGATATCGGCTTCTTGCGTTTCGGAAATTGACCGATTTTCTGAATGGAGTCTCGATAGTACCGCTGGATGTGTTTCCGCGACCGGGCAATCGTCAACTCATCCAGCAAGGTAAAGAAACCCGCTGACAGGCGATCGATCAGCTCCCTGGCGTCCTTTTCCCCCGGACGCCTTGCCCATTCCGTAAAGGTTCGTTGGGCATTTGCCAGTGTTTCCTTGATGCTGAGAATGCCGAAACGTTCGGCGAATTCATTGTCCCTGCCTTCGGTTACGAAGCAGATCTGGTTGCGCAGATCACGAAGGTTGTTGTTGACCGGCGTGGCGGAAAGCAGGAGCACCTTGGTCTTTACGCCGGACTGGATGATATCCTGCATCAACCGCTCGTAGCGGCTCTTGCGTATGATGTTGCCCTCCTCGTCCCGCCTGCCCTTGGTGTTGTTGCGGAAATTGTGCGACTCGTCAATGACGACCAGATCAAAATTACCCCGGTTCAGGGTCGCCAGATCGATCCCATCGACCTTTCCGGAATCACGGGAAAGATCCGTGTGGGAAAGCACCGTGTAGGCAAACCGGTCGCGCAGAAACGGGTTCAGCTCGCTGTTGTTCTGAGCAAGATAGAGCGTCCAGTTATCGCGCAGCTTCTTCGGGCACAGGACCAGAACCCGATGATTGCGCAATTCGAAATACTTGATGACCGCCAGCGCCGAATAGGTTTTTCCCAGACCCACACTGTCCGCGAGGATGCAGCCATTGTGTGTGTTGATCTTGTGGATTGCGCCCTTTACACCGTCTTTCTGGAAATCGAACAACGCCTTCCAGATGTCCGTATCGATGATCGCTGTCTGGTCGAACAACCGGGCGTCTTCGGCCTGTTCGGAGAGAAAGCGCTCGAATACATGGTAAAGCGTCTTGAAATAGATGAATTCAGGCGGATGATTGACGTAGAGCTGCTCCAGATAGCGCAGCACGTCTTCCTTTACATCCTCGACCAGATCTTCATCCGACCATATGCTGTCGAACCATGCCTTCAGCTCGGCGCGGTCCCGATCACTGTCCACGATCAGGTTGAGCTCGATGTTGGGCATTGAAGAGAGCCCCAATCCCCGCCGGGTAAAATTCGAGCTACCCAGGATCGCATGCTCTCGATGCCCATCGTGGATGTGGTACAGCTTGCCATGCAGAAGATTGGCCTGGCGCACAGAGCGGATATCGACCTTGTCCGAGATCCATGCGGCACAACGCCTGGCGATCTCTTTCTGGTTGATGCGGTTGGCCAGCTCCAGGTCTTCGTCTTCGATCTTGAAGGTTTTCTTGTCGGTTTTCTCCGGATCGAGCGAAGTGATGAACCTCGGTTCGCCAAACAGGAAACGCAGTCGTTCTATACTGTCGAGCCTGTCCGACAAGGCTTCATATGCGTATATGGTGAAATACGCCGATACGACCGAAAGATTGCTGCCCTCGGCAATCTTTTCAATCAAAAAATCGGCAACCTTACCGTGATCGTGATTATCCCGAATACCATATGGGTTAGTGGTTATAGTCGTTTTCATCGTTCAGCCGATTTCCTGTCCTTTCGGCAATTCTCACAAATCACGAAGAACCTGTCGTCACAACCCTGGCCACGCCAGTAGACCATCCGATAGCATCCCCGGCCCCCCGCGGCGCCGGGGCATCGCTTTCACTAAACAGCCAGTTCAACGCTCTGCAGGCCGGACTCGGCCCTCGGCACGCCACAGGGTCTTGCCGCCCGAAGCCTTGTCGATGGCAACCAGCCGTTGTTCATGACACGCGAGCTCCTCGGCGCTGGCGCGCGCCACCCGCAGCGGCGGACGATCGGCGGGCAGACGGCGGATGCCCAGGGCATCCCCCATACTCGACTCACCGTCCTCTTCTCCCCCCAGACTGAGCGTCTTCTGGCCACCGGTCATGGCCAGGTAGACATCGGCCAGAATCTCGGCATCGAGCAGTGCGCTGTGCCTGGTACGATGAGCATTGTCGATGCCATAGCGCCCGCACAGGGCGTCCAGGCTGTTGCGCTGCCCCGGATGCATCTCACGCGCCATCACCAGCGTGTCGGTGATCTCGCACAACCCTGCCATGCGTGGCCCCTCGGTCAGGCGCGCGAACTCAGCGTCGATGAAACCCACGTCGAACGGGGCATTGTGGATGATGACCCCAGATCCACGCAGGTAGGCGATGAAGTCCTCGGCAATGTCAGAAAAGCGCGGCTTGTCGGCCAGAAACTCGTTGGTGATGCCGTGCACTTCGATCGCGCCGGCATCGATCTCGCGATCCGGCTGCAGGTAGACATGGAAATTGTTGCCGGTGAGCCGCCGGTCGATCAGCTCGACACAGCCGATCTCGATGATACGGTGCCCCTGCACCGGCTCCAGGCCGGTGGTCTCGGTATCCAGCACGATCTGGCGCTTGCCCGCCTCGCTCATGCGACCATCTCCTCGATGCCACGGTTGGCCAATGCATCCGCGCGTTCATTCTCCGCGTGCCCCGTATGCCCGCGCACCCACTGCCATTCGATGTCATGGCGAGCAGCGGCCTCGTCCAGGCGCTGCCACAGATCGGCGTTCTTCACCGGTTTCTTCGCACTGGTCTTCCAGCCGTTGCGTTTCCAATTGTGGATCCACTGGGTGATGCCGTTCTTCACGTACTGCGAATCGGTGGTGACGATCACCCGGCTGGGCCGCTTCAGCGCCTCCAGACCGCAGATCACTGCCATCAGCTCCATGCGGTTGTTGGTCGTCTCCAGCTCGCCGCCCCACAGTTCCTTTTCCGCGTCGCCATAGCGCAGCAGGACACCCCAGCCTCCAGGACCGGGGTTGCCCTTGCAGGCGCCATCGGTAAAGAGTTCCACCGGCTTGTTCATGTCGTGTCGTTTTCCCGTTTCATCGTACCGCGCGCGGAGGGCTCGATCACCCCCCGCGGCGAAAGCACGCGCAAGGCCCGCCAGCGCGGGCGGATCGGGGTCACGGTGGACACCCGCTTGACTGCGCGGATCACGTAGACCCCGGCGAACATCGGCCACAGGCGCCGCGCCAACCGTTCGAAGCGTCCCGGCGGCCCCTCACCCAGCGCAGCGTGCGCCAGCGACAGACCGAAACCGGTGACATCGGTGTACTCGATATCGAAACCCAGCAGGCCCAGCCAGTCGGCCACCCGGCGGTAAGAGAGAAAATGCCCGCACCAGGGCACCTGGCCATGCCACTTGAGAAACCAGCGCCATATCCCCCACAGGCTGAAGGGGTTGAAACCGACGATCAGCACCCGCCCCTCGGGGATCAGTACGCGCTCGACCTCGCGCAGCACCTGCTGCGGATCGAGCGCATAGTCCAGCCCATGGTGCAGCACGACCACGTCGATGGCGTCGGTGCGCAGCGGCAGGCGCTCGCCCTCGGCGCGAATGTCCAGGATGCCGTCTCCCGTCCCCAGGCGCAGCTTTTCGCGCACCGGGCAGGCCTCCACGCCAGCCAGGTCACCGGTCACACCCTGGATGTCCACCAGGTAGTAACCGAACAGGCCCTCTGACAAGCGCCCGAGCAAGGCTTGCTCGGCCTGCAACAACGAGCGCCCGGCCTCGCCGGTGAACCACTGACGCAGGGCCTGGCGGAATGCGGGGGAGACCCCTTCACAGGTAGGAATGGTGTGCATCGGAGTGGTTGGATCCCGCTGGATTTCGTATATAGTCCCGCGCCATGATCTGCACGCCGGACACCGCCATAACCCTTGATTCTGACCAAAGCCGCCGCTTCCGGCAATGGTGGATTCCTGTCGCCTGCCTGTCCTTGCTCGTCACCTTGCTGTCACTGGCCGGCTGCGAGCTCACAACCGGCAAATCCGTGACGCGTCCCGATGTTCCACCAAACACTAAAGCCGGGGCGCCGGTGCCCCGCCCCCATGTGATACCGACACGATCACCGACCGCTGCCGAAATGGCATCGACAGACCGGGTGTCTCCAACAAACGTTCCCACTCCCCCTGCCGACCTCTGGGAACGCCTGAGGCGGCGTTTCCGCTTCCAGGGCCTCGAACACCTGCACATCGAAACCGAACTGAACCGCCTGCGCCGCAATCCGGTTGCACTGCGCGCCCTGTTCAATCAGGCCATGCCCTATCTGTACTACATTGCCAACGAGGTGGAGACCCGCGACATGCCGGGCGAAATCGCCCTGCTGCCGATGGTGGAGAGCGGCTTCCGGCCCCGGGCCTACTCGCCCAACGGCGCCGCGGGGCTGTGGCAATTCATGCCAGGCACCGCGCGCATGCTGGGCCTGCGCAGGGACCGCTGGTACGACGGGCGGCGTGACGTGCTCGCAGCCACGCTGGCCGCATTGCAATACCTTGCATTCCTGCATCGCCAGCTCGACGACGACTGGCTGCACGCGCTCGCCGCCTACAACTGCGGCATCGGTACGGTGCGCCAGGCCATTCGCCGCGCGGCCAGGGCACGGCGCTCGATCGCCTACTGGGAACTGGACCTGCCGGACGAGACCGACGCCTACGTGCCACGCCTGCTGGCGATCGCGCGCATCGTCGCCGATCCCGATGCCTTTGGTATTGCCCTGCCGTCACTCGCCGACCGGCCACAATTTGCCACCATCGAAACCGATGCCCCACTGGATCTGGCGGTCGCCGCCAGGCTGGCCGAGGTCCCCCTGGCCGAGTTCCTGCGTCTGAACCCAGCCTACCCGCGCGGAGTGACCCCGCCCGATCGACCCGCCACGCTGCTGATCCCGATCGAACGCCAGGCCGCTTTCAAGAAGGCGCTGGCGACCCTGCCGAAACGCCAGTGGCGACACTGGGCGGAACACCACGTAAAAAGGGGCGACAGCCTGATCCACATCGCCCGGCGCTACCGTGTGAGCATGAGCGCAATCCGCCAGGCCAATGGCCTGCGCGGTCACCTGATCCGTACCGGACGCATCCTGCGCATTCCGCTTTCCGGCCAGGCCGGCGACCGCCAGCAGGGCATCGCCGTGCGCCACGGCCCGCGTATCCGCTACCGGGTCCGCAAGGGCGACTCACTCTACACCATCGCACACAAGTTCCAGGTGTCGGTACGTAATCTCAAGCGCTGGAACAAGGTGGGACGCTACATCCGGCCCGGCCAGCGCCTGGTCGTCTATCCCGGCAGCGCGGGCTGAGACCACAGGTCAACCGCAAAGGATGCCAAGACGAAACGACCACCCTGGCTGCGAATAGAAAGCCCTCCCGATGCTTCCCCTCTCGGCCATGGTCGTGCTGACCCCCGACCTGCATACGACACCCTTCACGTTCCTATCGCCCCGGCAGTGAAGCCTATTTGTTCCCATCGCAGTTGGCCACGCATACCCGGCGGCTGCATACCTCTCCCCGCAACCGATGTAACAGGCACGGAAGGTCGCCTTGCAATCGCAGGCACGCCGGCAACCGGCCTGGTAACGTGCCACCCGGGCTTCCAGCGTCGGTTCCTTGGGCCGTTCCGGCAGACCGGGCAACACCCAGGTTTCTCCTTCGCCGCACTGGTGCTGCAGTTCACTGCAACCGGAATGATCATCCTGAGTACGGCTCATTCTCCATCTTCGTACGACCAGCACGCGACCCGATGCCCGGACGCCAGCTCGCGCATCGGCGGATAGGCCTCGTGGCAGCGCGGCATCATCCACGGGCACCGCTCACGAAAATGGCAGCCGGAAGGTGGTGCGACCGGTGACGGCAAATCACTCTCGAGGCGGATGATCGTGCGCCGATGTTTCGGGTCGGGCACCGGGACTGCTGCCAGCAGCGCCCGGGTATAGGGGTGCGCTGGATGCTCCAGGACCGTCTCGGCCGTACCCTGCTCGACGATGCGGCCCAGGTACATCACTGCCATCTCATCGGCCAGATAGGCCACCACCGAGATATCGTGTGTGATGAACAGATAGGCCAGACCCAGTTCGTCCTGCAGATGTTCGAGCAGATTGAGCACCTGAGCCTGCACACTCACGTCCAGCGCACTCGTCGGTTCGTCACATACGATGAGGCGGGGTTCGACCGCCAGAGCACGAGCAATGGCGATACGCTGACGCTGGCCGCCGGAGAACTCGTGTGGATAGCGACGCAATGCCACCGCGGACAGCCCGACCTGATCCAGTAGTTCGATCACGCGTTCGCGGCGCGCGGCGCGCGAAGTGCCGATACCCTGCGCCACCATACCTTCGGCGACGATGTCCTCGACCAGCATGCGCGGGTTCATAGACGAGGCCGAATCCTGGAAAATGATCTGGAACTGGCGGCGCAGCCGACGCAAGGGTGTGCCACGCAAGCGGGTCAGATCGACACCATCGAAACGCACGCTGCCGCCGGTCGGCCGCAGCAGCTGAAGCAACGCCTTACCGGCCGTTGTCTTGCCGCAGCCCGATTCCCCGACCAGTGCCAGGGTACGCCCGGGCCAGAGGTCGATGTCCAGGCCATCGACCGCGCACGTCTGCCCCACCACGCGGCGCAGTACACCCTTGCGGATGGGGAAATGCACTTGCAGGCCGCGCGCGCGGAGCAACGGCGCCACCGCCTTGGCAGGCGCGGCGCCCTCGTCACGAGCAGCAGGCGGCCCCAGGGCGATCTGTTCGACCGCCAGGTAACAGCGATAGCCGTCTTCGGCCTCACCGCGCCACGGCGGCGCTGCCCCCTCGCAGACCGCCTGGCGGGCCTCGCAACGATCGAGGAAACGGCAATGACTGAAGGCCTGATCCAATGGCGGCACCCTGCCCGGAATGGCGTCCAGACCCTGCGCCCGCTTGTCCGCCCCGGGCAGGGCACGGCATAGCTTGCAACTGTAAGGATGATGTGGGAGATCGAAGAACTCGCGAACGCCGGCCGTCTCTACCAACTGCCCGGCATACATCACCCCCACCCGATCGGCCATCTCCGCAGCCACACCCAGGTCGTGGGTAATCAGCAGGATGGCCATGCCAGTCTCGCGCTGCAGGTCGCGCAGCAGCTCCAGCACCTGTGCCTGAATGGTCACGTCCAGCGCGGTGGTCGGCTCGTCGGCGATCAGCACCTTGGGGCAGCCGGCCAGGGCGATGGCGATCATCACCCGCTGCTTCATGCCACCAGAGAGCTGGTGTGGGTACTCGTTGACGCGGTGCTCGGGATCGGAGATGCCGACCTGGCGGAACAGCTCGATCACTCTTGGACGTGGATTCGCGGCATGTTCCGGATCGTGCAGCCGCACCGCCTCGGCCACCTGACGGCCGACACTCATCACCGGATTGAGCGAGGTCATGGACTCCTGGAAGATCATCCCGATGCTGCCGCCACGCTCGCGGCGCATCTCCGCCTCGGTGAGTTCCAGCAGGGAACGCCCCTCGAGCAGAACCTCTCCGGCAACGATGCGCCCGGAAGGCGGCAGCAGGCGCATCAGCGAATAGGCGATCATGGACTTGCCGCAGCCCGACTCGCCCACCAGCACGTAGGTCTCGCCATGCCGCAGCGCCAGGTCCACCCCGTCGACCGCACGCACCGGCTGGTCCTCCGGCCCCAGCCAGGTACGCAGGCCCCGCACCTCCAGCAGCAGATCGATCATGTCCTCTCTCTCAGGCGCGGATCGAAGGCATCGCGCACCACGTCGGCAAACAGGTTGGCCGCCAGTACCAGCATGAATATGAACACGAAGGCGGCCACCAGCGACCACCAGACCACCGGCTCGCGTGCCAGTTCGAGGCGCGCGCTGTTGATCATGTTGCCCCAGCTGTTGGTGTTGGGGTCGACCCCGATGTTGATATAGGACAGTACCGCTTCGGCCAGTACCAGGCCGCTGAAGTCCAGCACCACCACGATGAGCACGATGTGCATCACATTCGGCAGCACGTGGCGCGCCAGGATGGTGAAGTGTCGGACTCCGAAGGCCTGTGCCGCCTGCACATACTCGAGCTGGCGCAGCTTTAGCGTCTCGCCACGCAACAGGCGGCACAGCGAGGTCCAGCTGGTCACTCCGAGGATCAGGCACAGAAAGAGCAGGCGCAGGTCGGCGCGTTCGGCCAGGCTGTTGAATTCCGCCTGGTGATTGTTCATGTAGATCTGCATCATCAGCACCGCGGCGGCGATCAACAGCACCCCGGGCACCGAACTGAGCGTGGTGTAGAGATACTGGATGACATCGTCCACCCAGCCGCGGAAATAGCCGGCCATGATGCCCAGCAGCACCGCTGCCGGCAGCATCACCAGGGTGGTCAGGGTGCCGATCACCAACCCGGTGCGCACACTCTTGAGCGACTGGTAGAACACGTCCTCCCCAACCTTGTCGGTGCCCAGCAGGTGCCAGACCCCGGCCAGGGTCAATACCAGACCAAGCAGCAGGGCCACCACCAACCCGGTCCAGGCGGCGCTGCGCAGGGCGGCCAGCTCGGGGGCGCGGAGCAGGCACCGAAAACGCGCCGGGCGGCCACGCGCCGCCAGCAACAAGGCCCCGCCCCAGATCGCCAGACCCAGCACCAGCCCCGCCGCCACGCGCCGGGCGATATCCGCAGCGCGATCGGCCGGATCGGCCAGGTGCGCCCCTCCCCACTTCAGGCGCGGGTAGTCGCGCACCTTGCGCCCGTCGGGCAGCTCGATGGTCTCGCGCATGTACAGGTGTGTCGCGAAGGGTGCCGAATAGGTCTTCTCGCGATGCTCGCGCAGAGGGGTGGTGATCAGGTCGAGCAGGCTGAGCACCTCGGTGGCATAACGCGGCCGGCCCTGCGCATCCTGTCCCTGCAGTGGCCGGAAATGCACGGTGTCGAGCAGGCCGATGAACACATACACCACCAGCACCACCAGCGCGCCCATGGCGGTGCGACTGGCCGCCACCTGCCGCCAGGGTGCGCGCAGGTGCTCATGGCGGCGCGCGTACAGCGCGAACCCCACCGCCAGTGCCAGCAGCAGGTAGATGAGCGCGTCGGTGGCGAGCACGACCGGCTGGAACCCCATCACTGCAACCTCACGCGCGGATCGACCAGGGTGTAGGAGATGTCGGTCAGCAGCAGCCCCAGGACGTAGAGCACGGCGCCGAGGAACACCATGGCGCGCACGATCGCGAAGTCCTGGCGGCTGATCGCGTCGATGGTGTAGCTGCCCAACCCGGGGATGCCGAAGAAGGATTCCAGCAACAGGCTGCCCATGAACAGGGTCGGGATCACCACCACCACGCCGGTGAGGATGGGGATCAGGGCGTTGCGCAACACGTGACCGAACAGCACGGCGCGCTCGGACAGCCCCTTGGCGCGCGCGGTGCGCACAAAGTCCTTGCCGACCTCCTCGAGGAACAGGGTACGATACCAGCGCGTGCCCGAACCGATGCCCGAGATCACGCCGATGATCACCGGCAGCACCAGGAAGCGCCAGGCATCAGGCCCTGGCGCATAGCCGGAGATGGGGAACAGATTGAGCAGCTTGCCCAGCAGCACCTGTCCGCCAATGATATAGAACAAGCCCGAGACGGACATCATGGCCACGCACAGCACCACGCCCCAGAAGTCCAGGTAGGTGCCTCGAAAGAAGGCCAGCAACAGCGAGAAGCTGATGTTCACCGCCAGTCCCACCAGCATGATGGGTATCGCGATCGCCAGGCTGGGCCACATACGCTGTGCGATGTCGTGCCCGATGTTGCGCCCGCTGTCGGACTGGCCGAAGTCGAAGGCGAACAGGCGCACCGACTTGTCGAAGAAGATGGTGTCGGTCAGCTTGTCCAGCCCCTCGGCCCCGGCGTTCCACACCAACGGCTTGTCGTAGCCGCGTTCCGCCTTCCACTCGGCGATCGCCTGGTCGCTGACCCGCTTGACCCCCAGGTGCATGCGCGCCATGTCATCCGGCGAGTTGACCACGAAAAACAGCAGGAAGGTGAGCAGGTTTACCCCGACCAGGATGGGGATGACATAGAGAACGCGGCGGACGATATAGGCCATCATCGCGCACGTCTCCTCTCACGCGCCCGGTAATCGCGGATCGCGGGCACCGCAGACAGCACCAGCAGGCCCAGCAGGGTCCACAGCGGCCAGGTCACCGGCTGGTTCCATTCCTTCTGCCGGCGGGCACGCAAGGCACCGTCGATACGCTTGTACTTGAGGGTATTGTTGGCCATCAGGTGCGGCAGGGCGTTATGGTACCAGGCATGGTGCAGGCTGAACGCCTTGGGGTAGTAGCCGAACAGCCAGGGCGACTCGGTCTGCAGGATGGCCACCATGCGGTCGATCACCTGCTGTCGCTCGGCACCGTTGGGCAAGTTCTTCATGCGCTCGAACAGGGCATCGAACCCGGCATTGGTGAAGTTGGCCGCGTTCTCGCCATGGTGCTCGACCTTGCCATTGGGACCATAGAGCAGGAACAGGAAGTTCTCGGGGTCGGGATAGTCGGCATTCCAGCCCCAGCTGAAGATCTGCGCGGCGCCCTTGAGCATCTTTTCCTGGAAGCGGTTGTAGTCGGTGGCACGCACCACCAGCGAGATCCCCAGCTTGCGGAACTGATTGACGTACCATTGCAGGATGGACTTGCTGCCCGGCCCCGAGAGCGCGGTGTCGTAGTACAGCACCAGGGCGTTGCCTGTGACCGGATCGATGCCATCGGGGTAGCCCGCCTCGGCCAGCAGGCGCTTCGCCTCCTCGATGGAGCGCCGCACCGGCTTGCCGTCCTGCCAGCGATAGACCACGGGATTGATGCCCTCCCTGCCCTCACGGTACCCGAAGATCCCCGGCGGCAGCGGCCCGTGTGCCGGCAGGCCGCGCCCGTTGTTGAAGATGGCGATGAACTCCTCCCAGTCCACCGCGATGGCGATCGCCTGGCGCAGCTTGCGTGCACGCTGCTGGTCGGCCGGGTCGTCGGGATCGCCACCGACCATCGGGTCTCGCATGTTGAAGCTCATGTAGTAGATCGAGGTCTCCACCGCTGTGTCCAGGGCGATGCCTTTCTCGCGCATCTCCGGGGTCAGGCGCGCGTCGCCATCGGCAGCGAGCTGCACTGCCTGGTCGAAGCTGTCCGAGGCAATGCCCGAGCTGTCGTAATAGCCTTGCAGGAACTTGTTCCAGCGCGGGATGGCTTCCTTCTCCAGGGTATAGACCGCCTTGTCGATGAACGGCATCGGGCGTCCGGCATCGTCGAGCAGACCACGCGCACGGTCGGCCTCGCTGCCCTCGGCGGGATAGCGCTCACCGTGAAAATTGGGATTACGCTCCAGCACCATGCGCAGATTGGGGTTGTTCTCGGTAAGCATGAAGGGACCGGTGCCCACCGGGTACCAGTTGAGGGTGATGTTGCGTTCGATCATGCCGGGCTGGGCATGGAAGCGCTCCGCCTCCCAGGGCATAGGGGCGAAGAAATTGGTCGCCAGCCAGTAGATGAACTGCGGGTAGCTGTCCTTCAGGCGGATGCTGCAGGTGTAGCGGTCGATCACCCGCACCCCCTCCATCTGCAGTGGGCGCAGGTCGGTCCACAGGCGCCCGGCGGCACGATCCCGCAGCGCCTGCTCGGCTGCCACTTTCGCAAACGCCGCGAAATCCTCGATATGCTCGGCCAGCAACCCGGCCAGCGGCGAATGGTTGGGCGGAAAGGCCAGGCGCTTGATCTGGTAGGCATAGTCCGCCGCCACCAGCTCGCGGGTGCCGGTCTCGGAGAAATCGGCCAGGGTGTAACGCTCGGCCAGGCCCTCTTCGCGCAACGGCCAGTAGCGATAGCGACCATCGGCCGTGTGCGCAAACGCCGGGTGCGGCTGGTATCGGATACCCGGGCGGATATGGATCAGATACTCGGTCGTGGCCACCTGGTCGGCCGGCGCGTCCGCCGGCAACAGCCGACCCGCCGCATCGTACCGTCGCACCTCGGGCATGCCATCGGCGGTCAGCGGCACCAGCTCGTAGGAGCGCTTCAGGTAATGGTATTGCAGAGGGGGCTCATAGACCTGCGAGATGAAGGCCCATTCGTTGGAGCTGTAGGAACGCGCCGGGTCCAGGTACTTGGGCCGCTCAGCGAAGGAACTGAAGAACACCGACCCCGACACATCTTCCGAGGGCCAGGGGTCGTTCCATGGCGGATCACCGCAGCCGCCCAGCACCAGCAGGGCCAGCAGCAGGAGCAGGCGGAACGGATTGTGGCCGAGTCTTTTGAACAAGATGCGGATTTCAGGTAGTTTATCGGTTTCCGTACACGGCGATTCCGAGGCGGATCATCGCATTCTCCGCCCACGACCGCCAGCGCCGATCAATCTACCAGAGCAGGTAAAGATTCATGGGTTTTCTCGCCGACAAGAAAGTGCTCATCGTGGGCGTCGCCAGCAACCGTTCGATCGCCTACGGCGTAGCCGCAGCCATGCACCGCGAAGGCGCCGAGCTCGCCTTTACCTACCAGGGCGAAAAGCTGGAAAAGCGGGTACGCGGTTTCGCCGAGGAATTCGGCTCGGACATCGTTCTGCCGCTGGATGTGGCCAGCGACGAACAGATCGACGCGGTGTTCGACACTCTGAAGAAACGCTGGGGCGCCCTCGACTGCCTGGTTCACTCGGTCGGTTTCGCCCCGCGTGATCAGCTCGAGGGCAGCTACATCGATGCCGTCACCCGCGAGGGCTTCCGTATTGCCCACGACATCAGCTCCTACAGCCTGGCCGCCCTGGCCAAGGCGGCGCGCCCGCTGATGCAGGGCCGTAACGCGAGCATCGTCACCATGACCTACCTGGGCTCGGTGCGCACCGTGCCGAACTACAATGTCATGGGCGTGGCCAAGGCCTCGCTGGAGGCCAACATGCGTTACCTGGCCGACAGCCTGGGGCCCGAGGGAATTCGCATCAACGCCGTATCCGCCGGCCCCATCCGCACCCTGGCCGCCTCCGGCATCTCCGACTTCCGCAGCATGCTGGCCGAGGCCGAAAAGAAAACACCGCTGCGCCGCAACGTCACCATCGAGCAGGTCGGCAACGCCACGGCCTTCCTCTGCTCGGACCTGGCCTCGGGCATCACAGGGGACGTGCTGTACGTGGACTCGGGGTACCACATTGTCGGGATGGCTTGAGACACCAGCTCACGATGTTTCCCGATACCACCAGTGCAGAAGAGCCTCCTGCCCCGGCTCCTGACATCGGTTATCACACCCGTAGAGCTGGTCCAGAGTCGTTTATAGCGTATCCGGCTGCATCGAGCGCCACAGACGCCAGCGCGGGGACGGTCAACACCACGTCCCAGTCCTGGACCGGGCAGGTCGCGGATGCGACTCACCGTGGTGTCTGCACCGACTGGTTCTTCTTCCCGCAGCGGGAGTAGCGCATCGTCTTGCCGCAAGGTTCCAGCCGGATCAGCAACTTCCCTCTCCCCATCCAGCCTTCGCCCGGTGGGTGGATGCTCCAGATACGCAACCCGGTAGCCCGTCCAGCCGCCCGGTTCGGTCAAAGTGCGCTTGTCGAACACGACTCCACCTCCGTCACCATCACAGGACAACGGTACGGAGCGACTCAACCTTCGCCGGAGATCTGCGATACCCCAAAAAAAAACCGCCGACAGTCTCAGCGGGCATACATTTCGCTCACCTGCTCAGGCAACCAGCGTCGCCTCGGCAATTGCCTCATAGCCATCGCAGTCAGCCAAGCAGGCAGAGGCATTCCGGACAGAAAATGGCACCGGGATCCTTGCTTTGAGGCTCCATGAATTCGCCGATGACATGGGTGGAACGCACCAAATCGTCAAAAACGATGTCTCTGTTGGACCCTCGAGCAAGCAATTGCTCAAGTCTTTTGCGGAAACGAGCATTCTCACCACTGCAGATCGGTGTCAATACACCATGTTAGGTACAGAGTGCAAAAAATCCAGTTTCCCCCAGAAAAAACCTGATTCCTGGGTTCGTTTACGACTGGCCTGCAACTGCGATCCATTACAAATCACATAACCAGTTGACTTATTGGTCGGAGCGGGGAGATTCGAACTCCCGACCCCCACAACCCCATTGTGGTGCGCTACCAAGCTGCGCTACGCTCCGAAAACGAGACGCGCATGCTAGATGGGCATGCTGCGTTTGTCAATTTGAAAACGGTCCAATCAGGCCTCGAGCAATTGCAGGATGGCATCGAGTTCCTCGCGCAGCTCACGGATCAGTTGTGGATCGGTTCCCTTGGCTTTTCCAGGCTCACCGTCACCTTCTTCCAGACGCTGGCGCGCACCGCCGATGGTGAAACCATACTCGTAGAGCAGGCTACGAATCTGGCGGATCAGCTCGACGTCGTAACGCTGGTAGTAACGCCGGTTGCCACGCCGCTTGACTGGCTTGAGCTGAGGAAACTCCTGCTCCCAGTAGCGCAACACGTGCGGCTTGACTTGGCACAGCTCTGCCACCTCACCGATGGTAAAATAGCGCTTTCCTGGGATCGGCGGCAATTCCAGATTACTGCTCTCGGGATCGAGCACGAGCGGCTACCTCACCTCAAGCGGTCCACTGCTCGGCTGTCGCAGCCTGCTGCCGAGTATAAGCCTCGACCCGGGCCTTGAGCTTCTGTCCGGGCCGGAAGGTGACCACCCGGCGCGCAGAGATGGGAATCTCCTCACCCGTCTTGGGATTGCGCCCGGGCCGCTGGCGCTTTTCGCGCAGATCGAAATTGCCGAAACCCGACAGCTTTACTTGGCGGCCGTCCTCCAGAGACTGGCGGATCTCCTCGAAGAACATCTCCACCATCTCCTTGGCTTCGCGCTTGTTCAGCCCCAGCTCATCGAACAGATGTTCTGCCATGTCGGCCTTGGTCAATGCCATAGCGTCTCAACCTAGTCTCTGAGTGTGGCGGACAATTCATTGGCCAGAGCCTGCAGCACGGCAGCACTCGCCTCCTCGACTTCCTGCTCGGTAAGAGTGTGCGAAGAATCCTGTAAAATCAAGCTCAAAGCGAGACTTTTTCGATCGGGATCTACACTCTGTCCAGTATAGACGTCAAACAACTGGATCTCGCGCACAATTTCTGGCGCCACACCACGCACTACATCACGCACCTGCTCCCAGTTCGTCTCGTGCGCCACCACGATGGCAAAATCGCGGCGAATGGCCGGATACCTGGACAAGGGTACAAAGGCCGGCAGACGACCTTGGGTCAGCTCTTCGAGCGAGACCTCGAACACATAGCCAACCGGCAGATCCAGCCGCTGCTGAAGCCGTGGATGCACCGCACCGATCCAACCGATGGCCTGCCCATGACAGAGCACCCGAGCAGACTGCCCCGGGTGCAGGGCCGGATGCTCGGCTACCACAAAACCGAAGTCCCTGGCGGGTGCGACCTGGGTGAGCACCGCCTCCAGGTCGCCCTTGAGATCGAAGAAATCGGCCTTGCGCGCGGCCTGCCCCCACTGAGTGTGGACCACCGGGCCACAGATCAACCCGCCCAACCTGGGACGCTGAGCAATCTCGCCGGCGATCCGTTCGAAGATGAGACCCGACTCGAAGATACGCACCCGCTCCTGCTGGCGCGCCAGGTTATGGTGTGCCGCAGTCAGCAATCCGGGCCACAGGCTAGAGCGCATCACCGACATATCGGCAGATATGGGGTTGCTCAAACGCACCGAGGCTATGTCCGGCGTGACCTGCTCGGCCATCTCTGTGCTGATGAAGCTGTAAGTGATGACCTCATGGTAGTCCCTGTCGACCAGAATGTCGCGCGCGCGATCGAGACGGAAGGCCGCTTCGGACTGCACAGTGATGGTAGCCGGGGCTGCATGCAGACTGGCAGGGATGCCAGCATAGCCGTGGATGCGTCCCAGCTCCTTGATCATGTCCACCTCAATGGCGATATCGAAGCGACTGCTCGGCGGCGTGACCTCCCAACCCTCATCAATGCCCTGTACCCGCATACCCAGGTGCTCGAGAATATCCTGCACCTCGGCATCGACCAGTTCGATACCCAGGATGCGCGGGATACGCGCACGACGCAGGCGGATGGGTCGCCGTACCGGCAACTGTGCCTCGCTCACTGTCTCACTGACCGGCCCGGCCTGGCCACCGGCGATCTCGAGCAACAGTGCGATGGCATACTCCATGGCACGCACCGGCAACTCGGGATCGACGCCACGCTCGAAACGGTGAGACGAATTGGTATGCAGACCATAGCGACGCGCCTTGCCGGCGATCGCCAGTGGCGAGAAGAAAGCCGCCTCCAGAAGCACGTTGTGCGTCTCGCTGGTCACACCGCTCGCCTCACCGCCCATGATGCCGGCCAAGGCCAGCGGCCCCTTGCCATCGGCGATCACCAGTGTGTCTTCACGCAAGGTCACCTCGCTGCCGTCGAGCAACGTCAGCGCCTCGCCGTCCCGCGCCATACGTACGGCAATCCCGCCCTGCAACCGATCCAGATCGAAACCATGCATGGGCTGACCGAGTTCGAGCATCACATAATTGGTAATATCCACCACAGGGGAAATGGCGCGCACGCCACTGCGGCGCAGACGCTCGACCATCCAAAACGGCGTCTGCGCAGCGGGGTCGATACCACGAATCACCCGACAGACATAGCGGGGGCAG
This sequence comes from Gammaproteobacteria bacterium, assembly GCA_024510845.1. Taxonomy (GTDB): domain Bacteria; phylum Pseudomonadota; class Gammaproteobacteria; order Chromatiales; family Chromatiaceae; genus MONJU. Next base: position 20,071 of record JANEMA010000025.1, read on the forward strand.
GTCTCGGGAATCTCCACCGTCACCGGGAAGGTGTCGGTGAGATCGGGAGTGACAGGCTCGATGGCCTCGCCACGCAGCTGAGCCCGATTGAGCACCGCCACCTCACGCGCAATGCCGGCCACGCTCAGACAATCGCTGCGATCCGGTGTCAGATCCACATCGATACAGGCATCATCCAGATCCAGCCAGGTGCGGAGATCCTCGCCCACCGGGGCGTCTTCCGGCAAGACCATGATGCCATCGGAGGAGTCAGACAGACTCAGTTCAGCCACCGAGCAGATCATGCCCTGCGACAGGACACCGCGCAGTTTCGACTTCCCGATCTTGAAATCACCCGGCAGGCGCGCGCCCACCATAGCCACGGGAACCTTCTGCCCGGTCGCCACATTGCGTGCGCCGCATACGATCTGCAGGGGCTCATCACCGTCCACATCCACCTGGCAGATGCTGAGCTTGTCCGCATCAGGGTGTTTCTCGCAAGAGAGCACCCGACCGACCACCACGCCACTGAACGCCGGCGCAGCCGGCTCCACCGAATCCACCTCCAGGCCGGCCATGCTGAGCTGATCGGCCAGCTCTTCGGTGGTGATGTCCGGGTTCACCCACTCACGCAACCAGGCTTCACTGAATCGCATTGTTACCGGTCCTTAGAGACTTGCATGTCAATCTTCACCACAAAACGCACAAAGGGTACGAAGAAGGTCGAGAGCCCGGTCGCTGGTCTTTCCGTTACCCTTCCGCGCACAGCAGCGTTCACCTTACATCGCCCTACTGTCCTTCGTGTGCTTCGTGAACTTCGTGGTTTTTCTGTTCAGGCAAACTGCCGCAGGAAGCGCAAGTCGTTCTCGAAGAACAGCCGCAGGTCGTTGACGCCGTAGCGCAACATGGCTAGGCGCTCCACCCCCATGCCAAAGGCATAACCGGTGTAGCGTTCGCTGTCGATGCCGACATGGCCCATCACCTCGGGGTGGATCATGCCGCAGCCCAGCACCTCCAGCCAGCCAGTGCCAGAACATACCCGGCAACCTTCCCCGCTGCACATCACGCACTGGATATCCACTTCTGCCGAAGGCTCGGTGAAGGGGAAATAGGACGGGCGGAAACGTACGTCCAGATCCTCGCGATCGAAGAAGGCATGCAGGAAGGCAATGAGAATGCCCTTCAAATCGGCAAAGGTGACCTGCTCGTCCACCATGAAACCCTCGACCTGATGAAACATGGGCGTGTGGGTCAGGTCGGAGTCGCAGCGATAGACGCGCCCCGGTGCAATCACCTTGAGCGGCGGCTCGGCGTCCTTCATCACCCGGATCTGCACCGGCGATGTATGGGTACGCAGCAGCAGGCCGTCGTCGAAATAGAAGGTGTCGTGCATGGCCCGCGCCGGATGATGGGCGGGGATGTTGAGTGCCTCGAAGTTGTGGAAGTCATCCTCAATCTCGGGACCTTCCGCCACCTGGAAACCGGCACCTCCAAAGATCTCCTGGATGCGCCGCATGGTGCGCGTCACCGGGTGCAGACCGCCCCGCCCCGGGCCACGCCCGGGCAGGGTGACGTCGATGCGCTCGGCGGCCAGGCGCTCGGCCAGCGCGGCGGCCTCCAGGGCCTGGCGACGCGCCTCGATGGCCTGTTGCAGGACCTGCTTGGCACGGTTGATCGCCTGCCCGGCCGCGGGGCGCTCTTCCTTGGAGAGCCTGCCGAGCTGCTTGAGCTGCGCGGTAAACACCCCGCTCTTGCCCAGGTAGCGCACTCTCACCTCGTCGAGCACACGCAGGTCGGCCACGGCCTCCACCGAAGCCTGCGCCTCGTCCAGCAGCTGTTCCAGTTCTGTTGCCATGGCTTTCTCGAATACGGTTGGAGCTTTCACCGAAAAGGGGGAAACCAGACGACTTCCCCATCTCCAGACCGGCAGTCGGACATGCCGGTGGCGATCAACCGGCGAGAGCCGCCTTGGCCTTTTCGGCAAGTTGGCTGAAGGCGGGCATGTCATGCACCGCGATATCGGCCAGCATCTTGCGATCGATGGCAATACCTGCCTTGTTCAGACCATTGATCATGCGGCTGTAGGACAGACCGCTCATGCGAGCCGCTGCATTGATCCGCTGGATCCACAAGGCGCGGAACTGGCGCTTCTTGACCTTGCGGTCGCGATAGGCGTACTGGCCGGCCTTGATGACGGCCTGCTTGGCAACCCGAAACACCTTGCGGCGGGCGCCGTAATAGCCCCGTGCCTGCTTGAGAACCTTCTTGTGCTTGGCGTGTGCAGTAACACCGCGTTTCACTCTTGGCATGGATCGATCCTCCGGTCAGGCATAGGGAATCATGCGGCGGGCCGCAGCCACGTCGTTCCTGTGCAACATGGACGGCACACGCAGGTGACGCTTACGTTTGGTAGATTTCTTCGTCAGGATGTGACGGCGGTGCGACTGGTTGCGCCTGATGCCACCGGCGGTAACACGGAAGCGCTTGGCAGCACCGCGGAGGGTCTTGATCTTGGGCATTTTTCTGTCTCCTGTATCCAAGGTTGCTTCAGAGTGACCCAGGCAATGCCTTGGGCCCGGCCACCCGTGGCGGCAATACCGCCAGATTCGGTATCACTTCTTCAGCGGACTGAGCACCATCACCATCTGGCGCCCTTCCATGATCGGCCGCTGTTCCACCTGGGAGATGTCGACCAAATCACGCTCGACGCGCCGGAGCATCTCCAGCCCCAGCTCGCGGTGGGCATGTTCCCGGCCACGAAAACGTATCGTCACCTTGCACTTGTCGCTATTTTCGAGAAACCGCCTGAGATTGCGCAACTTGACCTTGTAGTCACCGACATCGGTTCCTGGCCGGAACTTGACCTCCTTCACCTGAACCTGTTTCTGCTTCTTGCGCGCCTCCTGCCGCTGCTTTTTCTGCTCGAATACGAACTTTCCGTAGTCCATGATACGGCAGACAGGCGGCTCGGCGTTGGGAACGATCTCCACCAGATCGAGCCCGCTACCATCGGCAACACGCCGGGCTTCTCCGATGCTGATGATCCCAACCTGTTCCCCATCTGCACCGATGAGTCTGACCTCGGGAGCGGTGATGTCTCCGTTCAGTCGATTGCGCTTTTCTTGCTTGGCGATGTCCTGATTCCTCCAAAAAAACAAAACCGCCCGTCAAACAGGACACACCACGAGACATGCTTGCCGATCGGGCAAACGGTCAAGACTGCATGTCGATCTCAAACTTGAGCCTGCCGGCAAGATCATCGAGAGAAAAAGTCCCCAGATCCTCGCCACCGCGGGTTCGCACCGCGACGCTGCGGTCATCCACTTCGCGGCTCCCCACCACCAAGAGGTAAGGAACCCCCTGCAAGGTATGCTCGCGGATTTTAAAGCCGATCTTCTCGTTTCTCAAGTCCGTTTCCACTCGAATGCCGCGATCCTGCAGGAACTGCGCGACTTTGCCGACGAACGGTGCCTGCCGGTCGGTGATGTTCATCACCACCGCCTGCACCGGTGCCAGCCACAACGGCAAGACACCGGCATAGTGCTCAATGAGGATGCCGATGAAACGCTCCAGCGAGCCCAGGATGGCGCGGTGCAGCATCACCGGCGTCTTCTTGCTGTTGTCCTCGGCCACATAGGTTGCGCCCAGGCGCTCGGGCATAGAGAAATCGAGCTGTATGGTGCCCAGTTGCCAGACCCGACCCAGGCAATCCTTTAGGGCAAATTCGATCTTGGGACCATAAAAGGCACCTTCCCCCGGTTGCAGTTCCCAGTCCACACCCCGTTCGTTCAGCGCGTCATCCAGCGCCTGCTCGGCCTTGTCCCACAGATCATCCGATCCCACGCGCTGCTCAGGGCGCGTGGACAGCTTGATCTGCACGTCCTCGAAGCCGAAGTCACGATAGACCTCGAACAACAGATCGATGAAGGCCAGCACCTCGGACAAGATCTGCTCTTCGGTACAGAAGATGTGTGCGTCGTCCTGCACGAAGTTGCGCACCCGCATCAACCCATGCAGGGTGCCCGAGGGCTCGTTGCGGTGGCAGGAACCGAATTCTGCCAGGCGCAGCGGCAGGTCACGGTAGCTCTTGAGCCCCTGGTTGAAAATCTGGATATGTGCCGGGCAGTTCATCGGCTTGATCGCGTAATCACGATTCTCCGAATGCGTGGTAAAGATCATGTCGCCGAACTTGTCCCAGTGGCCCGATTTTTCCCACAATGTGCGATCGATCACCTGCGGGGTGTGCACCTCCTGGTAGCCGTGCGCACGCAGCTTCTCGCGGATGTAGTTCTCGATGGTGAGATAGATGCGCCAGCCCTTGTCGTGCCAGAACACCATGCCCGACGCCTCTTTCTGGATGTGGAACAGGTCGAGCTGGCGGCCGATGCGTCGGTGATCGCGCTTCTCGGCCTCTTCCAGGCGCCCGAGATAGGCCTTGAGCTCCTTCTTGTCGCGCCACGCCGTACCGTAGATGCGTTGCAGCATGGCGTTGTTCGCGTCTCCCCGCCAGTAGGCACCGGCCAGTTTCATCAGCTTGAAGGCCTTGGGCAGCTTGCCGGTGTTGGGCAGATGCGGACCACGGCAGACGTCGAACCAGTCGCCCTGACGGTAGACCGAGATCGCCTCACCCTCGGGTATGGCATCGATGATCTCGACCTTGTAGTGCTCGCCGATCTCGCCGAAGGCCTGCTTCACCCCCTCGCGATCCCAGACCTCGCGCTCGATGGGCAGGTCGCGGCCGACAATCTCGCGCATGCGATCCTCGATCTTCTGCAGATCCTCGGGCGTGAAGGGCTCCTCGCGCGCGAAGTCGTAGTAGAAGCCGTCCTCGATCGCCGGGCCGATGGTCACCTGGGTGCCCGGATAGAGCTCCTGCACCGCCTGCGCCATCACGTGCGCCGCATCGTGGCGGATCAACTCCAGCGCCTCCTCGTCACGCGCGGTGACGATCGCCAGATCGGCATCATGGTCGATGGTACGCGAGAGATCCACCAGTTCGCCGTCGAGCTTGCCGGCGAGCGCAGCCTTGGCCAGCCCCGGACCGATATCAGCAGCCACCGCGGAGACCGTCACCGGGTGGTCATAGGCACGCTGGGAACCATCGGGCAACGTGATGACAGGCATGTTCCTTCCTCGACGAAACGAAAAGGCGCCGGGGCCCGGCGCGGGATCGGCCGGCAATTATATAGAAGCGTTCCGCGGAACGCAGCGCCCACCGTGGACCGTCAGCTCGCCGACTACCTCGACCACTGCGCCACACAACCGCGCCAGGTCCTCCTCGCCGATCACATACGGGGGCATCAGGTAGACCAGGCGCCCGAAGGGACGCACCCAGACGCCGTGTTCCACAAAGCGTGGCTGGACCGTCTTCATGTCCACCGGATCGGTGAGTTCGACCACACCCATGGCCCCCAGTACGCGCACCTCGGCAACGTGGGGCAACGCGGCGCAGGGCGCGAGCCCGCGACCCAGACCATCCTCGATGGTGTCGACCCGCGCCTGCCAGGGCGACTCGAGCAACAGGTCGATGCTCGCGCGCGCCACCGCGCAGGCCAGGGGATTGGCCATGAAGGTGGGACCGTGCATGAACAACCCTGGCTCGCCTCCGACGATGGTGCCGGCGATCTTTGGGGTGGTGAGCAGGGCCGCCAGGGTCATGTAGCCCCCCGTCAGCGCCTTGCCCAGGGCAAGGATATCCGGCGTCACGCCGGCGTGCTCGCAGGCGAACAGACGCCCGCTACGCCCGAAGCCGGTGGCAATTTCGTCGGCGATCAGCGGAATATCGTGGCGGTCGCACAGGGCGCGCACCGCACGCAGCCAGTCGGCCGAGTAGAAGCGCATGCCGCCGGCACCCTGCACGACGGGCTCGAGGAGCACCCCGGCCAGCGAGTCGGCATGCTCAGCAAAGGCCACCTCGAGCGCGGCCAGATGATGCGCATCGCAGGGCTGGCCAAAGACCGGCTCTGGCTTATCCACGAACAGCTGTTGTGGCAGCATCTCGCGGAACAGGCTGTGCATGCCAGTGATGGGGTCACACACTGACATGGCATGCAGGGTGTCGCCATGATAACCGCCTCGCGGCACCAGGAAGCGACGCCCCGGCCTGCCGCGCGCAATCTGGTACTGAATCGCCATCTTCATGGCTGCTTCTATGGCCACCGAACCCGAATCGGCGAAGAACACCACATCCAGCCCGTCGGGCGTGATCGCCACCAGCCGTTCGGCCAGCGCAACGGCCGGCTCATGAGTCAACCCACCGAACATGACGTGTGCCATGTCCCTCAGCTGACGCTCGATCGCGGCATTGAGTATCGGGTGATTGTAACCATGGATCACACACCACCAGGAGGCCATGCCATCGATCAGCTCACGCCCATCATCCAGGTGCAACCTCACCCCCTCGGCACGGCGCACGCCGAACAGCGGCAGGTCGGCACCCCAGGCGCTGTAAGGGTGCCAGAGGCAACGGGTATCACGTTCGCACAGATCCATGATCGTTTTCACATCAGTGATTACCATATTTGCATATGTAGAGGGCGAGAGGCCCTGTTCAAGTGATCATGAGCTTTGATCAGGCAAGAACCAGGAAATCCAGCTTCTCTCGCCCCACAAGGCAGCTCTTGCGCATCCCGCCGATGACCCTGGCCCAGCCGAAGCATTCCTCGATCCGCTTGCGGAACCGTTGGCTGGCGACATGGCCCGAAATGGCGGGTGGTGCGTCCATCGAAAAACCAACGAACCAGCGGAACAGCAGATTGTAGGCGATTCTGTTCCATCCACTGGCATTCGTTGCGAAGGGTGTAGAACACCATCAGCAATCGGGCACGCAGGAGCTTTTCCGGCGGGATGGAGTCACGGCCATGGTTTCGGAGTAGATGGCATTGAAGTCAGCATCGAGTTCACTCAATGCCACATCGACCGCGGTGCGAATCGGGCGCAATGAGAAGTACGTTACTTCAAGGAAATCACGTGAATTCAGGCGTAATTTACGCAGAACTGCTCGAGCATATGTGAGAATCAACGTGCCGCCTCCACGCGACACGCCTCGCATCTCACCCCTCCGGTGACCCGATCGTTGCAAGCTGATAGCCACCTGTGTTTCCCCTCTGGCGCTTCGCGCACGTCGGGTAAACCGTCTCGCCTCGCAGCTACCAGAGGCTACCCGCCTTCATTTCGCTCTCCTCGGCTGGCTGCGGAGGCTGACAGCAGCTCGACTTGCTATTGCATTAGGCACGGATCAATATAGGAACATATTCCAAACTATGGAACTTATACCATGATTTTTCTGAGCCTGAAGGTCGATAACCTCTACATGTTTCAGGATGTGACCCTCGATTTCACCTATTCGCGCCGTGTGAAGAACAGCCTGATAGAAGGCGAATACTTGGAGGAATTTCCCAATGTTCGCTTCAAGCGCGTGTGCGTCATCATGGGGCCGAATGCAGCGGGCAAAACCACGCTTGGGCGGCTTATGTGTGCTATCAACAACTATCTGCTGGAGCGGCGTCCCATCGAGCAAGTTCGAGAAAATATCTACGATACCTCAAAGCCCGCGATGGTTGATCTGCTGTACGTGGTGCCCGTCCTCAAAGAGTTGCGCCGCTTGCGGATAGAACTGGATACGAGAGGCCTAAAACGGGAAACCTTGTGGACCATGCCGCTGCGCAAGAGCAAGAGCTTGACCCAAATGAAGGCCGCGCTCAATGAAAGCCAACCCGTGTTCGACTGGCCGGAGCCGGATCAGGCAGCTGTCGGTGATGCCGACAATGTGGCCCTGTTCAGTCAAGCGCGTCTCAAAGGCGTGGCGTTGGATCGCGCCAGCGGTTGGCACTACATCTTCTGCGAGATGGACGTTTCGTCTGACAACCTGACCCATGAACAACAGGATTTGGTCCTGCTGGAGAAGGTGTTGCGCGCATTTGACGGCTCCATTGTTTCCGTACAGCTGTCCCAGGACAAAGACAATGCCTATGTGATTGCATTCCAGAATGGTGACCGCGTGATCGTTGAAGACGGCCAGTTGCGTCCGTCCGATCGCCAGCGCCTGTCTAGGGGAACGCTGGAGTCCATCGAGATGGCCAAACTGCTCGCGTCGATCATTCGGCAAGGCAAAGACTCTCCCGAGGTGAGCCACACCTTTTTCTTGGACGAGAAGATGGCCTATTCCCATACCGAAATGGAGGTGGCCATTCTGAATGTTATGATCGAGCGACTGGGGCGTTATTCCCAACTGTTTTACACCACACACAATCACGACATCCTGTCGATGGCGCTGCCTAGCCATAGCTACCTATTTATGTACAAGGATGGTTTTGTCAGGTTCGCTCATCCGGAAAAAAAGGGCTTTAGAAAAAATGACCGAAACCTGCTGGGTTATGTGCGCAATGACATATTTGGCACCATGCCGGATACCGGTCTGATCGACGCGCTACTGGAGGATACATGAGACAGCGCATTTACCTGTGCGAAGGTGAGACGGAACAGCACCTTATCAAAGCCCTCAAGGACCGCAAACTGATTGAGCCAGGGCAGGCACAGGTGTTCAATGCCGTGCAGCGCAATGCCGAACCGATGCTGCGCAAATGGAAACAAAAACTGGAAATCGTCTTGGTGGTGGATGCCGATACAGGTCCGTACGAGGCAAATAGCAGGCTTGCCAAGAACCTGAAAATGCTGGAGGATAGAGGCCGCGAGCCCCGATTGATCCTGCAGTGCGGAAACCTTGAAGAAGAGCTTACACACTGCTGCCGCAGCAGGGGGCTGTACGATGCTTTCAATGCCTCATCTGACAGCGAATTCAAGAGCAACTTTCTTAAGGTACGGAAAGACCAGTTGATCAGCAAGCTGAAGCACTGTGGTTTTGATTTCAGCCGCCTGTGGCAGATGGACTGCAAAGGCGACAAGCTGGACAGTACGTTAATGAAATATCTGTGGGACGTAAGCACCAATGTATCCACCCCTTGACACTTGCCCCCCAGAGACGGGTTATTCGCCATTTTATATGGATTTCAGAATGGAACCTGCCGGGCTGGCGATCAGGTAGATGTCTGGCACCATGTCATGGTATACCGAGAGGCCGGAAACAATTGTTCCTAGCACGTGAGCTGATCGACCTGTTTCTGGAAGACCTGAAAGAGTAAAAGCCATGGCCTCGACGATCCATGCCAACGCTCGCACCACCCCTGTATTCGACGGGAGATCCGGATGGCTCCCGTCGGTGAGCAACGCCGCGTCAGCGCGCCAGCACCGAGGACACCTCGCCCCTCCCTATCGCTTGTGTACCACGCTGGCAGAAGCCAGGGAGCAGCAAGCGAGTCGTCGATCTCGCAAAAGATTTTGGGACATCCCAGT
>JANEMA010000026.1 GCA_024510845.1 Gammaproteobacteria bacterium
GTGTTCCCCGCGCCCGCGGGGATGAACCGATGTTAGCCGAGCGGACGATCCGGCAGAAGGACGCATCCCGGCACGCGGCGGTCGAGCAGGCCCGCGCGGCAGAAACCCAGCCCGACGAGGTCGAGTTGCTGTCCACCCACAGTTATGCCCCGGTGCGGGTGGCGGTGGTGGCGGTGTGCAAGTTACTGCTGTACGTGTCGCTGCTGGTGCTCAACCTATGGCTCTGGGTTTCGCAACCGGAATGTGGCCGGTTCATGCCCTCCACCGAACAAACGCAAGAAGAGGACAGATGAGCGATACCAACAAGGACAGGGCCGACAAGTACCGGAAGCCAAAGGGGCGGTTGGCGGAAGACGTCTATACACTCCGCCAAGTGGCCCAGTGCATCGACTTGCCGCCTTACCTGGTCGAACGACTGGCGAAGGACGAGGACTGGCTGGTGCGGGGCAGGATAGCCAGATGGGTGGACCTTCCGACCGAGTTGGTTGAGACGCTGGCCATTCGAGACAAACCCCGAACGTCTCAGAAACCCTCTTCTTCCTCGCTCGGAGGATTGCCGTCATATACCACGCTGCGACGGCGCTGAAGATAGACATCGCGCACGAAGGCATAGGGATCGAGCGCCGCCTGATCGACCACCCGGCTGGCATTCAGCAGGCTGGCACGGGTCTCGACCAGATCCAGCCCGCGCAGACTCCAGCGTACGGTGTCGTCCTGCACATAGGTGACCGGATCGGTGAACCAGTCCACCACCACACCTATGGCATCCCGCCCGCTGCTCGGCCCCAGCACCGGCAACACCAGGTAGGGACCGGACGCCACCCCCCAGGTACCCAGAGTCTGACCAAAATCTTCCTCGTGGCGTTGCAGATCGAGGTGCGAGGCCACGTCGAACAACCCACCGATCCCGACAGTGGTATTGACCACCACTCGGGTGAGGTTAGTGGCGGCATGAGCGATCTTGAATTGCAGCAGGCTGTTGATGGCCGAAGTGATATCTTCCAGGTTATTGAAGAAGTTGGTCACACCCTTGTCCATCGGCGCGGGCACAATCAGGCTATAGCCCTCGGCCAAGGGCTTGACGAATGCCCGATCGAGCAAATCATTGAAGCTGAACATCACCCGGTTGAACCCTTCCAGAGGATCACGCGGGTCAGAAAAATCCGGATCGGCGGTCGCATAACCACCGAGGAAAAGAAAACCGAGGAGAACGAGAATACGCAGCGTACCGCTGACGCGAACGGAGCTGTTCATGGTGCTTCAATCTTCCTTAGTACCAAGTACTTTCCTGCCGGAACATTCCGACGCCGTCTTCGAATTATAAGCTCAGATCAAAGGCAAGTCAGGCGAATTTTGCCGAAACCGGCGCCCATCGACCCTCTCTTCCCTGTATGGAATTAGCTCTCGCCAGCCGACGTACCTTTCATTATCCTGCCGTCAGTGAGCAAAACACCCTACAATCCCCTGATGAGCCGCCGCTTTCGCGGTTACCTTCCCGTGGTCGTGGATGTCGAGACCGGTGGCTTCGATTCGGCCAGCGATGCGCTGCTGGAGATCGCCGCCGTGACCCTGCGCATGGACGACGAAGGCCGACTGTACCCCGCCGAGTCCTTCATCGAACATGTCATTCCCTTCGATGGGGCCAATCTGGACCCCAAGGCGCTGAAGTTCACCGGCATCGATCCCTGGAACCCGCTACGCGGCGCCAAGCCCGAGAAACAGGCACTCACCGACCTGTTCGCGCCGATCCGTGCGGCCGTCAAGACCAGCGGCTGCAAACGCGCCATCCTGGTGGGGCACAACGCCTTCTTCGACCTGGGGTTCATCAACGCCGCGGTGGCACGCTGCCACCACAAGCGCAACCCTTTCCACCCGTTCAGCACCTTCGACACCGTGACCTTCGCCGGGCTGGCCTTCGGTCAGACCGTGCTCGCGCGCGCAGTATTGGCCGCCGGCATCGACTGGGACGCCACCCAGGCACACGGCGCGCTCTACGATGCGGAAAAGACGGCGGAACTCTTCTGTCACATCGTCAACCAGTGGCACGCTCTGGACACCGCTCGCCCCTGGCTGGCGGCAGATGAACCGTCGGAGTGACGCCCTCCCGAAAAGACGCTGACTCAGCCTGCCCCCTCTTCCTCGGCCTTCGGCCAGTTCTGCACCGCAGCCTTGAGCATCTTCTGCAACTCGCCACTGGCGTGCAGTTCCAGAGTGATGTCACAACCGCCGGCCAACTCACCATTGATGTACACCTGCGGGAAGGTAGGCCAGTCGGCAAAACGCGGCAGGTTCTCGAAGATCTCGGGATCGGCCAGCACATTCACGTAGGCGAACTTCTCTCCACAGTCCTGCAAGGCTGCCACTGCCCGCGAGGAGAAACCACATTGTGGAAACTGCGGTGTACCCTTCATGTAGATGATGATCGGGTTGGACTCGACCTGCTGCCTGATCCTTTCCAGAACGTCCATAATGCGGCACCTCTTGCCTGTTGCGAACCGCCAGCGCGGCCCTGGATGAATGAGAGGCACATTCTAGGGGCGAGCGAGTCAGGGATAAACCACAGACTACCCGTGCGATTGAGCTTCAGGCAGGAGGCCGGACCTCAGATTCCGTACCGCTGTAACCAGAATTCGAGCAGGGCCAGGTGCCACAACTTGCTGCCCATGATGCGCGTGTGATGCATCTCGGGCGCATCGAGCAGACGATCGACATAATTACGCCGAAAGAGACCACGCTGGCGACAGGCCTGAGAATCGAGGATGTCGCGCATGAAATCCAGGAACTCGCCGCGCACATATTTGAGCGCAGGCATGGGGAAATACCCCTTGGGCCGATCGATCACGGCGTCTGGCACGCATCCGCGCGCAATGCGCTTGAGCAGGTACTTGCCACCATCACGCAGCTTGAGCCCGGTGGTCGTGCGCGCCGCGACCTCGACCAGTTCGTGATCGAGAAAGGGCACCCTCGCCTCCAGCCCCCAGGCCATGGTCATGTTGTCTACACGCTTGACCGGGTCGTCCACGATCAGGGTGGTCACATCCAGCTTGAATACCGCATCCATGAAGTCATCGGTGAGCGGATCATCGAGGCGGCGCGCGATGTACTCTCCGGCAACATCCCGAGTGTGCCAACGCGCACCTAGCATGTGCAGCATCTCGTCGTCGTGGTCACGATCGAAATAGTGCTTGCGAAATCGATCCAGGCGTGATCCTCCGTGCTCGGCGGCCATGCGCGGGTACCAGAAATAGCCACCGAAGACCTCGTCCGCTCCCTGCCCTGACTGCACCACCTTGATGTGTTGCGAGACCTGTTCGGAAAGCAGATAGAAGGCCACCGCATCCTGACCGAACATGGGTTCCGCCATGACGTCCACCGCCTCGGGCAACCGTTTCAGCACCTCGTCGTTGGGCACCAGGAACCGGTGGTGGATCGGCCGAAAACGTGCGACCACCTGGTCGGAATACTCGAACTCGCTGCCCTTTTCTTCCGGCTGGTCCTCGAAACCGACCGAAAAGGTGTGAAAGCCCTCGATGCCGATCTCGTCGAGCAGCGCCACCAGCAGGCTGGAGTCCAGCCCCCCCGAGAGCAGTACACCCACCGGTACATCGGCCACCTCGTTGCGCCGGCGCACCGCGGAGACCAGGCGATCATGGATCAGTTCGACCCATTCATCTTCCGAGCGCGCGAGGTCCGTGTCGCTGCGCCGTACATCCAGGTCCCAGTAACGCCGCAGGCGGGTCGAACCATCGGCCTCGACAATCAGCACATGCGCAGGTTCCAGCTTGCGAATGCCACGCAGCAGGGTATACGGGGCAGGAACCACGCCATGCAGGCTGTACTGGAAGTGCAGGGCCGCCGGGTCGAGCGCGGTATCGACCCCGCCCGCGGCGAGCAGTGCCCGGGTATTCGAGGCGAAGCGCCACCAGCTGTCGCCTTGCGCGTAGTAGAACGGCTTGATCCCGAAGCGATCACGTGCACAGAACAGCCGGTTACGCGCACCATCGTGGATGGCGAAGGCGAACATGCCGTGCAGATGCTGCGGACAGTCCTCGCCCCATTCGCGGTAGGCCTTGAGGATGACCTCGGTATCGCCCTCGGAGACGAAGCGATGGCCGCGCGCCTGCAGCTCGCGGCGCAGTTCGCGGTAGTTGTAGATGGCACCATTGAACACCAGTGCCAGCTCGCCATCGACCATCGGCTGGTGCGATCGCTCGGACAGGTCGATGATCGACAAGCGACGGTGCCCCAGCGCCACGCCCTCGTGCAACCAGCGCCCCTCATCATCAGGCCCGCGCTGCGCCAGCGTCGGCAACATCGCCTCCAGCGCCACATCGCGTGCCGGGCCGTCGAACCGCCACTCACCACAGATACCGCACATTCAACCTTCCTCCGTTGCCGTATCCCAACCACCACCGCAATGCTAGCAACAAGTTGGAACTTTTGGGTTTTGCAGCACATGTGAAAGTATCCGCTTCGAGTTCAGGTCGATCCGGCATGACAGTAGAGACATTGGCCGATGCCCGATCGGGGAATATCGAGAGGTTGGCAGGCCTTCGGGGGTGACTGGCCCGTCTTCCGGGACTGTGAAAAAGCGTCAGGGAACGATCGGGATAACGATTGGCCGTTCTGTCCGGCTCATGGCACACCTCCCCGATGACCAGGAAACCCGTCTCACATGCGACGAGTCAGGACAGTTTATCTGCTCCTGACACGCACGGATGCAGCCCTGGCGCTGCTGTGCGATTATCATGTCACCATGAACATCACCCTGCTGACCTATCCGGCTACCGCCCTGTACCTGCTGATTGCCATGCTGGTTGCCGTGCGCCTGTTCGGTGGGCGCGACGTCCATAGTCGGCGTCATCTGGTGCTGATCCTGGGATTCATGACTATCACCCTGCATGGTACCGTGCTCTACAACGAGCTGGTGACCGAGGCCGGCATCAACCTTGGCTTCTTCAATGCCGCCTCGCTCACCGCCTGGATGATCGCTGCCCTGCTGCTGGTCTCGGCACTGGGCAAACCGGTAGAGATGCTGGGGCTGGCCGTCTTCCCCCTGGCCGCGCTCACCTTGCTGCTGGATCTGCACAACCCAGGACATCATTTGCTGGACAACAAGGCCGACTGGACCCTGGGAGTCCATGTCACCGTGAGTATCCTCGCCTACGCCATGCTCACCCTGGCCACCATCCATGCGCTGCTGCTCGCGGTTCAGGACAATCATCTGCGCTCGCATCACCCCGGTGGTTTCATCCGTGCACTACCGCCATTGCAGACCATGGAGGCCCTGCTGTTCGAGATGATCGGCCTGGGTTTCGTCCTGCTCAGCCTGTCCTTGCTCAGCGGCTTCCTCTACCTGGGAGATATGTTCGCCCGGCACGTGGCGCACAAGACCCTGCTGTCACTGATCGCCTGGGTAGTGTTCGGCGCGCTGTTGTGGGGGCGCTACCGCTTTGGCTGGCGCGGCACCACCGCCATCCGCTGGACACTCACCGGCTTCGTGGTGCTGATGCTGGCCTACTTTGGCAGCAAGGCCATACTCGAACTGGTACTGCACCGATGAGCATGAAAGACGACGTGTCCTGTCCCCTGCCCGAGCCACCCGACTTCTCCTGTGCTTGCACCCCGACCCCGTGCCTGCCGACTACCAGGGGGCCATGCGACTAGCCAATACCGAGAGGCGCACCCGTTTCGGCGAGGAGCTGGATGCTGCTTCCTGGTACGACCACGATTTCGAGTCGCCACAACACGCCAGAGAATGTTACGCCGACAGAGCAACACTCTGTCTCCGTGATGCACGACACACCCGACCACAATCCCGGGATTGTGGTGATGGATGGTGCCACAGGCATCGCAAGTATGCCGTTCACGATTGTCGCCGGCAGGAACCCCCCAACCGCACCGGGTGACCACAGTGACTGCAGAATCTCATCTTCATCCGGCCGTCATACACACCGATTCCGTTCGCGGCGGACCACCTCCATCAGACGATCCGGGTCGTGCAAACACCCACCCGAAAGCGGTAGCATTGCCGGGCACCTTCCGTGGCGGCCGGCCCGGTGACCCCCTCCTTCAGCAGGACAACCCGACATGAGTGATCCCAGCGGCGCCTCGCCACAAACCTACGCTGCCATCGACCTGGGTTCCAACAGCTTTCACATGGTGGTCGGACGACAGGACGGCGACCGTCTGGCGCTGGTGGACCGCCTGCGCGACCCGGTGCGCCTCGGCAAGGGTCTGTTGCCCGACAAAACCCTGGACAACCACGTAGTCAGGCGCGCCTTGGCCTGCCTGGAACGCTTTAGCCAACGCCTGCGTGACCTGCCGCCCGAAGCAGTACGCGCGGTCGGCACCAACACCATGCGTCAAATCGCCGACGATGGCACCTTCCTGCGTGCCGCCGAGCTGGCTCTGGGACACCCCATCGAGATTATCTCCGGCGACGAGGAAGCCCGCCTGATCTACCTGGGCGTAGCGCATGGACTGGCCGCTGGCAGGGAATGCCGCATGGTGATCGACATCGGCGGTGGCAGCACCGAACTGATCCTCGGCCGGGGCATGGAACCTGGCCGCCGCGACAGCCTGTACATGGGCTGTGTGAGCATGAGCCGACTGATGTTCAACGATGGCCGCATCACCGAGGACACCATGAATTCCGCTCTGCTGCGCGCCGCCCTGGAGATCCGTCCGGTGCGCCACTTCTACCAGGCCGGTAACTGGGAACGCGTGGTGGGCAGCTCGGGGACCATCCGTTCCATTCGCATGGTGGTCAAATCCAACGGGTGGAGCAGCGAAGGCATCACCGCCGAGAGCCTGCGCAAGCTACGCAAGAAACTGCTCAAGGCCGGACACATCGACAAGATCCAGCTCGACGGTCTGTCCGAGGACCGGCGGCCGGTATTCGCTGGCGGTGTCGCCGTACTCTCGGCCCTGTTCGAGCGACTTGGTATCGACCACCTGCGGGTATCAGACATGGCACTGCGCGAGGGCCTGCTCTACGAGATGATCGGCTATGCTCGGCACCAGGACATCTGCCAGCGCACAGTGGATTCCCTGGCCACCCGTTTCGGCACCGACCAGACACAGGCACAGCGCGTGCAGACCACTGCCCGTTCACTGCTCTATCAGGTCTCGCACCGTTGGGGACTGGACATCAGCGACCACGAACGCGTACTCGCCTGGGCCTGCCAGTTGCATGAAATCGGCTTGAGCATCTCGCATGCCGGCTTCCACAAGCACGGTGCCTACATCCTGGCCAATGCCGATCTGCCGGGCTTCTCGCGTCAGCAGCAGGCGGTGATCGCGACATTGGTGCGCAACCACCGCCGCAAGTTCAGCGAATCGGCCTTCCGCAACCTGCCCGAACACCTGATCGAGCCGACCCGCCGCCTGTGCGTGCTGCTGCGCATGGCGGTACTCCTGCATCGGGGACGCTCGCCCGACAACAAATCCATGCTCTCCCTGGAAGTTTCCGGTCACAAGCTCCACGTCGCCTTTCCCGAGGGTTGGCTGGAACACCACCCGCTGACCCATGCCGAGCTGGAGCGCGAGGCCGATTACCTCACCCGGGCGGAGTTCAAACTTCGATTCTGATGCGTCGCCACGCTCTGCTCCAGCTCAACCCTTTCGACGTCGTATTGCAAGTGGTCGGGAACGGGCAGGTCCCGGGCCTTCAGCACCAATGGCATATTCTGGCGTGTGCAGGTGCTGGCCGAGCGCCCGACATACCCGGCGCACGAACTCACCGGCCGATCCGTCGGTATTGCAGCTGTGGCGGGCACACATGTCGTCCACGGCAGCCTGATACAATCCATGCATCTCCGCTGTTCGAACCTGCCCATGAACCCGCCCGTCCATCGACACGACCAACCCAAACGCATCGGCGTGCTGCTGATCAACCTCGGGACCCCGGATGCTCCCGACCGTCGGGCGGTGCGCCGCTACCTGAAGGAGTTCCTGTGGGATCCACGCGTGGTCGAGGCCCCGCGCCTGCCCTGGTGGCTGGCCCTCAACCTGGTGATCCTCAACACCCGCCCGGGTCGCTCGGCCGAGGCCTATCACAAGATCTGGAGCGAAGAAGGCTCGCCACTGCTGACCATCTCGCGTCGCCAGCAACAGGCACTGCACGAACGGCTCACGCAAGACCACGGCGATGGCCTGATCGTCGAACTGGCAATGCGCTACGGACAACCCTCGATCGCAAAGGGTCTGGCCAGACTACGCGAACAGGGAGCAGACCGCGTGCTGGTCTTCCCGCTGTATCCCCAGTATTCAGCCACCACCACGGCCTCGGTATTCGACGCTGTGACCGATGAACTCCGCAGCTGGCGCTGGCTGCCGGAACTACGTTTCGTCAACCACTACCACGACGAACCGGCCTACATCCGCGCGCTGGCCGAAAGCGTGTGTGAACACCGCGCACGGTACGGCACAGCCGACCGGCTGCTGTTCTCCTTCCACGGCATTCCGCAGAAATACTTCGAGCAGGGTGACCCCTATTTCTGCGAATGCCAGAAGAGCGCCCGCCTGCTTGCCGAGACACTGGAACTGGCCGACGACGCCTGGATGCTCAGTTTCCAGTCCCGGCTGGGACCGAAACAATGGCTGCAACCCTATACCGACCAAACCCTGCACAAACTGGCCGGAGATGGGGTGAAATCAGTGCAGGTACTCTGCCCCGGCTTCTCCGCGGACTGCCTGGAGACCCTGGAAGAGATCGCCATGGAAAATCGCGAGGTCTTCCTGAAAGCGGGCGGGGAACGCTACGAATACATCCCCTGCCTGAACGACCGGATAACGCATATCGAGGCGCTGGCCGTCGTCATCACACGCCACCTCACCGGCTGGGGCGATGACGACGCATCCACGGAAGACCGGGTGCGGCAGGCCCACAACATGGGAGCACACTGCTGATGCACAAATCCCTCGCCAGTCACCTTCTGGTCAGCCTGCAATTCATTACTATCGGCATCGGCCTGGTGCCCTGGGCCGGCAGTCCGCAGGGCTCACCAGCCTGGCTGTGGCTGTCCGTACCCGGCAGCCTGATCGCCGTCTATACCTTGACGCACAACCGCCTGGGAAACTTCGCCATCTACCCCGAACCGCTGACGCAGGCGCGCCTGGTCACCAGCGGCCCCTACCGCCGGGTACGCCATCCCATGTACCTGGCGCTGTTTCTGTTGATGAGCGGCATCGCTGCATGGAACGGCACGTGGTACAACCTGGCTTCGCTGCCCGTCCTGTTGATCGCCATCTTCGGCAAGATGCAGCGCGAGGAACGTTACCTGCGCGAAAGATTCGCCGACTACGCCGACTACTGCCACCGCTGCAAGCGCCTGATCCCTTTCATCTACTGAATGACCATGACCCGAATTCGCCCGACCGATATCGTCCTGCACCAGCAATCACACGAACTGGAGGTCCGTTTCGACGACGGCCGGACCTATCACTACCCCGCCGAGTTCCTGCGCGTGTATTCCCCCTCGGCCGAGGTGCGCGGTCATTGGGGACAACAGGCAAAACTCGAGGTGAACAAGCAGGGTGTAAACATCACCGAACTGATCCCGGTAGGCCAGTATGGGATCAAGATAGTATTCAATGATGGTCACGACTCGGGAATATACGACTGGGACTATCTCTATGGCTTGGGCCGCAGGCAGGCACTGTACTGGACAGAGTATCTCGAGAAGCTGCACGAAGCCGGGCTCACGGGGAGCTCAGACTGAGCCTCGCGCCAGCGGGCTGTTGGCGTACGTACATGGCTTGTTACCCGGTACATGAACCGTCTCCCACTCCATGACCATCACGAGTCAGGATCAGAAGACGTCCGCTGAAACGGGTCATCGACTCGCCAGTGAAAACCGGCTTCGTCCAATGCGGCGAGCAAGGCACGGAAGGGAGCCTCGATCTCCTCGCCACCACGATAGCCAAGCTCCACACGGCGCGGGGTGTCGAGCCGGGGCAGGCTGAACAGCTTGTGTTCCGGAAAATGCGCAGCCTGTGCTTCCATGATGGGCATCAGCTCCGTCTCGTTGGCATCGAGTACCCAGGCGGAACGCTGACACTGCGGGGAACGGCGATCGTAATAATGATCGAGCACCCAGGCAGCCATGGGATGTGCCATGTCGGGAAAGCCAGGCAGAAAGTGGTGCTCACGCAAGCGGAACCCAGGCATGCGATTGACTGGATTGGGGATGAGTTCCGCATCCTCGGGTAACTCGGCCAGGCGGATGCGAACGGGACAGGCCTCCTCACCGAATTCCTCCTCGATGATTGCTACCGCCTTGGGATGCCGTACCAGCGGCACCCCGGCGGCCTCGGCAGCGCAGGCACGGGTGTGATCGTCGGGTGTAGAGCCGATGCCACCGCAACTGAACACCGGGATACCTTCGGCGAAACTGCGGCGCAATTCGGCAGTGAGGTAGTCGGGATCGTCCGGCAGGACACGCAGCCAGGCCAACTCCAGGCCACGTGCGCGCAGCAGGGAGCCGATACCCTCGAAATGGTGGTCGCGCCGCTGCCCGACGAGGATCTCGTCGCCGATCACGATCAGTCCGAATCTCGTTACCACCTTCATTCCGTCGACCATTCGTTCAAGATTGCCGATAACCGCAGAGCATAACGCCCCAGACGGTACAGGAAACAACATACTGGACATGAGAATGGGCTTAACCACAAAAAACAGCATCAAGTATCCTGGATGTGGGTTTCCCGCCCTTGCTGACACCAATACCATTCTCTATGGTCGGGGCCTGTTTTCTGGTTTTCGTTTCGACTTCCGCTGATTTTCTGAGTAACGGGATGACAGCCCCACAAGCCGAAAAGGACTCGGTGAGAGCCTTGGTAAACTTTGTGTGCCTCGTACCCTTTGTGGTTATTCCTCTCGCTTTGCATAGCTGAAAACCCACTCGCGGAATCCCACGAGTTGTACGGGGTCACGCAGGGTCTCTTCGTCGGCCATCGGCAGGCCGGGGAAGTTCGCGCGCACGTAGGCGACGAACAGACCATCGGTCGAGGTCTCGCGACCGTCGGGGTGGTGCAGCGGAGCACTGCCGATGCCACAGCTCGGCGAGCGTGCCTTGAGCACGCAACCGCCGACCGCCTCCAGCAGGGCGGCCTGTTGCCGACACCAGTCGGTCAGCGCGTCGGTGGGATCGAAGGCGGGATCGTCCACGCCGCACATGCGTACCCTGTCGCCTTCACGATGCAGGTCTACCGGCGGGCGGGGGATACCCAGCCCAGCGCCGGCCTCGGGACAGAGGGGGATCAGCTCGGCAAAACGTCCGAGGGCTTCGACCAGTTCCGGTGCATGCTTGTGGCCACCGTCGTAGCGCACGGCCTGCCCCAGCAGGCAGGCGCTGAGCAGCAGGCGCGGGCACTCGTCCACGGCATCACTCGAAGTCGGCCGCCTCGGCCTCCAGGCAGGCGGCACTGACCAGTCCATGCAATTCCGTTACAGAACTTCCCGACGTCAGCAACCCTGCTTTATTCCCGAACGACACTTCAGTTGCGCCTGCGAGCATCCACGCGCAGACGCAGTGCATTGAGCTTGATGAATCCGGCAGCGTCCTTCTGGTCGTAGGCACCGGCATCGTCCTCGAAGGTGGCAATGGACTCGTCGAACAGGCTGTCGCTCTCGGAGCGGCGGCCAACCACGCTGACGTTGCCCTTGTACAGCTTGACGCGCACCTCGCCGTTGACCGTCTGCCGGGTCTGGTCGATCAGCGCCTGCAGGGCCCCGCGCTCGGGACTCCACCAGTAGCCATTGTAGATGATGCTCGCATAGCGTGGCATCAGCTCGTCCTTGAGGTGCGCGGCCTCGCGGTCGAGGGTGAGCGACTCCATGGCGCGATGCGCCTTGAGCATGACGGTGCCCGCCGGGGTCTCGTAGCAGCCACGCGACTTCATGCCCACGTAGCGGTTCTCCACGATGTCGTCACGGCCTACACCATGGCTGCCGGCCACGCGATTGAGATACGCCATTACCTGCGCCGGGCTCATGCGTTCGCCGTCGATGGACACGATGTCGCCGCGCTCGAAGCCCAGTACCAGGTACTGCGGCTGGTCGGGGGCCTTTTCGGGGGCCACGGTCCAGCGCCACATGTCCTCCTCGGGCTCGGCCCAGGGGTCTTCGAGGATGCCGCCCTCGTAGGAGATGTGCAGCAGGTTGGCGTCCATCGAATAGGGCGACTTCTTGCCCTGCTTGGCATAATCGATGGGGATGCCGTGCTGCTCGGCATAGGCCATCAGCTTCTCGCGCGAGAGCAGATCCCATTCGCGCCAGGGCGCGATCACCTTGATGTCGGGATTCAGCGCATAGGCGCCCAGTTCGAAGCGCACCTGGTCGTTGCCCTTGCCGGTGGCACCATGGGCAATGGCATCCGCGCCGGTCTCGACGGCGATCTCCACCAACCGTTTCGCGATCAATGGGCGGGCAATGGAGGTACCCAACAAATACTCTCCCTCGTACACCGCATTGGCACGGAACATGGGGAAGACGTAGTCACGCACGAATTCCTCGCGCAGGTCTTCGATGTAGATCTCGCGGATGCCCAGCGCTTCGGCCTTGGCCCGTGCCGGCTCCACCTCTTCACCCTGACCGATATCGGCGGTGAAGGTCACCACCTCGCAGTCGTACACGTCCTGCAGCCACTTTAGGATGATGGAGGTATCCAGTCCGCCGGAATAGGCCAGGACCACTTTCTTGATGTCCGATTGCGCCATGTCTTGCCCCTGCCTGAGAAAGTCGGAATGGGAATGAGAAAGAAACGCGGCATTATACTGAAGAACTGCATGAAGTCCTTCAAGCATCTGCTGATCAGACTCCTGATCACCACCCTACTCGGCAGCCCACTGTGGTAGAACACCCGGCCACGACCGGTACGGGTTGCGACGGCCATCGTCGAACATGGCCTGCTCGAACGCACCGCGACCAACCCAAGGCCACGCCAAATCACCGGAACACCAGAATCCCCTCGCCACGGCACACCCACCGCAATACTGACCTCGCAACGGGCAAACCTCTCAACGAGCTCTCCCGCACCCTGCAGCCTACACCGGTGCTGCCACTGTCGGAATTGCTCGAACGGTTCCGTTTGCCACCGCCATGCCTCATATGCGGCACAGATTGAAGACAGGACTCAGGCGCGACTGGCGCGCTTGCGCTCGTGCTCCTTGAGCAGCTTCTTGCGCAGGCGGATGGCACTCGGCGTGACTTCCACCAATTCGTCATCCTCGATGAATTCCAGCGCCATCTCCAGGGTGAGCGGGATGGGCGGGGTGAGGGTGATGGCGTCGTCCTTGCCGGCAGCGCGGACATTGGTCAGCTGCTTGCCCTTGAGCGGATTGACCACCAGGTCGTTCTCCCGCGAATGGATGCCGATGATCTGACCCTCGTAGACCTCGTCGCCCGGAGAGGCAAACAGGCGCCCGCGCTCCTGCAGATTGAACAGGGCATAGCCCAGCGCCTTGCCCTGGCCGTTGGAGATCAACACCCCGTTCTTGCGCTTGGCGATGCCACCGGACTGCGCCGGACCGTAATGATCGAACACGTGGTAGATCAGGCCGGTACCCGAGGTCATGGTCATGAAGTCGGTCTGGAAGCCGATCAGGCCGCGCGAAGGCACGATGTAGTCCAGACGCACCCGGCCCTTGCCGTCGGGGACCATGTCGCGCAACTCTCCCTTGCGCTCGCCCAGCGCCTCCATCACCGCCCCCTGGTGTTGCTCCTCGACGTCCAAGGTGACCTGCTCGTAGGGCTCGCAGACCTCGCCGTCGATCTCGCGGAAGATCACCTCGGGACGCGAGACGGCCAGCTCGAACCCCTCGCGGCGCATGGTCTCGATCAGCACCGACAGGTGCAGCTCGCCGCGCCCGGAGACCTTGAACTTCTCCGGGTCGGTGCCCTCCTCGACGCGCAACGCCACATTGTGGATCAACTCGCGCTCGAGCCGCTCCTTGAGCTGGCGCGAGGTCAGGTACTTGCCTTCACGCCCGGCGAAGGGCGAGCTGTTGACCTGGAAGGTCATGGACACCGTCGGCTCGTCCACGCTCAACGGCGGCAGCGCCTCGACGTGTTCCGGGTCGCACAGGGTGTCGGAGACATTCGGTGCCTCGATGCCGGTGATGGCAATGATGTCCCCGGCACTGGCCTCGGCCACCTCGTTCCGCTCCAACCCCAGGTAGCCGTAGACCAGCCCGATCTTGGCCTTGTACGTGGAACCATCGGGCTTGACCACCGTGACCACCTGGTTGGGCCGCACCGAGCCGTGACGGATGCGGCCGACCGCGATCGCCCCCACGTAACTGCTGTAATCGAGGTTGGAAACCTGCATCTGGAACGGGGCATCCGGGTCCACCTGCGGTGCCGGGCAATGCTCGACGATGGCCTCGAACAGCGGCGTCATGTCACCTTCGCGCACACTGTCGTCCAGCGAGGCGTATCCGTTGATCGCCGAAGCATAGACGATGGGAAAATCCAGTTGTTCGTCCGAGGCACCCAGGTTGTCGAACAGCTCGAATACCTGGTCGATCACCCAGTCCGGGCGTGCGCCGGGCTTGTCGATCTTGTTCACCACCACGATGGGCCGCAGCCCGTGCTGAAAGGCCTTCTGGGTGACGAAGCGGGTCTGCGGCATGGGGCCTTCCTGCGCGTCCACCAGCAACAGCACCGAATCGACCATCGACAGCACCCGCTCCACCTCGCCGCCGAAATCGGCGTGTCCCGGCGTGTCGACGATATTGATGCGGTAATCGTTCCAGTCGATCGCGGTGTTCTTGGAGAGGATGGTGATCCCCCGCTCCCGCTCCTGGTCGTTGGAGTCCATCACCCGCTCCACCTCACCGAAACGCTCACCGAGCGTGCCGGACTGCTTGAGCAGCTCATCCACCAGGGTGGTCTTGCCATGGTCGACATGAGCGATGATAGCGATGTTGCGAAGATTCTGGATCACAGGAATTACCGGGGAAGGAAAAAGGTGCGCGATTATAGCGGGTGGGGAAAACGGGAGTCACCCAACTCCGATCCCAGAGGCCTTCGCCGTATCGGGAACTTCCCAGATTCCGCTGAGTTCCACTCGGGAGAGAACGCTGAACTCACAACCAATAACCACTGATCACGTACCCTTCGTGTGCTTCGTGGTGAATGTTCAAGATGCCCGGTGAAAATGCTTCTTCAGGCTTTCGCGTCCTTTGCGGTTCCGTTCGGGGAACGCCCTCAGTCCCCGAACCGGGCCAGATATTCGATCGCATCAATCTGGCCAGCACTGGCGGGAATCGTGTTGCATACTGACCAGCCCGTGGTCGCAGGCTGCCCCCACCTCGGTGGATTCCTGAGTACGGCAGCCCGTGCGGTACGCGTGGCATCCGACAGCCCGG
Organism: Gammaproteobacteria bacterium; assembly: GCA_024510845.1. GTDB lineage: Bacteria > Pseudomonadota > Gammaproteobacteria > Chromatiales > Chromatiaceae > MONJU. Next base: position 15,376 of record JANEMA010000026.1, read on the forward strand.
AGGCAAACGCCGCCACACCGACGGTCGGTCTGGCGCCGTTGCTCCACCGCATCCTCATGTGCCACCTCGCTCACCCGAACCATATACCGGACCGCCACGGAGAATTGATCGACCACCTCGACCACTGCCATCTCGTAAAATGGTTCACCACCTCGTTCACCCGCTGCCAGGTCGCCTGCAACCCGTTGCCCCCCAGTGACACGCCGACTACCAGGGCCAGCAGAATCCCAAGGCGATGTGCAAGCTGTACCGGATCGACAACACGGGAAAACAACCTGTCCATACCTCACTCCTGTCGACCCATGTATCTGGACGAAACGGCTGATGACCGTAGCGAGGTTAACGGCAGGAGAGACTGCGGCTTCAGGAATTTCCGGCAGGCCGATAGATAGTACCTTTCGAACCTGTGAGATCCCAGGAGAAAGTACAATCGAGCTCGGAGAGCACGGCGATCATGCCACCCTCGCCCCCTTCGAGGATGATCGACAACGGCGAACGTCGGCCAAAGCGACGGTGGGCCTGCTTGATCCAACGTCCAGACATGCGCGGATTTCGCGGATAGGTGGTGCGCAAGGCATCGGCGATACGCAACAGATAGCTGGCACGACGCAATACGTCCGTATCGTCGGGCAACACATCCTTGCCGTCACGGAATTTCTGGAAGGCACGCGCACGCACGTTCGAGGGCAGAAGCAGCAATGCCTGCATCTGTTGGGTATTCAATTCCCAAGCATCCATCAGGCGCATAACCGCCTGAGTAATCTGCACCAGAGCCTCGCGCTTGTCTTCTGCGGCTTGCTTGTCGTCACTCATCTTTGCTGTCCTCGTGCCGGTAGCACGCCGGAGCACCTCAACCGTTTACACATCAATACTTGACTATTTTACTTGGATTCACAGGAAAATCCATCCGCTTCTCTCACGGTTCTCCCCCAGGCCTCCCCCTCCCCTATAATTCAACACCTGTCCGACCCATGGGAAACACCATGAACGCCCTTTTCGAAACCGATCTACCCAATCTGCAACGGCTACACCGCGGCAAGGTGCGCGACATCTACGCCATCGACGACGAGCGTATACTGATCGTCACCACCGACCGCCTGTCGGCCTTCGACGTGGTGCTGCCTCAATCCATCCCGGGCAAAGGTGAGGTACTGACCCGAGTAGCAAAGTTCTGGTTCCGGCGCATGCAATCGTTGATCCCCAATCACCTGCTGGATGACGATCCGATCGAGGTGATCCCCGACATGACCACCCGCAAACGCCTGGGCGACCGCATCATGATCGTACGCAAGTTGGAACCTCTGCCGGTCGAAGCCATCGTGCGCGGCTACTTGATCGGCTCGGGCTGGAAGGACTACCAGGCGACAGGTAAGGTCTGCGGGATCGAACTGCCGCCCGGCCTGCAGCTGACCGACCACCTGCCCGAAGCCATCTACACTCCGTCCACCAAGGCAACAGTCGGTAAGCACGACGAGAACATCGATTTCGCTGCTACAGTGAAGTTGCTGGGGCACGAACTGGCCGAGCAGGTGCGCGAGATCAGCCTGCGCATCTACAACGAGGCAGCGACCTATGCCCGTAAACGCGGCATTATCATCGCCGACACCAAGTTCGAGTTCGGCCTCGACAATGACGGCCACCTGCACCTGATCGACGAGGTGCTCACACCCGATTCTTCACGCTTCTGGCCCTCCGATCAGTACCGTCCCGGAATCAATCCGCCCAGCTTCGACAAACAGTTCGTGCGCGACTACCTCGAGACAATCAACTGGGACAAGACCCCGCCCGGCCCGAAACTGCCCGACGAAATCATCGACAAGACCGCCGAGAAATACCACGAAGCCGAGCGCCTGCTTACCAGTGCCTGAATCATGGTCTGGCAGCCACGCACGCGCTCTACGGTACCCGCCGCTGTCCGCACTGCCGGCTGCTCAAAGCGAAGAACACGCCTTCAGCAGCGAACTGGAACTGAACGAGCCTCTGTGCAGCTGTGCCTGATCCGCTATGCCAATCGATTTTGCCATCGCTGGAATGATCCTGCATTCCCCTTGGCTGGCCAGGGCCAACTGGTGGGGAGGCCATCTCAGTAACGGACCTGCACATGGCCGATCCGCCACTACGCCTGTTTTGAATCCACGAAAAAAGGGCGCCAAAGCGCCCTTCCTTTACCGGGAGGATCGAACTCAGTTGACCTTCGGATCCAGCTCACCGTTCTGATAGCGCTTGACCATGTCCTCCAGCGAAACCGGCTTGATCCTGGAGGCATTGCCCGCAGTACCGAAGGCCTCGTAGCGGGCCTTGCAGATACCTTTCATGGCAGTGGTGGCCGAAGCCAGGAACTTCCGTGGATCGAAGTTTGAGGGATTCTCATTGAGATGCTTCCGGATGGCGCCGGTGGAAGCCATGCGCAGATCGGTGTCGATGTTCACCTTGCGCACGCCATGCTTGATACCTTCGGCGATCTCCTCGACTGGCACACCATAGGTCTCGCCCATGTCGCCGCCATGCTCATTGATGATCTTCAGCCATTCCTGCGGTACCGAGGAAGAACCGTGCATTACCAAGTGGGTATCGGGGATCCGCGCGTGAATCTCCTTGATACGGTCGATGGCCAGGATGTCGCCTGTCGGCGGGCGGGTGAACTTGTAGGCACCGTGCGAAGTACCGATGGCGATGGCCAGAGCGTCTACGCCGGTCTTCTTGACGAAGTCGGCGGCCTCTTCGGGGTCGGTCAGCAGCTGGCTGTGATCCAGCTTGCCCTCGGCACCGATACCGTCTTCCTCGCCCGCCATACCGGTCTCCAGCGAGCCGAGACAGCCGAGCTCACCCTCCACTGACACACCACCAGCGTGTGCCATATCGACCACGGCGCGAGTGACATCGACATTGTATTCGTAGGTGGTCGGAGTCTTGCCGTCCTCGCCCAGAGAGCCATCCATCATCACCGAGGAAAAGCCCAGCTGAATGGAACGCAAGCAGACCGCGGGAGATGTGCCATGATCCTGGTGCACGCAGACCGGGATATCCGGCCACTCTTCGATGGCAGCCTGCATGAGATGACGCAGGAAGGGGGCACCGGCATAGCTGCGGGCACCAGCAGATGCCTGCACGACCACCGGGGAATCGGTCTCGGCCGCCGCTTCCATGATGGCGCGCATCTGTTCGAGGTTGTTGACGTTGAAGGCCGGAATGCCATAGCCGTGCTCGGCGGCATGATCCAGCAGCTGACGAAGTGAAATCAGTGCCATCTGTTAGCTCCTCTCTCTTGATTCACGTTTGTAAGTCGTTTTCCGCATCACTTGGTGATGATGTGTTCACCCACACGGACGATCTTCATCACGTTGGTGCCTCCCGCCACGCCGTTGAGGTCACCCTTGGTGATGATCACCAGATCGTCATCGCGTACCGCGCCACGACGTTGCAACTCTTCGATAACCTCGGTATTGGCCTGCTGCGAGTCAATCCCGGCAGCCAGTTCGAAGCTTACAGGGTAGACACCGCGAAATATCGTGACACGGCGTCGGGTTGAAACCCGGTCGGTCAGCGCGTAGATCGGAATACCCGAAGGGATGCGCGACATCCACTTTGGCGTGGACCCCGATTCGGTCAGACAGGCGATGGCCGCCACACCCAGATGATTTGCCGTATACATGGTGGCCATGGCAATGGCCTCGTCGATACGACCGAACACCGAATGCAGGCGATGATCGGACTTGCGTGCCTTGGACTGCTTCTCGGCTTCCTTGCACATCCGGTCCATGGCCTCGACAGCCTTCACCGGATACCTGCCGGCCGCCGTCTCAGCCGAGAGCATGACGGCATCGGTGCCGTCGAGCACCGCATTGGCCACGTCGAACACCTCGGCCCGTGTCGGAATGGGATTCTGGATCATGGACTCCATCATCTGCGTGGCGGTGATGACTACACAGTTCATGAAACGGGCCTTGTGGATGAGCTCCTTCTGCACCGCTGGCAGCTCGGCGTCACCGATCTCCACCCCCAGATCACCTCGCGCCACCATAATGACATCGGAGGCATCGATGATCTCATCGATGTTATCCAGGGCCTCTGCACGCTCGATCTTGGCCACCACGCCACCGTGCCCTCCAGCGTCACACAACAGATTGCGCGCGCTCTGCACATCGCCGGCCGAGCACACGAAGGAGACTGCGATATAATCGGCCTCGATGCGTGCCGCGAAGAGGATGTCTTCCTTGTCCTTTTCGGTGAGCGCGGGCGCAGACAGCCCACCACCCTGCTTGTTGATACCCTTGTTGTTCGAGAGAGTGCCACCGATCACTACCTTGCAGCGGATCTCGGTGCCGACCACCTCCTCGACCCATAGCACGATCATGCCGTCGTTGAGCAGCAGGGTATCACCGCGCGTGCATTCCTCGTGCAGGGTGGGATAGGTGACGCCGACCCGCTCCTGGTTGCCGGCGTTCCCGTCCCAGGCGGTGTCCAGAATGAAGCGCTCTTCCGCCTGGAGCTGGATCTTGCCATCGGTGAAACGGCCGATGCGGATCTTGGGCCCCTGCAGGTCCACCAGCACACCGACCTGGCGACCGCTGGCGCGCGCCCGGTTGCGTACCAGCTCGGAACGCCGCTCGTGCTCCTCGTAACTGCCATGCGACATGTTCAGCCGCACCACATCCACACCGGCAGCAATCAACTCGTCCAGCACCTTGAAATCGTCGGTCGCCGGCCCCATCGTGGCCACAATCTTGGTTCTTCTCTGCATGCTCTCTCAATCTGTCGGTTCGGTAGCGTCCTGGCGAAATCTTGACCGAAATGCCCTGCGGCGAATCAATATACAGCCGGGGCAGATATCAGGCTGCCCCTTGTGTGATCACTCGCCGAACTTCTGTGCGGCTTCTTCCAGCATGGTCACGGCTGGCAGTGCCTTGCCTTCCAGGTATTCCAGAAAGGCTCCGCCGGCTGTCGAAATATAAGAGATCTTGTCGTAGATTCCATACTTCTGAATAGCGGCGATGGTGTCACCTCCACCGGCAAGACTGAAGCCATCGGCCTCGGCAATCGCCAGTGAGATAGCCTTGGTCCCCTCACCGAACTGGTCGAACTCGAACACGCCCACCGGTCCGTTCCACACGATGGTACCGGCCTCAGCGATAATGTCGGCTAGGACCTTCGCCGAATCGGGGCCAATGTCGAAGATCATCTCGTCATCCTCGACCTGATCCACCGGCTTGAAAGTAGCCTCGGCATCTTCGGAAAATTCCTTGCCGCACACCACATCGGTGGGAATCGGGATGTTGGCGCCGCGCGCTTTCATCTTTTCCACCAGCGCCTTGGCAGTATCCACCAAGTCGGACTCACACAACGACTTGCCCACATTGCAGCCAGACGCCTTGATGAAGGTATTGGCGATACCACCACCGACCACCAACTGATCGACCTTCTCGGACAAGGCACCCAGCACCGTCAGCTTGGTGGAGACCTTGGAACCACCGACGATGGCCACCATGGGACGCGCCGGCTCAGCCAAGGCTTTCGCCAAGGCATCGAGCTCTTCGGCGAGCAGCAGACCAGCGCAGGCCATCGGCGCGAACTTGCCAATACCGTGGGTGGATGCCTGGGCGCGATGCGCGGTACCAAAGGCATCCATCACGAAAATGTCGCACAGGGCAGCGTACTTGCGAGCCAGCACTTCATCGTCCTTCTTCTCGCCGACGTTGAAACGCACGTTCTCGAGCAGAATCAGCTGCTCGTCCTTGCCGACCTCGAAACCGTCATCGAGGTAGTCCTTGATCAGCGGCACCTCACAGCCGAGCTTATCACCCAGATCGATCGCGATGGGCGCCAGAGAGTTCTCCTCGTCCCACTCGCCCTCCTCGGGACGACCACGGTGTGACATGACCATGACGCGGGCACCGGCCTCCATACAGTGTCTGATGGTGGGCAGGGAGGCCACGATGCGCGCATCGGAGGTCACCTTTCCATCCTTGACGGGCACATTGAGATCGGCGCGAATGAGCACGCGCTTGCCGACGAGATCGAGATCGGTCAGCTTGATGAAAGCCATAATTGAACTCCCTGATAGGTTTGAAGATGTCTGTGACTGAAGCCCAGAGACCGGCACCTGCAGGCCTGTGTCCGGAGCGGTGGCTGCCGAAAAACCTCTGGGACAGGCATCCCTGTCCCGAAGACTCCACCGGAATAAGATCCGGCCGCCGGGTTGCACCGGCAGCCGGACCTTCATGACATCAACTACCGGCAACGTGCCGCGCGAACCGCAACATGTTGCAGGTGTAGCCGTATTCGTTGTCGTACCAAGAAACAACCTTCACGAAGGTATCGTCCAGGGCGATACCGGCACCGGCATCGAAAATCGATGAATAGCCACAGCCACGGAAGTCGGTCGAGACCACCTTCTCGTCGGTATAGCTCAAAGTATCGCCGATACCCGGAGTCTGCGATGCCTCTTTCATGGCAGAACAGATATCGTCATAGCTGGCGGGCTTCTCCAGCTCCACGGTCAGATCTACCACCGAGACATCCGAGGTGGGCACGCGGAAAGCCATACCGGTCAGCCGGCCGTTCAGCTCGGGCAGCACCACACCCACGGCCTTGGCGGCACCAGTGGAAGACGGGATGATATTCTCCAGAATGCCGCGACCGCCGCGCCAGTCCTTCATGGAGGGACCGTCCACGGTCTTCTGCGTGGCAGTGGCAGCGTGTACTGTGGACATCAGACCACGATTGATACCCCACTTGTCGTGCAGCACCTTGGCAACCGGGGCCAAGCAGTTGGTGGTGCAGGAAGCGGCAGAGACGATCTTCTGGTCGGCATAGGTTTCGTGGTTGACACCGTAGACGAACATGGGCGTGCCATCCTTGGAGGGTGCAGACATGATCACCTTGGGTGCGCCAGCATCGATGTGCTTCTGACAAGTCTCATCGGTAAGAAAGAAACCGGTGCACTCGAGCACCAGATCAACACCGATGTCACTCCAAGCCAAGTTGGCTGGATCACGCTCGGCAGTGAGACGGATGGTCTTGCCGTCGACTACCAAGTTGCCCCCTTCGGCCTTCACATCACCCTTGAAGTTACCGTGCACCGAATCGTAATTGAGCATGTACGCCAAGTAATCGGCGTCCAGCAGGTCGTTGATGCCGACCACTTCCAGATCGTCGGCGAAGTCCTGGGCGATTGCACGGAAGGCCATGCGGCCGATGCGGCCGAAGCCGTTGATACCTACTTTGATCGTCATGTCGTCAACTCCTCAACTTGGGATTTCGATTTCTAGCTTGAACACCGGGGCAATCGGCTCACCCGGCAAAGAATCAGCCGCAGACTTCATCGATGGCCTTGAGAACATTCTCCACGGTAAAGCCAAACTTTTTGAACAGTTCGCCGGCCGGTGCGGACTCGCCGAAGGTGTCGATGCCCAGGATGCGGCCGTTGCAGCCCGCGTACTTCCACCAACCATCGGTTGCAGCAGCCTCGACCACCACACGATTCTGTCCCGAGGATGGCAGCACCGATTCACGGTACTCGGCATCCTGCTGGTCGAACACATTGGTCGAGGGCATGGATACCACACGAACCTTCTTATCGGAAGCCTCGGCGGCCTTGACCGCCAGATCCACCTCGGAACCGGTAGCGATCACGATGCAATCCGGGGTGCCGTCACAGTCTCGCAGCACATAACCGCCACGTGCAATGTTGGCGATCTGCTTCGATGTGCGTTGCTGGAAGGGCAGACCCTGGCGCGAGAACACCAGGCTGGTCGGTCCGTCCTTGTATTCTATGGCAGCACGCCAGGCGACAGCGCCCTCGACCGTATCACAGGGACGCCAAGTGTTCATGCGTGGCACCATACGCAGAGTCGGGATCTGCTCCACCGGCTGGTGGGTAGGACCGTCCTCACCCAGACCGATCGAATCGTGGGTGAACACGAAGATGGATCGGATCCTTATCAGCGCGGCCATACGGATGGCGTTGCGCGCGTATTCCGAGAACATCAGGAAGGTGGCACCGAAGGGGATCCAGCCGCCGTGCAGGGCGATACCGTTCATGATGGCCGACATGCCGAACTCGCGCACACCATAGTTGACGTAGTTCGCATGCGGACTGTCCTTACGCATCGGACGATGACCGGACCACTCGGTGAGGTTGGAGCAACCCAGGTCGGCCGAACCACCGAACAGCTCTGGCAAGGCCGCAGCATAGGCCTCGATGGAAGCCAGCGAGGCCTGCCGAGTGGCCTTGTTTTCCTGCTTCTCGTTGCACTCGGCGACGAAAGCATCGGCCTTCTGTTCCCACTCGGCAGGCAGTTCACCGTCCATACGGCGGCGGAACTCGGCGGCCAGATCGGGATAGGCAGCCTCGTAGGCCTTGAATTTGTCTTCCCAGGCGGACTGCGCTGCCTTGCCCTTCTCACGCGCATTCCAGCCCTCGTAGATCTCCTCGGGGACATCGAAGGGGCCGTGTTTCCAGCTCAGGGCCTCCTTGGTCAAGGCCACCTCGTCCTCGCCCAGCGGCGCACCGTGGCAAGCGTGTGAACCGGCCTTGTTGGGAGAACCGTAGCCGATGGTGGTCTTGCAGCAGATCATCGAGGGCTTGTCGGTCACCGACTTGGCCTCCTCGATGGCCCTGTTCACCGCCTCGGCATCGTGACCGTCCACGTCACACACCACATGCCAGCCATAGGCATCGAAGCGACCCGGAGTGTCGTCGGCGAACCAGCCATCGACGTGGCCGTCGATGGAGATGCCATTGTCGTCCCAAAAGCAGATCAGCTTGCCCAGACCCAAGGTACCGGCCAGCGAGCAGGCCTCGTGGGAGATACCTTCCATCAGGCAGCCATCACCCAGAAAGACATAGGTTTGATGATCCACGATCTCGTGACCGTCACGATTGAACTCGGCAGCCAGGGCGCGTTCGGCAATCGCCATACCCACGGCATTGGTGATGCCCTGACCCAGCGGACCGGTCGTGGTCTCCACGCCCGGCGCATAACCATACTCCGGATGTCCCGGAGTCTTGGAATGCAGCTGACGGAAGTTCCTCAAATCCTCGATACTCAGATCGTAGCCGGTCAGATGCAGCAGCGAGTAGATCAGCATGGAACCGTGTCCGTTGGACAGCACGAAACGGTCGCGATCGGGCCATTGCGGATCGCTGGGATTGTGTTTCATATGGTCATTCCACAACACCTCGGCGATATCGGCCATGCCCATGGGTGCGCCGGGGTGTCCGGAGTTGGCCTTTTGAACGGCGTCCATACTCAGCGCACGGATGGCGTTGGCGAGTTCTCTGCGTGAGGACATGGGTCTCTCCTGAAATCTAAAGACGAAAAAAACTGTCCCGGCGCGGCGGGCGCCGAGTATTGGAAAATTCAATTGTCATCGCGCAATGGCCTTCCACATTGGTCTCGAAGCACCGTGGGACGGCAGTCAGGCTCTGCGAGCGCAAAATGGTACGGCATTCTTGCTCAGGAGGGACCGGCGGGGCAAGGAAAGGATTCCGCAAATATTCCAATGCACCTATAAAGTGCCGAATAACACACCGCATCGAGCGAGAAACAAACATTTGTTTTTGCAGGACTTACTCCAGAAATAAACGGTGTATCACTCGTCTCGCCATTTGATCGAACAGCCCATGCTTGGGATCTGTTCGGCCGGTCCCTCACCAGTGAGCGCCACCTGCTTCATGGCCTCGAACAGATCACGGCGCACATCGGGAGGGGCGGCCACCTTGCGACTGGCGTCCAGCCGCCCCCGGTACTGCAACTCACGGTTCACATTGTAGCCGAAGAAGTCCGGGGTACATACCGCACCATAGGCCTTGGCCACTTCCTGGGTTTCATCGAACAGATACGGGAAGGGAAAGTCCATGCGCTCGGCGACGGCCTTCATGTCCTCGAAGGAATCCTCCGCGCAGATCGATGGATCGTTGGACATGATGGCCACACTGCCGATGCCGTATTCCATCAATTCGAGAGTGTCGCGCACGATGCGGTCCAGCACCGCCTTGACATAGGGGCAATGATTGCAGATGAAAATCACCAACCCCCCCTTCTCGCCCATACAATCATCGAGCGTCCATTCCCGCCCGTCCACACCAAGCAGGCGAAAATCCACTGCAGGGCGCCCAAATTCGCATACAGGAGTCTCCAGGGAAACCACCTCTCACCTCACTCGTCTCGTTCAGATCGGCCATGAGCCGGGTGCATTCTTCCAGATACGATTCCGCCTCACAACAAGTGCTAGAATAGTGCGTTCGGTAAGGTTTTGCGTGACACGCTACAGGGGCTCGAATCCATGGCCAACGAATTCATCTTCACATCCGAATCGGTCTCCGAAGGGCACCCCGACAAGATGGCCGACCAGGTATCCGATGCATTACTGGACGCCATCCTCGCCGAGGATCCACGCGCGCGCGTAGCCTGCGAAACCCTGTTCAAGACCGGCATGTGCCTGATCGCCGGCGAAATCACCACCACCGCCAAACCCGACTACGAGCACATCATCCGCGACACCATCCGCGACATCGGCTACACCAGCTCGGCAATGGGCTTCGACTGGGAGACCTGCGCGATTATGACCGCGATCGGCGTGCAGTCGCCCGACATCAACCAGGGCGTGGACCGCGAACGCCCCGAGGACCAGGGCGCCGGTGACCAGGGCCTCATGTTTGGCTATGCCACAAACGAGACCGCGGAACTGATGCCCGCCCCCATTCTCTGCGCGCACCGCCTGGTGCAGCGCCAGACCGAGGTGCGCAAGAGTGGCGAACTCGACTGGCTGCGCCCCGATGCCAAGAGCCAGATCAGCTTCCACTACAAGGACGGCAAGCCGCTATCCATCGATGCCGTGGTACTCTCCACCCAGCATGCGGACACCATCGGTCAGGCCGCCCTGCGTGACGCGGTGATGGACGTGATCATCAAGCCGGTGCTCGAACCAACCGGCCGGCTCACCGCGGGCACCAAGATCCACATCAACCCCACCGGCAACTTCGTGATCGGTGGCCCCATGGGCGATGCCGGACTGACCGGGCGCAAGATCATCGTCGATACCTACGGAGGTTCGGCGCGCCATGGCGGCGGGGCCTTCTCCGGCAAGGACCCCTCCAAGGTGGACCGCTCCGCCGCCTATGCCGGTCGCTACGTGGCCAAGAATATCGTCGCCGCCGGGCTGGCCGACCGCTGCGAGATCCAGGTCTCCTACGCCATCGGCGTGGCCGAGCCGACCTCCATCATGGTCGACACCTTCGGCACAGGGCAGATCCCGGATGAGCGGATCGTGGAACTGGTACGCGAGCACTTCGACCTGCGCCCCTACGGCATCCTGCGCATGCTCGACCTGCTCAACACTAATCGCATCAAGTACCGCAGGACTGCCGCCTACGGCCACTTCGGCCGCGAGGACGAGGGCTTCACCTGGGAAGAGACCGACAAGGCCGAGGCCCTGCGCGCCGCCGGGGGCTGACCGGACCGGAAGACGGCGGGGGCGAAAGGCACCAGGGGAAACCTGCAGCACCCGCCATCAGGGCGAACCGCCCGATACCACACGACCACTGCGGCATCCCTCAGGGCTCTCTCGGCCCCTCTGCCTCCGGCGGCAACACCGTCTCGCGGTAGGCATGCCAGCTCGCGTGCCCCAGCCAGGGCAGCACCAGTGCCATGCCCAACAGGGCAGTGGCGAATCCCAGCAGCATCAGCAGCCCGATCAGGACGGCCCACAGCAGCATCGGCCCCTTGTTCCTGAACACCGCGTTGATGCTGGTGAGCGCGGCGGTGATGGCATCGGTATCACGGTCGAGCATCATCGGCAGCGAGACCACACTGATCGAAAACACCAGCCCCGCGAAGATCGAGCCCACGGCACTGCCGATAGCCAGGAACTGCACCACGCCCAGCCAGCCAGCTTCCTCGTCGGCAGGCGCAAAGATGTTGACCATGGCCGCAGCGCGCGCCCAGATCAGCAATACCACCAGCAGCACGATGGCGAACAGCAGCTCATTGCGCAGCTGATAGCGGCTCTCGCGCAGACACACACCCAGGCGCGGCACCCGCCCCTGCTCGAGCTGGCGACTGATGGAATACAGGCCGAAGGCCAGCACGGGGCCTGCCAGGATGAAGGCCAGCACCAGCGAGAACAGGGCCACGGTGTTCCCACCGTCCCAGGCCAGCCAGCTCAGCAGGTCGAAGAAGATCACCAGCGAAAAACCGTACACCAGGCTGGGACCGGGGGCCCGTTTCATGTCCTGCCAACCCAGGCGCAACCAGCACAGGGGCGCGCCCATGTCCAGAGTCTGGACGACATGGAACAATGGTTCGATCGGTCGCTGTTCATCGTCACGCTTGACGACGTGTATCTCGGACATCTCTACTCTCCTCACTCTTGACGGAACGCCTCTCTGACGGAGGCTGTTGCCAACTATAGACCATCGGACCCGGGCGGCTG
>JANEMA010000027.1 GCA_024510845.1 Gammaproteobacteria bacterium
TGCAGTTTTCGCGACCCGCTTTTTGGGCTATAGTGTGGCCGCGCACGCGAGTGACAACGTTCTGGACGTCCCGTACAGCGACATGTGAAGAACAACGCGGTCGTCCAGCAAACAGGCATCAGACCTGTTCGCGCTGCCTGCGGGCCCAGAGGTAAACAAATGCGTCTCGTGCCGATCCTTTTCGTCGCATTGGCTTTGATCCTGGCATGACAGGGAAGCGCCTTGGCCGTACTCCCGGTCGCACCTTCCTGTATCGCCACAGCAGACAGCGACAACAAGGGCAGGAAGAACGATGAACCCGAATGTAACCGACCGTCATTGATGCAGGTGGTGTTCTGTAATGGCGTATGGTGCGATCAGTCGCCCGACAATGTCGAGAACCTGTTGCGCTTCGGTTGCCCGGCACACAAAACCAATTGGCACTGCGACAGCATGCAGGACTGGGAGATCCTGGAACTGAGTACCGTGAAACCCTGACAAGATACCCCATTGCGTACCGGCGCCACGAGGGTTCCGGTGCGCCGTACGCATCCTCGTGCGACGTTCAGGCGGCCGAATGGCCGCCTCTTTTTTGCCCGACGTTCGGAGGGTGACACCAACTCCATCGAACGGCACAATGGGCAGGTTGCCTGATCGAGGAAGCCGAATGGCCTGGATGAAGATTCTCAGCCTGATCGCCAGCGTGATGATGTTGTTCTTCCTCTGGCCGGCCTACAAGCACTACAGCCGGAACAGCCCCAAAGCCCAGAAGGGCGACTGGGCAGCCGTGATCGGCGTATTCGGCGCCGTTCTGGCTCTGATCCTTCTGATGATCGCATCGGTACGCTGATCGCGGAACGGCTCCTCAGACTGGCTCAATGACTTCCTGACCGCTCATCCACGGACGCAACGCATCGGGAACGATCACACTGCCATCGGCCTGCTGGAAGTTCTCCAGCACGGCGACCAGAGTCCGGCCCACCGCCAGACCGGAACCATTGAGGGTATGCACCAGCTCAGGCTTTCCGGTCTCAGGATTGCGCCAGCGAGCCTGCAGACGGCGCGCCTGAAAATCCACGAAGTTCGAACAGGACGAGATCTCGCGGTATTTGCCCTGCCCCGGGAGCCAGACCTCGATGTCGTAAGTCTTGGTGGCGGAGAAACCCAGATCACCGGTACAGAGAGTGACCACCCGGTAGGGAAGACACAGTTTCTTCAGGATGGCCTCGGCATGGCCGGTGAGCTGCTCAAGCGCCTCGAACGAGTCCTCGGGCCGCACCACCTGCACCAGCTCCACCTTGTCGAACTGGTGCTGTCGGATCATACCCCGGGTATCGCGCCCATAGGCACCGGCCTCGGAACGAAAGCAGAGCGTATGCGCCACCCAGCGACGCGACAACTCCCCAGCCTCGAGAATGACATCGCGCACCAAGTTGGTCACCGGCACCTCAGCAGTGGGAATCAAATGATAGTCGGAGCCCTCGAGGTGGAACAGATCCTCGGCGAACTTGGGCAACTGGCCGGTACCGTACAGGCTGTCGGCATTGACCATATAGGGCACGCAGGTCTCGACGTAGCCATGCTCTGTGGTGTGCACGTCCAGCATGAACTGGGTGAGCGCACGATGCAGCCGGGCGACATCACCACACATCACCACGAAACGCGACCCGGTGATCTTTGCCGCGGCATCGAAATCCAGCCCGCCCAGTGCCTCGCCGATATCAACATGATCCTTCGGGTCGAAGTCGAACACGGGCGACTCGCCCCAGCGGCGCTCCTCCCGGTTGTCGTCTTCGTCCTTGCCATCGGGTACCGAGGGATGCGGCAGGTTGGGGACACCAAGCAGAATCTCACGCAATGCACCCTGGACTTCGGACAATTCGGCCTCGGCAGTCTTGAGCTGCTCACCGAGGTCGGCCACCGCATCGAGCAATGGCTGGATATCCTCGCCCGCGGTCTTGGCACGACCGATGGTGCGGGATCGGGTATTGCGCTCGTTCTGCAGCTCCTGGGTACGCACCTGCAAGGCCTTGCGGCGCTCCTCGAGTACGCAGATACGATCGGTCTCCAGAGTAAAACCACGACGCGCAAGCTGCGTGGCGATCTCGTCGAGTTCGGTACGGAAACGTTTGGGGTCCAGCATGTCTCAGTCCAGGTTGGCCCGCGCCGGCCAGGCGATCATGTGGCCCGGCTTCACCAGCGGGCGCAGGTGTTCCATGATCGCCTCGACCCGCTCGGGGCGATCGAAGAATTCGATGATCACAGGCAGGTCGAGCGAGATATCCAGTAGATGAGTCTCGTGGATTCGTCCCGAACCACCACAACCGGCAATGCCACGAAAGGCCGTGACCCCCGCAACCTGCTCGCGGTCGTGCAACAGGTCCAGCAGGCGGCGGTGCTCCCCGCCCTTCTCGCTGCAATAGATGCGCACCACGGTCACGTCGCTCGTCATCATCCGATCTGCCTCGCCAGGATCACGCCGGCGAAAGCGGCGACCACGCAGGCCGTCACGCTCACCAGCACGTTCAGCAGGGCACGCCCGTAGAGCGCCTCCTGCACAAGGGTCAAAGTCTCGATGGAGAAGGTCGAGAAGGTGGTGAAGGCGCCCAACAGGCCCACCAGCACGAAGGCACGCCATTCCGAGCCCAGGGCCAGGCGATCGAGCATGAACACCGACAGGAAGCCCATTGCCAGCGAACCGAGCAGATTCACCGCCAGGGTGCCCCAGGGGAAGCCGCGTCCCAGCCAGCCATAGACCGCCGAGGACACGCCGAAACGCATCACCGCGCCGATGGCTCCTCCTGCCGCGATGGCCAGCACCTGGTTCACGCAACCCTCTCCGCAAAAAGGCATATTCTACCCCATCGGGCGCGGTTCATCGGCGTGGCCTCCCCCGATTTGCATCCTGAAGAGGGTACCGGGCAGCGGCGGAACGATGTTCGGCCTGAAAATGGACCTTCTGCAGCGCTTGTGAGCAGCCCATCCCCACCGCGAATTCACGAACCCTCTTTTCGTGCCTGCCGATCCAGCTCGGCCAGCCGTCGGAGCTTCTCGCCGATCTGGATCTCCAGGCCACGATCGACCGGGTGATACAGGCGCGTGCCTGCCAACACATCGGGAAAGTAGTTCTCGCCCACGGCATAGGCCCCGGGCTCGTCGTGGGCATAACGGTAGGCCTTGCCATAATCCAGCTCCTTCATCAACCGGGTTGGCGCATTGCGCAGGTGCAACGGCACTTCCAGTGAACCGGACTCACGGGCCAATTTCATGGCCTGCCCAAAAGCCTTGTACACCGCATTACTCTTCGCTGCACAGGCGAGGTACGTCACCGCCTGAGCAATCGCCAGCTCACCTTCGGGACTGCCCAACCGTTCCTGCACATCCCAGGCATTCAACGCGATCTGCAGGGCGCGTGGATCGGCGTTGCCGATGTCTTCCGAGGCCATGCGCACCACGCGACGGGCGATGTACAGTGGATCGCAACCACCATCGAACATACGCACCAGCCAGTAGAGCGCAGCATCCGGCGCCGAACCACGCACCGACTTGTGCAACGCCGAGATCTGGTCATAGAAGGCCTCGCCCCCCTTGTCGAAACGCTGCACCTGTCCGGAAACGACTTCTTCGAGCACCGTCTGGGGGATACGCCCGTCTTCGGTCAGGTCGGAGGCAATCTCGAGCAGGTTGAGTGCACGCCGGGCATCACCATCGGCTGCCTCGGCCAGCAACTCGAACTGATCATCGTCCAGTTGCAGGCCCAGCTTTCCCAACCCACGTTCGATATCGTTCACCGCACGCTCTAGCAGAATTCGGATTGCCTCGCGGTCGAGCGGCTTGAGCACATAGAGCCGGGCACGCGAGAGCAACGCGTTGTTCAGCTCGAAAGATGGATTTTCTGTGGTGGCACCGATGAACACGAAAGTGCCATCCTCCACATGGGGAAGAAAGGCATCCTGCTGAGCCTTGTTGAAACGATGCACCTCATCGATGAACAACAGGGTCGACCGCCCCTCGGCGGCCTGGGTCTGACGCGCCTGCTCGACCGCGGCGCGGATCTCCTTGACCCCAGACAACACTGCCGAAAGTGTGATGAAGTGATGCCCGGCGTGATTGGCCAGCAAGCGTGCCAGAGTGGTCTTGCCGGTGCCCGGTGGCCCCCAGAGGATCATCGAGTGCAGATGCCCGGAGAGAATGGCTCGGCGCAGGGGCTTATCATCACCCAGGATATGCCCCTGACCGACATACTCCTCGAGGCTGCGTGGACGCATGCGATTGGCCAGCGGCTGGCTGACTGTGCTCTCGGCTGCGAACAGATCGGCGGTATCCATGCTGCGATTGTACCGGTTCCTCACCGCCAGGCAGCACCCCATACGATCCGTACAGCCCACGATCAGGCCCACATCACCTGCCGGGCCCGACCAGTGGATTCTGCGTTACCGGTTCAGCAGATCCCAGTCGGGCGGCGCCTGGTAGGCGAACAGGCTGTCGTCGAGCACGGGATTACGCTCGACCTCGAAGAAGGTGAAACGCGAGATCTGCCCGAGCCGGTCGATCAACTCGAGCTTGCACAACTCGTCACCCTTGAAGGCAACAAGAATCCGCAGAACGTCACTCTCGGCATCCTTGGGCGAGAGCTCCAGCCATTGCAGACCCTGCCGATCACCCAGATCGACCACATTGAACTCCGTGTCCACCGGCTCCTGGGCCAGCAGGATCTTCGCCGGAGACCCCTTGAGCGCAATCTTCTGATAAACCTTGGTGACATGATTGAGATCGTCCTCCACGATCCACAGATCGTGGCCATCGGCGATGATGTGCCTCTGCTCCGGCATCACATAGTCCCAGCGGAAGCGGCCGGGGCGCTTGAGCAGCAACACACCATGGAACAGCCCCTGACGGGCGTTCTCGGTATTCAGCACCACCTGCTCGAAACGGGCCTCCAGCGTGACCAGTCCCTGGCTGAAACGATCCAATGCCTCGCGGCCCGGTCCGGCGACGGCGAACTGGCCGGCAACCAGCAACAGAAATATGAGCAGTCTCTTCATGTATCAATCCGTGGGTGGAGGTGGCGCCAGCACCTCGCGGTTACCGCGTTCGTCCGACACGCTGACGATGCCCACCCGCTCCATTTCCTCGACCAGGCGAGCGGCCCGGTTGTAACCGATCTTCAACCGCCGCTGTACCCCGGATATGGAGGCACGGCGCGATTCGGTGACAATGACCACCGCCTCATCGAACAAGGGATCGGCATCCTCGGTATCGACACCGGCGGCCCCGGGAGACAGACCGGGGATGGGCTCGCTCGGTTCCTGCACGATCTCTTCGATGTACTCCGGCTCGCCGATCTGCTTGAGATGCGCCACCACACGATGTACCTCGTGGTCATCCACGAAGGCTCCGTGTACCCGGCGCGGAATGCCGGTGCCCGGCGGCAGATAGAGCATGTCGCCATGCCCCAGCAGGTGCTCCGCACCCATCTGATCGAGGATGGTACGCGAATCTACGCGAGAGGAAACCTGGAAGGCGATGCGCGAGGGGATGTTGGCCTTGATCAGACCAGTGATCACATCCACCGAGGGCCGCTGGGTGGCAAGCAGCAGGTGGATACCCGCAGCCCGTGCCTTCTGCGCCAGCCGCGCGATCAATTCCTCGACCTTCTTGCCGACCACCATCATCATGTCGGCCAGCTCATCGATGATGACCACGATGTAGGGCAGCGGAGTCAGATCCGGTGCCTGAGGCAGTTCCTCCGCCAGCGGGTCGGGTTCCGGCTGGAACAAGGGGTCCTTGATCGACTCACCAACCTTGATCGCCTCACACACCTTCTTGTTGAAACCACCAATGTTACGCACTCCCAGCGCAGCCATCAGGCGGTAGCGGCGTTCCATCTCGGCCACGCACCAGCGCAGAGCATTGGCTGCGTCCTTCATGTCGGTGACCACTGGGGTAAGCAGATGGGGGATGCCCTCGTAGACCGACAACTCCAGCATCTTGGGATCGACCATGATCAGCCGCACATCTTCGGGTGTAGCCTTGTAGAGCAGACTGAGAATCATGGTGTTGATGGCCACCGACTTGCCCGAACCGGTGGTACCAGCGATCAGCGCATGCGGCATTTTCGCCAGATCGGCCACCACCGGCTCACCGACGATATCCTTGCCCAACGACAAGGTGAGCGGCGACTTCGATCTGTCATAAGCTTCGGAGCACAGGATCTCGCTCAGATAGACGATATCGCGCTCGGTATTGGGGATCTCCAGACCGATCACCGACTTGCCAGGAATCACCTCCACTACCCGCACCGAGATGGTGGACAGGGCACGCGCCAGGTCCTTGGCCAGACCGGTAACCTTGCTGGCCTTGGTGCCCGGCGCCAGCGACAGCTCGAACATCGTGACCACCGGTCCCGGGTGTACCGCCACCACCTCGGCAGTGACACCAAAGTCGGCCAGCTTGCGCTCGACCAGACCCGACATCTTCTGCAGATCGTCCTCGGACATGCGCCGCACACTGGGTTGCGGCGGGTCGAGCAGGCTCAAAGGTGGCAAGACGGCGCTGGGCGGCGGCTCCAACAAGGTGAACTGCTTTTCCTTTTCGACACGCACGCTCTCACGCGACTGCCGCCTGGGCTTCTCGATCACCGGTGGCGACTCCTTCCCGACCCGCTTCTGTTCCTTCAGACGTACCGCCCGGTGCTCCTGCTTCATCTGCCGTGCCTGACGGCGCTCTCTCGACAGCTGCCAGAGGTCGCGCGCCTGGCGTAACACCTTGAGCACGAAGTCACCGAGCACATCCATTACCGACAGCCAGGAAATACCGGTGAACAAGGTGAAACCGATCAGCACCGCAGCCAGCATCAGCAGACTGCTGCCGGCATGACTGAGTGCCGCCACCAGGCCGTCGGCCAACACCAGACCGAGAATGCCGCCCGCACCCTCCGGCAGGGCACCGTTCTCTCCTCGCAGGTGCAAGGCCACCAGGGTGGTCGCACCCGTGAGGGTGAGTACGAATCCCGTACCACGCGCGATCCACAGATAAGGCTGGGATTCGATATCGTTGCGCCCGCGAAACAGCATCCAACCAAACCAGATCAGCATCAGCGGGAACAGGTAGGCCATCACCCCCACCAGCGAAAACAGTACGCTGGCAAACCAGGCACCAACCGGCCCGCCGGCATTCTCGGCCTGCACCCGGGAACCGACGTAGCTCCAGCTCGAGTCCTCGGGAGAATAACTCAGCAGGGCCATCATGAAGAAGCTGCCGAGTGCCAACAGAAACAGAAAGCCTGCTTCCTTCAGGCGCTTTTTCAAGGGGGCATTCAACGTTCGTTCAATCTTGTCGAATCAATTGGATATGAATTGAATCTCGTGCAATTTCCAGATTATTCCACAAAATCCGATGGCCTGCCCAACCGGGGCCGTATGACGCCAGGCAGACCCGGTGTCCGGCACGCACCGACTCGGCGGTCACCGCCGACGTCAGCGCCATCCACCCTCCAGTGGCTTGATCTGTGGCACCCTCACACATCGTCCCCTCATTCTGTTCTCTCCCTGTGCAAGGTTGGACTTCCCCGACAACAGCTTAGTAGTATGGCGCACAGTTTTGCGCCCCCCAGGGCGGACCGGTCCCCTTTATTTTCCCTTCCTCGTAAAGGAGTCGTCTACATGAGCGAAACCAAGCATTGCCGTCTGCTCATCCTCGGATCCGGCCCCGCCGGCTATACCGCCGCGGTCTATGCCGCTCGCGCCAACCTGCAACCGGTGCTGGTCACCGGCATGGAGCAAGGCGGCCAGTTGATGACCACTACCGATGTGGATAACTGGCCTGGTGAACCCGACGGCGTACAGGGCCCCGACCTGATGGCACGCATGCAGCACCATGCCGAACACTTCAAGACCGAAATCATCTTCGACTACATCAGTGAAGTGGACCTGAACACACATCCCTTCCGTCTCGAAGGTGACAGCCAACAGTACAGCTGCGACGCACTGATCATCGCCACTGGCGCCTCGGCGCAATACCTGGGGCTGCCATCGGAAGAAAAGTTCAAGGGCAAGGGTGTCTCCGCCTGCGCGACCTGTGACGGCTTCTTCTATCGTAACCAGAAAGTGGCCGTGATCGGTGGCGGCAACACTGCCGTCGAGGAAGCATTGTACCTCTCGAACATCGCTTCGGAAGTGGTCCTGGTACACCGCCGCGACAACCTGCGTGCCGAGAAGATTCTACAGAAGCAATTATTCGAGAAGGCCGAGAACGGCAATATCACCATCGAATGGCACCACGTGCTCGACGAAGTGCTGGGCGATCAAACCGGTGTGACCGGCATGCGTATCAAGAGCACCACCGACGACTCGACCAGCGACATCGACCTGCAGGGTATCTTCATCGCCATCGGTCACAGGCCCAACACCGACATCTTCACAGGCCAGCTCGAGATGGACAACGGCTACATCAGGATCAGAAGCGGCACCGAGGGCAACGCCACCGCCACATCGGTGGAGGGCGTATTCGCTGCGGGTGACGTCATGGATCACGTCTACCGCCAGGCCGTCACCTCGGCGGGTACCGGCTGCATGGCAGCCCTGGACGCTGAACGCTACCTGGATGCACTGGAGGCTGGCGGCTGAGGCGACAACAGCCGGGGACTCAACCGAAGTCCCCTGCCCCAGTAGCCAATTGCTCCATCACCCAGGCGCGCAACAGTGGCTGCGCACATCGCCCAAAGGGCCCAGAGACTACAGGCACACACCAGCCTCGCTCAGGTCCGCGATCTCCACCGGCATGTCAAGCACAAGAACAGGCGCCGCCACCTGCAACACTTCGAACCGGGTGCACAGGGTAAATGCCAGATCACCCGCGGCTTTCTGCCACCCCCACCTGGTCGGCACACTGGCTGGCCGATGCACACTTCGCCCGAGCCGTGCAACAATTCCTGCAACACGAAACCGAAGGAATGCAGGACTACATGGACGCACTGGCCGGGCACTCGCCCTACCGCCGATCGGAGAGTGCATGATCTTTCGCCTCGACGACACCCCGCCCGATCACCCTTTTCCCAATCCCGCGCTGGCCGAGAGCGACCCCAACGGCCTGCTCGCCGTCGGCGGCGACCTGCACCCGCGCCGCCTGTTCAATGCCTACCGTCACGGCATCTTCCCCTGGTACAGCGAGGACCAGCCCATCCTCTGGTGGAACCCCGATCCGCGCATGGTCCTGTTCCCCGACGAGATCCACGTCGCCCGCAGCCTGCGCCGGCAGATGCGCCATGGCGGCCTGGAGCTGCGCATCGACAGCGATTTTGCCGGTGTACTCGATGGCTGCGCGGCACCACGACGCGAAGACGAGGGCACCTGGCTGATCCCGGAGATGCGCACCGCCTACCTGACCCTGCACCGCATGGGGTGGGCCCATTCCTTCGAACTGTGGCAGGACGAGCGGCTGGTCGGCGGACTCTACGGCGTGGCCCTGGGGAGCATGTTCTTCGGCGAGTCCATGTTCAGCCGTATCCCCAGCGCCTCGCGCATCGTCCTGGTCTATCTTTGTGAACACCTGTCCGCCAACGGCTTCCCGGTGATCGACTGCCAGATCCACAACTCCCACCTGGAACGCATGGGCGCGCGCGAGATACCGCGCTCCCATTTCCAGCGCCTGCTGGCCGAGGCAGTGGAGACCCCCTGCGAGGCCACCGGCTGGCAGACCACACCCATCGACTGCCATGATCTGGAGCACGTACGGTGAACGAACAACCATTGCACCTGACACTTTATCTCTCTTCCCCACAACCGTGCAGCTACCTGGCCAGACGAGCGACTCAGAGCCTGTTTGCCGATCCGCAAGGCATCATGGACACTCAGATCTACGATCAGCTGGTGCAACAAGGCTTTCGCCGCAGCGGACGCCTGGTCTACCGGCCACAATGCCCGGAATGCCAGCAGTGTCATGCCACGCGGTTGCCGATCGTGACCTTCCGTCCGCGACGCCGCCACCGCCGCGTGCTGCGCACCAATCGCGACCTGCGAATCGTGCCCGTGCCATCGACCTTCCACGAGGAACACTTCACTCTGTACGGCCGCTACATCCGAGCACGCCATGCCGGTGGCAGCATGGTCGAATCGAGCGTCAGGGAATACATGGATTTCCTCGTGGCCGAGTGGTGCACAACCGACTTCCTCGAGATCCGCCAGGACGACCAGCTCCTGGGGGTGGCCGTCACCGATCATCTGACCGACGGCCTGTCTGCGGTCTATACCTTCTTCGATCCCGATCTACCCGAACGCTCGCTGGGCACCTGGGCCATACTCGCGCAAATCGAGCGGGCACGCGAACTCGGCCGCTCCTGGCTGTACCTTGGCTACTGGATACGCGACTGCGAGAAAATGCGTTACAAGACCGGGTTCCGTCCCATCGAACTGTACGATGGACAGGACTGGCACCGTTTCGGGGTCAACGAGACGATCGAGCTCTAGCCCGAGAACGAACCTCCTGCAGGACCGGGGCAACGTACCCGTCGCGAAGGGTTCAGATCGGAGCCCCCCTTACAAGACAGGATCGCACCGACCTGCATGCGCGATTTTGCTATACTTCGCGCCCATCTCGGCGCCATGCCGACATCGAAACCGGACAGAGACGATGGCAAAAGAAGACGTGATCGAAATGGAAGGGACTGTGATCGAGACCCTTCCCAACACCATGTTTCGTGTGGAACTGGAGAACGGCCATGTAGTGACGGCCCACATCTCGGGAAAGATGCGCAAACACTACATCCGTATCCTCACCGGCGACAAGGTCAAGGTGGAACTGACCCCCTACGACCTGACCAAGGGCCGCATCACCTACCGTGAGCGCTGATCTCGACGGTCCCCCACGGGGCCGCGAGCTCAGCGCATCTCCTGCGGCCGTATATCGAATGCCAGCTCGTCACCTTCCAGTGTGATCCTCACCTCGCCGCCCTGCGCCAGACGGCCGAACAGCAGATCCCCGGCCAGCCGCTTCTTGATTTTTTCACGAATGAACCGTGCCATGGGCCGTGCGCCCATCAGCGGATCATGGCCATGCTCGGCCAGCCACTCGCGCACAGCCTGATCGACCGACAGACTTACCCCCTTCTCCGCCAGCTGCTGCTCCAGTTCGAACAGGAACTTGTCCACCACATGCGTAATGGTTTCATCATCCAGTGGAGCAAACTGGACGACAGCATCCAGGCGGTTACGGAATTCGGGGGTGAACAGCTTCTCGATGGCCTGCATGCCATCGCTGGAATGGTCCTGCGAGGTGAAGCCAATCGAACGCCTTGACACCTCCGAGGCTCCCGCATTGGTGGTCATGACGATGATCACATTACGAAAATCGGCCTTGCGCCCATTATTGTCGGTCAGGGTGCCATGATCCATCACCTGCAACAGCAGGTTGAACACATCGGGATGGGCCTTCTCGATCTCATCAAGCAACAGCACCGCATGTGGGTGCTTGTTGACCTCTTCGGTGAGCAGACCTCCCTGATCGAAACCCACATAGCCCGGCGGCGCACCGATCAGGCGCGAGACGGTATGACGCTCCATGTATTCTGACATATCGAAGCGAATCAGCTTCATCCCCAACACGCGCGCCAGCTGACGGGTCACTTCGGTCTTACCCACCCCTGTGGGCCCAGCGAACAGGAAGGAACCGATGGGCTTGTCCTCGGTGCCAAGACCCGACCGGTTCATGCGGATGGCCGAGGCCAGCGCCTCGATCGCAGGATCCTGACCAAACACCACCATCTGCAGGTCACGGGTGAGATTCCTGAGCACCTCGGTATCGGTCGCGGAAACCTTGCAGGGCGGGATGCGCGCGATCCTGGCCACGATGGCCTCGATCTCGGTCACACCGATGATCTTGCGCCGCTTCGAGGGAGCACGCAGCTGATTGGCAGCACCGGCCTCATCGATCACGTCGATGGCCTTGTCCGGCATGTACCGATCATTGATATGCTTGTCCGCCAGCTCGACAGCGGCTCGCAGAGCCCTCGCCGAGTACTTCACCTGATGGTGCTCCTCGAACCGGCTCTTGAGTCCCTTGAGGATCTGGATGGTGTCTTCCACCGAAGGCTCCTCGATATCGACCTTCTGAAAGCGCCGCGTCAAAGCGCGATCCTTCTCGAAGATGCCGCGATACTCCTGGTAGGTGGTCGAACCGATGCAACGCAGATCGCCATTGGCCAGCATGGGCTTGATCAGGTTGGAGGCATCCATCACCCCACCCGAGGCAGTCCCGGCACCGATGATGGTATGAATCTCGTCGATGAACAGGATGGCCTCGGACTGAGCCTTGAGTTCGGCCAGCACCGCCTTGAGACGTTTCTCGAAGTCTCCCCGGTACTTGGTGCCGGCCACCAGGCCACCCAGATCCAGCGCATGGATGGTACAGCCGGCGAGTACCTCCGGCACCTCGCCATCGACGATACGTTTGGCCAAGCCTTCGACGATGGCCGTCTTGCCCACGCCAGCCTCGCCGACCAACAGCGGATTGTTCTTGCGGCGCCGACAGAGGATCTGAATGGTGCGCTCCACCTCGGGCTGACGACCGATCAGCGGATCGATGCGCCCCTCGCGCGCCAGGGCATTGAGGTTGCTCGCCCAACTCGCCAGTGCTCCAGCCTCATCCCGGCCCTGTTCGCCCTCGGACGGCAGTTCGCTCTCGCCACGCTGCTGTTCGGACTCGCCAGACACCTTGGAAATACCGTGCGAGATGTAGTTGACCACATCCAGGCGGGTAATGCCCTGCTTCTCCAGGAAATACACCGCCTGCGAATCCTGTTCGCTGAAGATCGCAACCAACACGTTGGCACCGCTGACCTCGGTCTTCTCGGAAGACTGCACATGGAACACCGCACGCTGCAACACGCGCTGAAAGCCCAGGGTGGGCTGGATCTCACGTTCTTCTCCCACCGGAATGCGCGGGGCTGTCTCTTCGAGAAATTCCTCAAGATCTCGACGCAGGACAACCAGATCGGCCGCGCAGGCACGCAACACCTCGGCCGCCGCAGGATTGTCGACCAGGGCCAGCAGCAGGTGTTCAATGCTCATGAACTCATGCTGATGCACCCGAGCCTCGCGAAAGGCCTGGTTGAGAGTGAATTCGAGTTCCTTGCTCAGCATGTCGTTTGAACCTGATTGCTTCCTGTCACGAAATAAACCGACGCAACGAATGAAAAACCTGCCCCTCAGGCCACTTCCATGTCACACAGCAGGGGATGCTGGTTGGCCCGCGAAAACTCGTTGACCTGATTTACCTTGGTCTCGGCGATCTCGCGGGTGAACACCCCACACACGCCCATGCCACGCGTATGCACATGCAGCATCACTCGCGTGGCCTTTTCACGATCCATGTGGAAGAAGTGCTCCAGCACATGCACCACGAACTCCATTGGAGTGTAATCGTCATTCAGCAGGACGACCTTGTACATGGGCGGCCGCTCGAGCTTCGGCTTCGCCGGCTCGACCGCAAGGCCACCTTCATCATCCTGCCGGGGATCCTCGTTGCTGCTCATCTTTCCGCTCTCTGGTCCATGAACATCGGATTGCAAACTCAGAAGTTCAAGATAACCTCGACGACCGACTCGACAACAGGGTATCAGCATATCCGAATTCACAAATGTCATGAACATACAACCACTTGTTTGACCGACGGCGGTCAAGGTCTATACTCGGCGAGCGATGTCGTACCGGGGCAATGCGGCCAAGAACACAACAATACAGCACTGCCGCCCCAGGCATCGATGCGGAAAACCCCATGGGAGGACTGACGATGGTCACTGGAATAGTAAAGTGGTTCAACAATGCAAAGGGTTACGGCTTCGTAACACCGGATGAAGGCAATCAAGACATCTTCGTCCATTTCAGCGCGATCGAGATGGAAGGCTACCGGACATTGAAGGAAGGTCAGCGCGTGGAGTTCGAGGTGGAGGAAGGCCCCAAAGGCCTGCATGCCCTCCGACTGCACACCATTCAGCCCGCCATGGCCTGATGCAGCCAAGCAAAAACCCCGACCGGCTCCCGCCCGTCGGGGTTTTTGTGTCCGCCAACCGTAACTCACAGATTGGCGATCATGGCCTCCCCGAACCGAGAACAGCTCAGCAGGGTCGATCCTTCCATCAGGCGTTCCAGGTCGTAGGTGACAGTCTTCGCGCTGATGGTGGCCCCCATGGCCGCGATGATGCGATCGGCGGCCTCGGTCCAACCCATGTGACGCAGCATCATCTCCGCAGAGAGAATCAGTGAACCGGGGTTGACCTTGTCCTGGCCGGAGTACTTGGGCGCAGTACCGTGAGTAGCCTCGAACATCGCCACGGTGTCGGACAGGTTGGCGCCGGGCGCGATGCCGATGCCACCAACCTGGGCAGCCAATGCGTCGGAGATGTAATCGCCGTTCAAATTCAGGGTGGCGATCACGTCGTATTCCTTCGGCCGCAGCAGGATCTGCTGCAAGAAAGCATCGGCGATCACGTCCTTGACCACGATCTCCCTGCCGGTGTCGGGATTCTCGAAAGTGCACCAGGGGCCGCCATCCAGCTCCACCGCACTGAACTCATCCTTCGCCAGCTCGTAGCCCCATTCCTTGAAGGCACCCTCGGTGAACTTCATGATGTTGCCCTTGTGCACCAGGGTCACAGAAGCGCGGTCGTTGTCGACAGCATACTGGATGGCCTTGCGGACCAGGCGCTTGGTAGCCTCTTCCGAGACCGGCTTGATACCGATGCCCGAGGTGGCGGGGAAGCGGATCTTGCTCACCCCCATCTCGTTCTGCAGGAAGTCGATCACCTTCTGCACATCCGGGGTGCCAGCAGCCCACTCGATGCCGGCGTAGATGTCCTCGGAGTTCTCGCGGAAGATCATCATATCGGTATACTCGGGATGGCACAGCGGGCTGGGGGTGCCATCGAAGTAACGCACCGGCCGCAGGCAGACATACAAATCCAGCTCCTGGCGCAGACTCACGTTGAGTGAACGGATGCCCCCGCCCACCGGGGTGGTCAGCGGCCCCTTGATGGAGACCACATGGTCGCGCACCGCCTCCAGCGTCTCCTCCGGCAGCCAGATGCCCTCGCCATAGACCCGGGTGGCCTTCTCGCCGGCATAGATCTCCATCCAGGCGATGCGGCGCTTTCCGCCATAAGCCTTCTCCACCGCGGCATCCACCACCTTCTTCATCACCGGGGTGATATCCACGCCGATACCGTCACCCTCGATGAAGGGCACGATGGGGTTGTCGGGAACGTTCAGCGAGTTGTCGGGATTTACGCTGATCTTCTGCCCGTCGGCAGGAACCTGTATCTTGTCGAATGCCATGGATTTCCGTCCAAGTGATTGCCGAAAGCGTGGCATTCTAGCATCTACCTGAGTACCGGACCCGCATGCCCCGCATCCTGCTGTTCAGGCAAGCCCCGTGACACCCTCAGCCAGTTCACCGACGCAGCGGGGCTGGGCCACCCAGGCCGACTACATCGGCCTGCCCGGTGTCTACCCTGGCGAAAGAGTGCGCCGAAAATCACCGCAGACGCTGACTCCCCGACTCAGACCGTATTGCGAGGACGCTCGAGGTCCCGGTACCCGACAGAGGATAAATTCACTGATACCGAGCCGGTCGAAGGAATAAAATCCCTCGTGCCGCATATACTCCAAGGCTCACCGCCTCAAAGCAGACAACCATCGAAAATCACGCCTGACATGCCACGAGGATGAGAAAATACAATGTCATGTCACGGCCTTGTTGTACCTGCTGCTGGCTGCCACCACCTAAGGCAGAGACCATCACACTCGGCCGGGCAGGCTGCGGCATCACCAAGAAGGCCTTCATGGCTGAACTTGCCAACGCATGGGAACGCAAGACCGGCATCCACATCGAGCTCGAAGGAAGTGGTGCCGCCAAGGCATCCGTCGAATGGCCATCGCTGGAATAATTGCGAGCCATCGTACAAAGGCCGTATCACCAGCTGGAAATCGCCCGGAGGACCGGATCGTCCTCTCGAACTGCTGGCGCGAAGAGGCAGGCTCTCAGGCATTGGTCGCCCCCTGAGACAGCTGGTATTCAATGAATACGACAAGGACTTCGTATCCGATTCACGTCTACACGTCGTCAGGGCCATTGCAAAGGGCGGCGAAACACAACCCCAACGCAATCGTCGTGAGCAGCACACACAAACGTCGGGTAAAACTGCTTGGACTCAATGGCAAGGCGCCCGGTTACGAGAACATCCGCCATGCCGGCGCAGTGCCCTACCTGGATGCGGTAAACCTGATCCGCAAGCAGTGCCAACAGTGATAAAGAAGCGCGGAGCCTGGCAACACGACAGAAGGATAACCACGAAAGACACCTACTCACACCCGAGTACGCTTTCGACCGCACATCGACGCCCTTCACATCCCTTGCGGTTCGGTGAATTCCCCCGCGCCCCGGGATGTCAGTCGCGGTCGCCACAGCTCTCGGTGTTGCACCCCTCACCCAGTGTCTCCTCCCGCATGGCCTTCTCCATTTCAGCATTGCGCCGTGCGATCTCGGCCTCGGCGCGAACCTGCCAGACCGACTTGCGCTCCTGGACCCGGCGATCCCAGGCGTCCTTATGCTCGGGGATGGTCATCTCGGCGAACAGCACCTGACGCATGAATCGGCAGCCAAACTTTATCAAGGCCTCGTCACTCTGCTCCAGCTCGTCATAGGTCTGCCGTGGCAGATCGTAGGTGCGCTTGAAATTGTCACTGAGCACGAACTTGCGGAACATGTCGAAGTTGAATGAAGCCATGAAGAACAGTTGCAGGCTCATCTCGTTGGGCTTGCCCACACCAGGACCACCCGAACGCTTCTTCAGAATCAGCTCGTACCACTCGCGGTTGAAGTCATCGTATTCCTCGACGCCCTGTTCCTTGCGGTATTCCGCCACGCTCAGTTCGCGGTCCTCCTCATGCCCCTTGCAGTGCTCCTCGACCACCAGTGAATACTGCTGTTCGGCCACACTGGAATCCTTGCGGCGCATGGCGAGCAAGCCAACCGGATAATAGCGGCAGACCGTGGGCCGGTCCTCATAGACGGTGCAGCCCTTCTCCGGATCGAGGAACAGACAGGCGCCCTCGTCATCGGTACGCAGCTTGATACCCGACACCCCGTCCCGCTCGAACTGGAAGGGTACCGTGTGGTTCTTCAGGAACTGCTCGGAGTTCATGCCCAGACGGTGCTGCAAACGCAACACGTCATAGGGTGCAAGCGTGATATCGGCCGAACGGCAACAATCATTGAAGCAGGAGATGCCCCTGTGACAGCGGAAGCGAACGGTACTTTCGGCGACCAGCAGGGTCGGCAGGGTTGCACTGGCCAATTCCTCGGGAATATCGAATTTCTCGTCACTCATCGACCTTGCCTCTCGTGCAAGACGGCGCTGCTGCGCCGGAACCGGAAGAAGATGCACGGCCTGACGCGACACCGAGCCACAATCAGACCGCGAATACAGAATTCTGTGCCGGAATCGGCACAGTGCCTGCCGAAAGGACCCGGCAGGGACCCTTTCGGCAAGCGCCCGTAAAGCAAAAAGTCCGGGTGCCAAAGCACCCGGACTCCTGAGCCTTCAGGCTCGGCCGTGTCCGGCCGTCAAGATCACTTGAACAGCTTGGACTTGTCGACCAGATCCTTGTGCGCCCGCTTGAAGCAGGTCCAGGCCTTGGTCTCCTTGTCGTACACGGAGTTGACGAAGCACTTCCAGTTTTCCTCGTCCACGAAGTTCTTGTCCATACGGTAGTAGAAACCCGGATAACGCGACTCTTCACGGAACTGAATGTGCTTCATGTGGGCCTCGGCGGTGAGGATGCGGTGATAGTTCTCCCACGCACGCAGCAGCTCGTGGAGATCCTTGGCACGCATCTTCAGCGCGTCTTCCTTCAACATCTCGAGCTTCTGCTCGGCCAGGGCCAGCATGTGCTCGTTGGTGGTGTAGTAGGTCGCCACACCGGCCACGTACTCATCCATGATCTTCTGAAGACGGAACTGCAGCATCCGCGGGGTGATGTAATTGGGGTTCACATCGATCGCAGTGGAGTAGTCCTTGAACTCCAGGAAATTGCGCACCGGACGGTAGATCTCCTCGATGAGGGTGTCCACGTCGGCGTCCAGTTCCGGGGTCCAGTCCTTGTTATCCATCACGAACTTGACCATGGCCTTGGCGGCCAGACGACCCTCGGCATGAGAACCGGAGGAGAACTTGTGACCGGAAGCGCCCACGCCGTCACCGGCGGTGAACAGACCCTTCACAGTAGTCATGCCACGATAGCCCCAGTTCCATCCTTCCGGCAGATACGATGGGATATTGTCCTTCTCGGGATGCTCCTCGGTGGTAGGCGCACCAATGTCGTCCGGACCAGAGGTCCAGATGCCGCAGCAACCGGAGTGCGAACCCAGCAGGTAGGGTTCGGTGGGCATCAACTCGGAGTTCTTCTTTTCCGGTTCGATGTTCTCACCGGCCCAGATGCCACACTGACCGATACACATATCGAGAAAATCTTCCCAGGCCTCGGCCTCGAGGTGCTTCACCTCGCGGGGCGACAGGGTCTCGCGCAGATTGGCCAGAGCGGTCACAGTATCCATCCAGATGGGGCCGCGACCTTCACGCATCTCTTTCAGCATCAGGTGGTTACGCAGGCAGGATGCCGGAACCTGTGCCTGACCGTAGGGCGGGTAGTCGTCCAGCATCTCCTTGTTGCGCTCCATGTACACCTCGCCGAAGGCATTGGTGGCCTTGGACTTGAACAGGAGGAACCAGGCGCCTACCGGACCATAGCCGTCCTTGAAGCGAGTCGGCACGAAGCGGTTTTCCATCATGGTCAGCTCGGCACCAGCCTCGGCGGCCATGGCATAAGTGGAACCCGCATTCCATACCGGGTACCAGGCGCGGCCCTGACCTTCACCGACCGAGCGTGGACGGAAGATGTTCACGCAACCACCTGCGGCCAGCAGGCAGGCCTTGAACTTGTAGACGTACAGCTTATGCTCGCGCACCGAGAAACCGACAGCACCCGCGACGCGGTTCCTGTCGTTCTTGTCGTTGACCAGCTTGACGATGAACACACGCTCCTGGATACGGTCCGTGCCCAGTGCCTTCTTGGCAGCCTCGGCCACGATCCACTTGTAGGATTCACCGTTGATCATGATCTGCCATTTACCGGAGCGGACCGGCTTGCCGCCGTCCTTCAACGAGGGCAGCCCCTCGGCACCGTTGTGACGCTCGCCATTCTCGTCGGTCTTCCAGATCGGCAGACCCCACTCCTCGAACAGATGTACCGACTCGTCCACGTGACGGCCCAGGTCGTAGGCCAGGTCGTCGCGGGTGATGCCCATCAGGTCGTTGGAGACCATGCGTGCGTAGTCGGCGGGATCCTGCTCGGGACCGATGTAGGTGTTGATCGCAGACAGGCCCTGGGCCACGGCACCGGAGCGGTCCATGGCGGCCTTGTCGACCAGCTTCACCTTGATGTCCACACCGGCTTCCTTGGCCACTTCCAGCCAGGGGCCGATCTCGTAGGCCGCGCCACAGGCAGCCATGCCTCCGCCAATGAGGAGGATGTCAACTTCTTCTTCGATGACTTCCGGATTTCCGAATTCAGCCATTATCCAATACCTCGTAATAGAAATTCTTCGTCTCGACCCGCAATCACTTGCAGATCAGCTCGCCCGGATCGCCGGTGCGGTAACCGTTCTGCTCGTTGTGGTTGAAGAAACCCGGCTCGGTGAGCTTGCCGAGATCAGCCTTGGGCTTGCTGCCATAAGGATCGATGGAGCCTTCCGGGGTGGTGCGGATGGGAAACTTGAAGCGCTTCATGGTGCCGTTGCGGAACTTGATGGTCCACATGATGGAGTCGGTACCGCGCAGCGGTTGTACGGAGGCACCCAGCGGCACGATGTCGGCATAGGGACGCGCTTCAATGGCGTTCTGCGGGCAGATCTTGATGCAGGAGTAGCACTCCCAGCACTGCTCCGGCTCCTGGTTGTAGGACTTCATGGCATGGCCGGTCTCCGAACCGTCCATGTCCAGTTTCATCAAATCGTGCGGGCAGATGTACATGCACGCGGTCTTGTCCTGGCCTTTACAGCCATCGCACTTATCGGTACGTACGAATGTAGGCATCGAAAGTTCTCCTGAGGTTTACACTGCAGTGTGTGGGTGTTTCGGGCCCCCCGAGGGCGGCGTCCCAAATCTTTGCGCCCCGTATCGCAACCGGCGGGCCGGGACGCCTCGCGCACCGGGCCAGAACCAATGGCGCAGGCCAAGCGAGGCATTGGGTGGGTAAACATAGAGAGTGGATGGATAAAACGCCAAACAGTTTTACCTGCAGATGGCATAAATCACCTTTATTTCATGTGCTGATACACCTCATCGCCTGAATCGCCAGTCTGTATCTCGTTTGCTTCGATGGCGCGAAAACCGAATACAGATCATTCTCCGAGCCGTACACCGAGGACTCCACCATGCCTCCAGCCCAGCCACCCCCTGCACCACCGGAATGTACAGCTGTTCATCGCCACTGGCTGTGCCCATTGCCCGGCGATGCTGGCCGCCTTGAGCGAGCAGGACGAACAAGGCAAGGCGGGCTGTCTCGAAGTAGAGAACATCACCGCCCTCCCGAGGCTGCCCGGATCGCCGGGGTGCACTCGGTACCCCGGATGCACATCGGCACCTTCGTCCTGCAAGGCAGGCACAGGCACGACCCTTCGCTATCTTCCAGGATGTGGATCTCCATGTCGTCCACCAAGCCCAACAGAGGCGTGCACACCTGTGCATGAATCAGCCCTTCGTCCAGATGTCGGAAAGGCCGGCCCAGCGTCACCAATGCCGCATCCACACGCCCCTGCAACAGGCCTGGCAGCTCGATGAAGCACGGCTTGCGCAACTCGGGGAAAGGATGATCCGGCGAGGTACAGGCGATATTGCTGCCCAGGTAAACCTTCAGTCGCACCCAGGGACCGGGCGGCGAGAGCAATGGAGGGCGATTGGCCAGAAGAACAGAGGTGACCAACGCAACCGGCAGGGCCAACAAGGTGCAGAAAATCGGCTTCATGACACGAATACCAAGACAACCACAAATCTGCCCGCGGGCTGTCAACAGCCAGCCATTCAGACAGACCTGTACAACCGGAACCATGAGTGAATCCCGAATTGTTCCTGTTGCCGAGAAATCGCGGCAGACTGCGCTTGCTCACAGAATCGGCGATGTTCCGCTGAAACCGCGCCTGGCGCTTGCCCGGGAGAAATACTGCCCTTTGAGGACAGCTTCCTTCCCAGACATGCCCGCCCGGTGGGCTCAATCGGTCAGATAGGTGGTCCCATGCAGGCCGGCCTCGAGTTCACGGAAATGACTATCGGCCACACGTGCATCCCCCCCACCCTCGTGCAGCTTGTGGCGGTAGCACTCGAGCATCTGCTGCGGTTCGAAATGCACATGGCACAGTAATTCGTCCACGCTGTCACCACGCTCGGGCTCGGCCAGCCGATAGCCTCCCTGCTCATCCAACTCGACATTCACCGCGTCGGTATCACCGAACAGGTTGTGCATATCACCCAGGATCTCCTGATAGGCACCGACCAGGAAGATCCCCAGCAGGTAGGGCTCGCCATTGTCGGCATGCAGTTTCAGTGTGGTCTCCACGCCATCCTGGTCGACATACTGTTCGATGCAGCCGTCGGAGTCGCAGGTGAGATCGTGCACCAGTGCGGCCCGTTGCGGGGCCTCGTCCAGACGCTGCAAGGGCGTCACCGGAAAGATCTGCTCGATGGCCCAGACATCGGGCAGCGACTGGAACAGCGAGAAATTGCAGAACACCCGTTCGGCCAGCATCTCGTTGAGCTCATCGAACAGCTCGCGGTGACGACGCGAACCCGGCCGCAGGCGGCTGCGTACCACCTCGGCCAATGCATACAGCCATTGCTCGGCATGGGCACGCTGCACCAGGCTCAGATCGCCTTGCTCGAACTGTTGCCGGGCCTGGTCAAACAGGTGTCGCGCGGCCTGCCAGACGAGCAGCGGCTGCCCCTGCCCGGCCCGCGCATGCAGGCTCGCCAGCTCGCACACCACGGGGGCGGCATCGTCTCGCGCCGCGCCATCCGGTGGCACCGAGGGCAGCTCACGCTCGGTCACCTCGGTGACCAGTACGGCATGATGCGCGGTGAGCGCGCGCCCCGATTCGGAAAAGATCATCGGCTCCGGCATCCCGTGCTCATGGCAGCGCTGCTGGATCACCTCGAGCACCTCGCGCGCATAGGCGCGCACGCTGTAGTTCATGGAGCAGAAATGCTGGCTCGCCGTCCCCTCGTAGTCCACGCCCAGGCCACCGCCGACATCGACGATCCCGATCGGCACCCCCGCCCGGTGCAATTCTGCATAGAAGCGTGCCACCTCGCCGATACCGCGGCCGATATCGGCAATGTCCGGGACCTGCGAACCGATATGCGAATGCAGCAATACCAGGCCATCGAGCATCCCGGCCTCGCGCAGGCGCTCGACCAGGGCCACCGTCTGCGCCGCCGACAGGCCGAACTTGGAACGCGCCCCGCCCGAGTTCTGCCACTTGCCCGCCGCCACTGCGGTCAGGCGCACCCGCACGCCCAGCAACGGCCGGATGCCCAGGTCGCGCGCAGCCTCGATCACCAGGTCCACCTCGGAGGGCTTCTCGATCACGATGTACACCGGGTGGCCCAGGCGCTGGCCAATCAGCGCCAGGCGAATGTACTCGCGATCCTTGTAACCATTGCACACGATGGGACTGCCCGGCGCCGCCGCCGCCAGCACGGCCATCAGCTCGGGCTTGCTGCCGGCCTCCAGTCCCACGTCCCGGCCACTGCCTGCGATCTGTTCGACCACACTGCGCTGCTGATTGACCTTGATGGGATAGATGGCACGATAGCCGCCCCCGTAACCCAGCGCCTCCGCGGCCTCGGCAAAGGCATCGCACAACTGGCGCACCCGGGTGCGCAGCAGATCGTTGAAACGCAGCAGCACCGGCCATCTCAGGCCGGCGGCACGCACCTCGTGGGCGATACGATGCAGATCCAGCTCTTCGCCATCGCGCAGACGCGGGCAGACCGTGACATGTCCTTCGGCATTGATACCGAAGAAACCCTCGCCCCAGTAGCGGATGCCGTAGTTCTCCTCGACCGGATGGATGTTGGCTGGCATGCAGCAGGCCCCGAAAAGATCGATTATCCGGCAGCGTTCAGCGGCTGGCCAGCGCCACGAAATCACGCACCCAGGGCAGCTCGGCATCGGCTGCGCGCAGCGCAGCGTACATCCTGCCGTGCAGCCCACGCCGCCCCAGCGGTCGCGACACCAGGCCCGGCGGACACACCGAGGAGGCCAGCACCCAGTCCGGCAACACCGCCACGCCACGCCGGCTGGCGACCAGTTGCAGGATCACCGCGGTCAATTCGCTCTGGCGTACCGACGCCGGCACCACCCCGGCCGGGTCGAGAAAACGGGTGAACACATCCAGCCGCGCGGCCGGCACCGGGTAGGTGATGAGCGTCTCCCCGGCCAGGTGGTGCGGCTGGATGCGTGACAAGCGCGCCAGCGGATGCGACTCCGCGAGCACCGCGCGCGCCTCGTAGACGAAAAGCGGGGCGAAGTGCAGCGAACGATGGCGCGAGCGATCCGAGGTGACGACCAGGTCCACCTCGCCGGACAGCAGATCGGGCAGCGCCTCGAAACGTGCCTGCCGGATATCGATATCCACCACCGACCAGTTCTCGCGGAAACGCGCCAGCAACGGCAGCAGCCAGTCGTAGCAGGCGTGGCATTCCAGTGTCAGGTACAGGCGCGCCGCGGCCGACTGTTCGGGGTCGCCCAGCTCACGCTCGGCCCGCTCGACCTCGGGCAGCACGGAGCACGCCAGTGCCAGCAGACGCTCACCGGCGGGCGTCAGCGCCAGCGGCCGGGTCCCCTTGCGCACCATCGGCACCTCGAAGTAACGCTCCAGCGCGCGCAACTGGTGTGACAGCGCCGACTGGGTCAGGTGCAGCCTGCGCGCCGCGGCCGCGAGACTGCCGGTCTCGGACAGGGCCTGCAGGGTACGCAGGTGACGAAGCTCCAGAAACATGAATACATCTCATCAATTGCTTGAGAATAATGAATTTGAATAAATACTCGACGGGCAGCATACTCGCCGCCTGTGATCAGAACAACCACATCAGGGGACGACAACATGCTGGCACACAATCTCGGCTTTCCGCGCATCGGCGCCCACCGCGAACTCAAGTTCGCACTCGAGCAATACTGGCGCGGCGAGACCGATCGCGAGGCCCTCGAGGCCACGGGACGCGAACTGCGCGCCGCGCACTGGCGACGCCAGCAGGAAGCCGGCATCGCGCTGATCCCTGTCGGCGACTTTTCCTTCTACGACCAGGTGCTGGATCACTCGGCGATGTTCGGCGTGGTGCCAGAGCGTTTCGGCCGGGACGGGAAGGAGATCGATCTCGACCTCTACTTCCGCATGGCCCGCGGGCGCGCACCGAGCGGTGAGCCCGCGGCCGCCTGCGAGATGACCAAGTGGTTCGACACCAATTACCACTATCTGGTCCCCGAGGTGGTGAAGGGCCAGCGCTTTGCACTGTCCTCGCGCAAGCTGTTCGACGAGGTGGCCGAGGCAAAGGCCCAGGGCATCCCCTTCAAGCCGGTCTTGATCGGTCCGCTCACCTGGCTGTGGCTGGCCAAGGTCAAGGGCGAAACCTTCGACCGCCTCGAACTGCTCGACGACCTGCTGGCCGTGTATGACGAGATCCTCGGTCAGCTCGCCGAGCTCGACGCCGAGTGGGTGCAGATCGATGAACCCGCGCTGGCACTCGACCTGCCCGTGGCCTGGCAACAGGCCTGCGAGGCCGCCTACAACCGCCTGCAGGCCGCGCCGGTGAAGCTGCTGCTCACCACCTACTTCGGCGGCCTGGAGGACAACCTCGGCCTGGCCCTGTCGCTGCCCACCGCCGGCATCCACGTGGACCTGGTGCGCGCCCCCTCGCAGCTCGAGGCCGTGCTCGACCGCCTGCCCCCCTACAAGACGCTGTCCCTGGGCCTGATCGACGGACGCAACATCTGGCGCACCGACCTCGACGCCGCCCTGGAAACCCTGGAAAGCACGGCCGCGCGCATCGGTGCCGACCGCCTGTGGGTCGGGCCTTCCTGTTCGCTGCTGCACGTGCCGGTGGACCTGGCATCGGAAGACCAGCTCGATGCCGAGCTGCGTACCTGGCTGAGCTTTGCCGAGCAGAAGCTGGGCGAACTGGGCGTGCTGGCGTGCGCCATCGCAGAAGGCCCCGACAGCGTGGCCTCCCGGCTGGCAGCCGCACGCGCCGCGCAGACTGCCCGGCGCACCTCCGAGCGCATCCACCGGCCCGAAGTGGCCGAACGCCTGGCCACGATCGACGATGCCATGCTTTCGCGCCGCAGCCCCTATGCCGAACGGCGGCCATTGCAGCGCGCGAGGCTCGAACTGCCGCTGTTCCCGACCACCACCATCGGTTCCTTCCCGCAGACGCCGGAGATCCGCAAGGCGCGGCGCGACTACAAGGCCGGCACCCTGCCCGAAGCCGATTACGTCGCGCGCATGCGCGAGGAGATCGCCCTGTGCGTGCGCAAGCAGGACGAGTACGGCCTGGACATGTACGTGCACGGCGAGCCCGAGCGCAACGACATGGTCGAGTACTTCGGCGAACTGCTCGAAGGCTTCGCCTTCACCCGCTTCGGCTGGGTGCAGTCCTATGGTTCGCGTTGCGTCAAGCCGCCGATCATCTTCGGCGACGTGTCACGCCCCGCGCCCATGACGGTGGACTGGATCAGCTATGCCCAGTCGCTCACCGACAAGCCCATGAAGGGCATGCTCACCGGCCCCGTGACTATCCTCAACTGGTCCTTCGTGCGCGACGACCAGCCACGCGCCGACACCTGCGCCCAGATCGCACTGGCACTGCGCGACGAGGTACTGGACCTGGAAACTGCCGGCATTCGCGCCATCCAGATCGACGAGGCCGCCCTGCGCGAGGGCCTGCCGCTGCGCCGGCGCGACTGGCAGACCTATCTCGACTGGGCGGTGCGCGCCTTCCGCCTCACCGCCTCGGGGGTACGCGACGAGACCCAGACCCATACCCACATGTGCTACTCGGAGTTCAACGACATCATCGCCTCGATCGCCGAGATGGACGCCGATGTCATCACCATCGAGACCTCGCGCTCGCAGATGGAGCTGCTCGACGCCTTCGTGGACTTCGAGTACCCCAACGAGATCGGCCCCGGCGTGTACGACATCCACTCGCCCAACATCCCCGGCGTGGAACAGA
Organism: Gammaproteobacteria bacterium; assembly: GCA_024510845.1. Taxonomy (GTDB): domain Bacteria; phylum Pseudomonadota; class Gammaproteobacteria; order Chromatiales; family Chromatiaceae; genus MONJU. The sequence goes on from JANEMA010000027.1 coordinate 26,315, forward strand.
TCGTCGAGCTGATGCGCCTGGCCACACAGCGCATCCCCACCGAGCGCCTCTGGGTGAACCCCGACTGCGGTCTCAAGACCCGCGGCTGGACCGAAGTCGACCCGGCACTGCACAACCTGGTCGAGGCCGCGCGCCGGCTGAGGGAGGAGTTTGCGGATCGGG
>JANEMA010000028.1 GCA_024510845.1 Gammaproteobacteria bacterium
TTCATCGGATACTTCGGCACAAGGTCCAGGGCGAATTCCAGTCAAAACTTCGAGGTTGCTGCGTCGCAAGCCGCTCGAAGAATCGGTGTGCCATGAAATCGGCCAGATCGCCAGCAAGCGGAGCATGGGATCGTCGGCCTGGCACCAGTATGTTCAGCTACAGGCGGTATCTGCGCAACTTGCCAGGAAATCTGACCTGCGACACATGGGGCACGGGGTGCACCACAGTCTTTGCAGGTCAGCTTCCAGGCCGATATCTTATCCCTGCATGTCGAGGATCAACCGGTTGAGTCGGTGCACGAAACTGGCGGGATCGTCGAGCTGTCCACCTTCGGCAAGCATGGCCTGGTCGAAGATCAGGCGGGTGAGATCGGCGAATTTCTCTTCGTCGACCTCCTTTTCCAGCCGCTCGATCAGAAGATGTTCGAGATTTAGCTCGAGGATCGGCTTGGGCATGGGGGCATCCTGGCCAAGCTGCTTGAGCACCCGAGCCAGATTCGGGCTCATCTCGTATTGGTCTACCACCAGGCAGGCGGGTGACTCAGTGAGCCGGGTCGAGGCGCGCACGTCCTTGACCGTATCGCCCAGAACCTTCTCGATACGTTCGATGAAGTCCTTGTGTTCCTCGGCGGCTTTCTCGGCCTTCTCCTTGTCTCCCTGCTCCTCCATCTCGCCGAGATCGAGTTCTCCCTTTACCACTGACTGCAGGGACTTGCCCTTGTACTCGGTGAGGTGGGAGACCAGCCATTCGTCTACCCTATCGACCAGCAGCAATACGTCGATATCCTTTTTCTTGAACACCTCGAGATGCGGACTGTTGCGTGCCGCGGCCAGGGTATCGGCCGTGAGATAGTAGATCTTCTCCTGCTTCTCGGGCATGCTTTCGAGATAAGCGTCCAGCGAGACGGTCGGCTCATCGCTATTGGTCTTCGTCGAGTAAAAGCGCAGCAGCGAGGCGATTTTTTCACGGTTGGCGGAATCCTCGGCAGGACCTTCCTTTATCACCTTGCCAAACTCCTTCCAGAAGGTGGCATACTTCTCCGGTTCGTCCTTCGCCATTTTCTCCAGCAGGTTGAGGATACGCTTGGTGTTTGCCGCACGGATGCTGTCGATGCGACGGTCGCTCTGCAGCAGCTCACGCGAGACGTTCAGCGGCAGGTCGGCAGAGTCCACCACACCCTTCACGAAGCGCAGGTAGTGGGGTATCAGCTTGTCGGCCTCGTCCATGATGAAGACCCTGCGCACATACAGTTTGACCCCGTGCTTCTGCTCGCGGTCCCACAGATCGAAGGGTGCGTGCTTGGGGAGATAGAGCAGAGTGGTGTACTCCTGCTTGCCCTCCACCTGGTTGTGAGTCCAGGACAGCGGCTCCTCGAAGTCGTGGGTGAGGTACTTGTAGAAATCCTGATATTCTTCCCCGCTGACCTCGGATTTGTTGCGCAACCACAAGGCCGTTCCCTTGTTGACCTGCTCCCAGTCGGGTGCCTTGTCCTTGTTGTCCTCTTCGCCGGCCGACTCCTTGCGCATCTCGATGGGGAGGATGACATGGTCGGAGAACTTTGCGACGATGCCGCGCAGTCGCCAAGGATCGGCAAACTCGGCATCCTCATCACGCAGATGCAGGATGATGCGGGTTCCGCGAGCCGGTTTGTCGATGGACTCCAACGTATAGCTACCTTCCCCGGTGGACTCCCAGCGCACGCCCTGGTCGGCAGGCAGAACGGCCCGGCGGGTCTCCAGGGTCACGCGGTCGGCGACGATGAAGGCCGAGTAGAAACCCACACCGAACTGGCCGATCAGCGCACTGTCCTTCGCCTGGTCGCCTGAGAGTTGTTCGAGGAACTTGCGCGTCCCCGAGCTGGCGATACTACCGATATTCTCCATCACTTCGTCACGGCTCATGCCAATGCCGTTGTCGTCGATGGTGAGCGTGCGTGCCTCGCGGTCCACCTCGATGCGAATACGCAGATTGGGATCGTCTTCGTAGAGTTTGTCGTTTCCCAGTGCCTCGAAACGCAGTTTTTCAGCGGCATCCGAGGCATTCGATATCAGTTCGCGCAGGAAGATATCCTTGTTGGAATAGAGCGAGCGGATCACCAGGTTGAGCACCTGGCTGACCTCGGCCTGGAACTCGCGTGTTTCCTTTTGTGCGGCGGCAGTCATCTGTGTTCCTCTTGATACATGGATGTGGAAGGGTCGCGCGCCAACGTGGGGACACAAGGCAGCGATTTCAAGGTCGGGACAGGTTCCTGTTCGGTCTGAGGACGGGCCTCCTGGCGGGCAAGGGCCGCCTGCCGGTACGAGTGCCCCGGGGTAGGTGGCCGTCTTTTCCCGAGGCAGCTGGTCAATGTGTCTTCCAAGAAAGTCCGGGCCTCATCACTTCCCTGTCCAGCACAGCACATTTCTGTCACGTGAACGATTGCTCGTGTTCTGCACGACATGCGGTGTCACGTTGGCGCAACGCAGTACATCCATACAGCCCTTGGTGTCGTAGTTTTTGTCCGCGCCCGGCGGTGCCCGTTGCCTGCGTGATCTGGCTCTTTCTGAACAGAGGGCATCCTCGTCAGTCTTGGATTCGTGCGTATCCCGACGGCGATTCTCCCCGTGAAAGTCGATATCGGGATTACGGCCTCCACCTCCAGGCGGCCCGTCTTCATCTTTCGGTTGGTGGCTCTTGAGCGAGGCCTGCGCCTCGATCAGGGTGCCATCCACGCTGAAGTGTTCCCTGGACAACAGGCCAGCCCGCTCGGCCTGATCGAGCACTTGGGCAAAGAAGCGCCGCGCAATATCTCCTTCCAACAAGCGATCGCGATTCCTGGTGAAGGTCGAGTAATCCCATACCCTGTCATCGATCGAGAAACCAACGAACCCGCGGAACAGCAGGTTGTAGTCGATCTGTTCCATCCACTGGCGTTCGCTGCGAAGGGTGTGGAACACGCCATCAGCAATTGGGCGCGCAGGAGCTTCTCCGGCGGGATGGAGTCACGGTCACAGTCGGAGTAGATGGCATTGAAGTCTGCATCGAGTTCGCTCAATGCCGCATCGACCATGGTGCGAATCGGGCGCAACGAAGGGCCCTTCGGCCCCCGCGATTCCGGGCTGACCGCGCTGAACAGGGAATCTTGCTGAATATCCGGGCCTCACGTCGTGTCGCTTGTCCTTCTTCCTGTCTTGTCGGTATTTCCCACTTCAGCCGGCGAATTTCAACAGCCTGCCAAGTTGTAATACCACCGGTTTCGCAACCGACAAGTCCGAGGTCTGCAGGTTTTGCTGGATCAGTTTGCCGTAACGGCAGGAAAAAGGGGTGTTGGAACACGGATCTGGAATCAGCAGGTCCCACGATGGAAGGTTCTGGCACCTCTTCACAGTCTTCTATCGATGATTGAATCGACCGTGGGCAATTCCTTGTAGCGTCAGGTGCCACGCAAACGTCTGTAGGAATATTCCAATGTTTCCAATGCTTTGGTGCTAGATGGCGGAGAGTGAGGGATTCGAACCCTCGATGGAGCTGTTAACCCCATACTCCCTTAGCAGGGGAGCGCCTTCAGCCACTCGGCCAACTCTCCGGATCTGTGCTGCTTTGTCAGTCCCCTTGCGAACTTTTGGCAGGGGACATGCTCTGCGAAGCCATTTCGCCATTCCCCGCGAGAACAGAATTTCTTCTGAGGGAAAAACCTGACATCCCACCAACAGCGACGGTGAATTTTCGCATATTCTGACCCCTTGGGGCCAGTCGCAGAGAAATTTCAATTCGAACATGGCCTGTTGCCTGTTCTTGGTTCGCTCGTAGATCTCCTCACAATGCACCGAGACGTTACGGGGAGCCTTGACCCGGATCAGCCCCCGTTCCCCCTGATCGACCCCAGAAGGGGTCACAGAAACCTTGTCGCTCATTATCAGGGTCTTGCCTGCATGCCTGAAGCAACCTGTCTTGGCCAGTGTTCTGAATTTGCCAGCCAACCCGGTCATCTGTCGTTGTTCGGGTTGCCGATATTTTACCAAAACACCATTTCACAGCAGAAGATCAGGAGCGCCTGCAGGAAAGAAATTGATTATTCTCCTTCCCGATCCAGCCCAAAGGCTTCGTGCAGGGAACGCACAGCGAGTTCCAGGTATTTTTCGTCCATCATGACCGAAATCTTGATTTCGGAAGTGGAGATCATCTGGATATTGATGCCTTCCCTGGACAAGATTTCGAACATCTTGCTGGCAATACCGGCGTGCGAACGCATGCCGACACCGACCAGCGAGACCTTGACGATCTTGTCGTCGCCGATGACCTTGCGTGCACCCAGCTTGCTGGCGGTCTGTTCGAGGACGGCCCTGGCCTTGGCAAACTCGCCACGGTTGACGGTAAAGGTGAAGTCGGTGGTGCCATCGTTGGCGATGTTCTGCACGATCATGTCGACCTCGATGTTGGCATCACCTATCGGACCGAGAATCTCGTAAGCCACACCTGGCTGGTCGGGCACGCCCCGGATGGTCAGCTTGGCCTCGTCACTGTTGAATGCAATACTTGAAATCCTTGCCGCTTCCACCCCTTCCTCCTCGAATGTGATCAGGGTACCTTTGCCCTCTTCCTCGAAACTGGAGAGAACGCGTAGAGGCACGTTGTACTTGCCGGCGAACTCCACCGAACGGATCTGCAACACCTTGGAACCGAGACTTGCCATTTCCAACATCTCCTCGAAGGTGATGCGGTCGAGCTTGCGCGCACGCGGTTCCACGCGCGGATCAGTGGTATAGACGCCATCGACATCGGTGAAGATCTGGCACTCGTCGGCGTTCAGCGCCGCCGCCATGGCCACGGCGGTAGTGTCCGAGCCACCCCGCCCCAGGGTGGTGATGTTGCCGTACTCATCCACTCCCTGGAAGCCGGCCACCACCACTACGCGGCCGGTATTGAGGTCGGTATGCACACGCACGTCGTCGATGTCGCTGATACGCGCCTTGCCGTGCGCGCTGTCGGTGAGAATGCGCACCTGGGCACCGGTGTAGGAACAGGCATCGCAGCCGATCGTTTGCAGCGCCATCGACAACAGGGCAATGGTGACCTGCTCACCGGTGGTCACCAGGACATCGAGTTCGCGTGGATCGGGATGGTCGGTAATCTCGCTGGCCAGTGCAATGAGGCGATTGGTCTCGCCGGACATGGCCGAGACCACCACCACCACGTCGTCACCGGCGTCGCGACATTTCTTGATCCGGCGAGCGACCTTCTGGATACGCTCCACCGTACCGACCGAGGTGCCGCCATACTTCTGGACTATCAGTGCCATCTTGATTCATTGCCGAGTTAGTGTGGAAGTCAGCACCACAGAATGCTCCGTCAGCAGGAAGTTCCACGCTTCACCTCTTGCCATCGTCACGCACCGAGTGCTCCGTGGTGAATGAAAAGCAACAGGGTCTCAGGCGCGCTTGCGCACCCAATCGGCGACCAGCGCCAAAGCCTGCGGGATGCCAGCCGGGTCATTGCCGCCAGCCTGGGCCATGTCGGGTCGGCCTCCACCTTTGCCGCCTACCTTCGCCGCGGCCTCACGCACCAGGTCGCCAGCCTTGAAACGGTCGGTCAGATCCTCGGTGGCTCCGGCGATCAGATTGACCTTGCCACCGTTCTCCACCGCCAGCAGAATCACTCCGCTACCCAGTTTCTGCTTGAGTTGGTCGAGCAGATCACGCAACGCCTTGGGTTCCACGCCTTCCACCCTGGCGGCCAGCACCTGGATGCCGGAGACCTCCTCGGCCTGGCTGGTCAGGTTGGCACCCGCCGCAGCGGCCAGCCTGGAATCGAGTTGCACCAATACCTTCTCCAGCCGGCGCTCCTGCTCGACCAGGCGCGCGGCCTTGTCCACCACATCGTCACGCCCGGCATTGAACAGCGCGGCGATCTCGACCAGACGGTCGTCGCTGCGCTGCATGGCCCCGATGGCCGTCGCACCGGTGAGCGCCTCGATCCGTCGCACCCCCGAGGCGACACCCGACTCGGTGGTGATGCGGAACAGGCCGATATCACCAGTGGCCCTGACATGGGTACCACCGCATAGTTCGATGGAGAAATCACCCATGCGCAGCACTCGTACCTGTTCGTCGTACCTTTCGCCAAACAAGGCCATGGCACCGACAGTCTTGGCATCGTCCAGTGACATGATGCGCGTCTCCACCAGGTGATTGGCGCGTATCTGTCCGTTGACCAGGCGCTCGATGGCCTGCAACTGCTCGCGCGAGACCGGCTCGAAGTGCGAGAAATCGAAACGCAGGCGCACAGCCTCGACCAGTGAACCCTTTTGTCGCACATGTTCGCCAAGGATCTGACGTAACGCCGCATGCAGCAAATGTGTGGCGGAGTGGTTGAGCGTGATGGCATGACGGCGTGCCTCGTCCACCTGAGCGCGTACCCGGTTGCCGATGCGCAGTTCACCCTCGGTCACGCGGCCCAGGTGTCCGAATACCGTCCCGCCCTGCTTGCGTGTATCCTCGACCTCGAAATGTACACCCTCGGCAATCAGCTTGCCGGCATCACCCACCTGGCCTCCCGACTCGGCATAGAAGGGGGTCTGATCGAGTACCACCATGCCCTGATCGCCGGGGCCGAGGCAGTCTGCGGCATCGCTGTCGCGGAACAGGGCCACCACCGTGGATTGATCATCCAGGCGTTCATGGCCGGTAAAATCGGTCACCCCGTCGAGCGTGATGGTAGCCTGCTGATCGGCGGTGAAATGGCTGGCGGCACGCGCCCGCTCGCGCTGCGCTGCCATCTCGCTCTCGAAGCCGGCCTCGTCCACTTCCAGCCCGTGCTCACGTGCGATGTCAGCGGTGAGATCCAGTGGAAAACCATAGGTGTCGTACAGCTTGAACAGCAGCTTGCCGGGGATCACTTTGCTGTCCAGTCCATTGATGGCATCCTCGAGAATGCGCATTCCATGCTCGATGGTCTCGGCAAAACGTTCCTCCTCGACCTTCAACACCCGCTTGACGTGTTCCTTCGAGTGCCGCAATTCGGGATAGGCATCGCCCATCTGCTCATCCAGGACATCGATCAGGGTATGAAAGAAGGGCTGGTGCTGGCCGAGCTGGTAACCGTGACGAATGGCGCGACGGATGATGCGGCGCAACACATAGCCCCGGCCTTCGTTGCCCGGCAACACACCATCGACCATCAGAAAGGCGCAGGAACGGATGTGATCGGCGATCACACGCAGCGACTTGGATTCCAGGTCATCGATGCCGGTGGCCCGGGCGGCTGCTCGGATCAGCCCACGAAACAGGTCGATCTCGTAGTTCGAATGCACTCCCTGCAACACCGCAGCCAGCCGCTCCAGCCCCATGCCGGTGTCTACCGATGGTTTGGGCAGGGGCGTCATGTTGCCTTCGGCATCGCGGTTGTACTGCATGAACACCAGATTCCAGATCTCGATGTAGCGGTCGCCATTTTCCTCTGCCGTTCCCGGGGGACCGCCCCAGACCTCGGGGCCGTGATCGTAGAAGATCTCAGAGCAGGGACCACAGGGGCCGGTATCCCCCATGCTCCAGAAGTTGTCGCTCTCGAAACGCTTGCCTCCCGGCTTGTCACCGATACGGGTGAAACGTGCCGGATCGATGCCGATCCCGTTCAGCCAGATCTCGGCTGCCTGATCGTCCTCTTCGTAGACCGTCACCCACAGCCGCTCGGGCGGCAGGCCCAGTCGTTCGGTCAGGAACTCCCAGACGAAACCGATGGCCTCGTGCTTGAAGTAGTCGCCGAAGCTGAAGTTGCCCAGCATCTCGAAGAAGGTATGGTGCCGCGCGGTGTAGCCGACATTCTCCAGGTCGTTGTGCTTGCCGCCGGCGCGTACGCAACGCTGAGCGGTGGCCGCACGGGCATAAGGGCGCTTGTCCCTGCCAAGGAACACGTCCTTGAATTGCACCATGCCGGCGTTGGTGAACAGCAGGGTCGGATCGTTGGCCGGCACCAGGGGGCTGGAGTCGACGATCTGGTGGTTCTTCTCTGCGAAGTAGTCGAGAAAGGCGGAACGGATTTCGGCGCTGGTCTTCATACGGGCTGGAGCAGTGATTACGACAGACCGGGAATGGTATGCAGCTTCGCCGGGAATGTCACCTGGAGAGGCATGGTGGCAACCGCTCGTCACGACAGGTGACTCTCCGCTGGACGGGGCTATTCGATACCCAATATCAGATCGCTTTGCTCGCGATGGCATTCGATGTGCAGATCGAAGTGCACCCCTGTGTTCTCGGGGAAGCTCTGTGCCACGATCCATACTTGACTGATGTCTTCGCCCAGCTCGGCCAGGGCGGCCAGTACACACCGGGTGCGTTCTTCGTCGAAGAAGGCAAAAGGCTCGTCGAGGGAGGCGAACTGGCGACCGCGCACCTTGCGCGCCAGCAGCTTCTGCGACAGAGCCAGGCGCAATGCCAGCACGATCTGACGCTGAGTGCCGCTGGAGACTTCCTCGAGATCCATGAAATCGCGTTTCTCGGCGGAGAATACCCGCACGCTGAGATCCCGATCGATCTGCAGGTGCTCGTAGCGTCCGTCGGTAAAGCGTGGCAGAAATCGTGCCACCAGATCCTTGATGTCCCTGTTGAACTGGTTGGACAGGGCGCCGATCGCGCCTTTCAGCAGATCGATGACGGTCTCCCGCAGGCCGATGTGCGCATCGATCTCCGCACGCCGCTCACGCAGGCTCTCGATCACCTGTTTCAAGTTGGCTGCCTCGTGCAGGCGCGTCTGCTCCTCCTCGATAGCACCCTCGAGCGTTGCAGTCTCTGCACACAGCCGCTCACGCACCCATTCCAGCCAGGCCAGTTCGGGCTCGATATAGGCACGTACCTGACGTACCGTGACATCACCATTGGCAATACGCCCGACCAGCGACTCGAACACCATCACATCGAGCCGTTCGGGTACCGGTCCGGGTACTGTTGCTGCCTTGGCCGCCTCGCTGGATGCGGCGGGTGCGTCATTCACCACATCGGAGACCTGCGCCTCGATCTTCATGTCACGTGCGCGCCGCAGACTCCCAGCCAGTTGACCAGCCTCCGCACGCAGGCGGCGTATCCGCCTACCCTTGGTGGCAACACGCAGCCAGCTCAACAGGAACAAGCTGCCCAGGCTTGCAGTACCCCACAACCACCACGGGAGCGGTACCTCAGCGTATTGCGGCACATACTGATCGAGCAGATCACGCACCTGACTGGCCAGCGGCATGTCCACCCCATCGCCGAGCAGCCACCACAGAGCCAGGGCGGTCAGCGCCAGCAGAAAGAAGACGAAACGCAGGAAGACCGCATGTGAACGCGCCGATTGTGCCTGATAGATCGTGCGTATGTGCTCCACATAGGTATCCATGCGCTGGCCGATCTCCTCTCTCAGCTCCTCGATCTGGTTGGCCTGATCGTGCCGGGTTGCACGCTCGCGTTCGAGTCGATCGAGCCGCCCCGGTTCGACGCCCAGCCCATCCAGATCGTTGCGCACAGTGTCGATTTCGGCCTGCACCTCACCGAGCAACTCTCGACGCTCGGAGATTTCGCCAGCGATCTCCTCGCGCACCTGCTCCAGCGGAGCGATGCCGGCCATGATCTTGACCGCCTGGCTGTGCGGATGTGGGGTAGTGATCTCACGCTGTGCCAAGTAGAAGGATTCGACGAACTGCTCGTATTCGAAGCCAATCAACTCCACCAACCGCTCGTTGACCATCTTCACGCCTCGCGCGACGGGCTCCTTGTCACCCACCCGTGTCAGACTGGCACCGTGGTTGCCATCCCGATCGAGCATGCGCGAGAGTTCCCAGGCCGTTCCATCGACGTTGAAGTCGAGGGTGACCACGCAGTGGTTTTCACCCCAGCGCACCACTTTGTCCAGTTCATCAGGAGTAATCGAGAAGGTGCGCCCGAACAGGACAAAACAGACCGCCTCGCCGATACTGCTCTTGCCCGACTCGTTCTGCCCGCTGATGGCGATCATGCCGCTCTCCGGCAGGGTCAGATCGAGGCGTCGGTACTTGAGGATATTGCTGCCCTTGATGCGCGTGATGATCATGCCCGTCCCTCGTTTTTCAGTCGTTGCAGACGATCGATGACCAGCTGCATGGCCTTGCGATAGTGCCCCTCGTCGAAGTCGTCACCCAAATTGCAACGGCGTTCGAACTCGGCCTCGCACCAGGCCGCGAACTCGCTCGCCGGGGTATTGGGGGAAATCTCGCCGGAATCGGTGATATCGCTGTCGGACATGCCTAAGTCTCCTGCAGGCAGATATTCAGGGCGCGAAGTATATCGGGTTTGTGCATTCAGGATAATGTGCCGGATCAAGCGAAGCGCCGGCTCGAAAAAGGGACCACCTGACGGCAGAAGCAGCATCCTTGCCGTGAATTCTCCTCGTGAACTTCGGCTCACCCTCCGGTCATGGACATGAAACGGACTACCTTTTCCTGGTGCTCGTTGAACTCATGGCGCTCGGGTTTGAGATTGATCGCGGCCAGCACATGCCCGGCCAGTTCCTCGTCACTGCAGCCGGTGCGCAGAGGTTCGCGCAGACCGTAACAGTGCTCGTTGCCCAGACAGGAAAACAGGTCGCCCTCACATGACAGACGCACCCGGTTGCAGGTGGCACAGAAATGCTGGGAGATGGGCGTGATGAAGCCAATGTGTGTCTCGCTGCCTGGCACCCGGTAATAGCGGGCGGGCCCGGCGCCCACCATCGAGGCTGGCACCAAGTCGTGCCGCTCGACCAGATCCTGACGCACCTGTTGCAGGTTCAGGTAACTGCCCAGGGCTCGACGCCCGGTGTCACCCACCGGCATGGTTTCAATGAAGCGCAGGGTATAGTCGTGCTCGACACAATAGGCGATCAGGTCATCGAACTCGTCATCATTTGAGCCTTTCATGGCCACGGTGTTGATCTTGATCGGCCATATGCCAGCTTTGCGTGCCGCCTCGATGCCGCGCAACACCTTGTCCAGCTGGCCGCCGCCGGTGATCTCACGAAAACGTTCTGGTCGCAGCGAGTCCAGACTCACGTTGAGCCGCTTCACCCCGGCTTCAGCCAGCGGCCCGGCCAGTTTCTCCATGCGCATGCAGTTGCTGGAGAGCGAAATATCCTCCAGGCCCGGGACCCCGGCGAGCATGCGCACCAGCACTGGCAGGTCACGGCGCACCAGCGGTTCGCCGCCGGTCAGCCGCAGGTGACGCAGGCCCAGGCGGGCGAACACCGCCACCAGGCGTGTCAGTTCCTCGAAGCTCAACCAGCCACCGGGCTCGGCAAAGTCCTTGAATCCCTTGGGCATGCAGTACTGGCAGCGCAGGTCGCAGCGGTCGGTGACCGACAGGCGCAGGTAGTTGATGGTACGGCCGAAATTGTCACGAAGTATCGGGGTCATGGGCCTGTCCCGGATGGTGGATCAGTGCTGACTGATGCTGGGAAGATAGCACCTCATCGAACAACCGGGTAGGCATACGGGCCGCGGTTTCGGGCAATTACCGATATAGATCGCGTATCGCTTCCAGCAGATCGGGACTGTCCCATTCGCGGCCACCCACCGCGCGATAAACCAGTCGCCCCTCGGGATCGACCACGAAGGTGGTGGGCAGGCCGCGCACGCCCCAGGCATCGACCACGCGCGAATCCCGGTCCAGCAGCAGGGGGAACTCCACCGGGTAATCGGCCAGGAACTGGAACACTGTCTCCTCGTCCTCTCCCACATCGATACCGAGCATTACCACACCCTGGTTCCGGAGTTTTTCCCAGGCACGCTGCATGGACGGCATCTCGGCACGGCAGGGCGGGCACCAGGTAGCCCAGAAGTTGACGATGACGACCTTGCCGCGATAGTCGGCCAGATGGTGGGTCTCGCCATCCAGGTCCAGCAAGGTGAAATCCGGAGCCTCGGGCCGCCCCTCCATCGGGGTCAGACCGCGCCCGGGCTCTTGCGCCAGCACAATCCCGGTCAGCAACAGCAGCACAAACAAGCGGGAAATCGTTTTCATGGTTGGTCTCCGTCGCGGGGGCATTCGATATCGGGCAACAGCGCCTCCACCTGCTGCCCGCCGATGTGCATCATCAGGTGCAGGTCGAAATGGCTGCCTGGCGCCAACCCATAGACGCTCATTCCCCAGTTGTAGTCACCGGGCTCGAAGTGCTGACGGGTCGGCAACAGCGACCAGCGCAGGGCAATGCGCGCCGCCCTGGGCACCATATCCGCTGGCCAGCGCCTGTCCCAGTCCTCACGTACGCGCAACCCCGAGGGGGCCCCCTGGTGCAGCACCCGCCAATCGTGCAGATCGAAGTCCACCGGGTGGTTGTCATCGTCGCGGAATATTGTCTGGAACACGCAGGCCCGGGCAATGTGATCGGCCTCGGTGGCGTGGAACCCACGCGCCAGGAAAAACCCCCGGATCTGATCGGGCAGGCGCTGTACCAGACGGACCGAGACCCCACCCTCCGACCATTGCCAGAAGCGCAGACCGGTCTCCGGGTCATTGCCGGTCTCGGTCGCAGCCTGCACCAGGACAGGGGCGAGGAGAACCGGCATCAGCCAGGTACGAAATGGTCCGGACATGATGTCTCTCGAAACGTGATTCGGACTCCAGTAGGCCAGTTTTCGGACTTGGTGGTCAAGCCGGCATCGACAGAGCGAACCTTCAACGGGTACAGCGCGGTATGTCTTTCCCGTTTATTGGGTTCAGCCCGAGGACGGCACTCCTGCAAGTGGGAATGGTGTCCCCACCGCGAATATCGGTAATGGATTCAGACCACCCGGAACCAGACATCCTGGGTGGTGAGATCGAGATCGCGCAGGCGCAGGCGCACCGTCTGATCGAGAGCGAAACGATCGTGTGGACGCATGCGAATCTCCATCGCCAGTCCGGGGATGATAAGTACTGCCTTGCGCTCCTCGAGTGCGGCGACCACTGCCTCGCCTTCCCAGTCGGGATGACGTTCCAGATAGATCAGCTTCCAGTGAAGGTTTGACTGGCGCTCGGCGCGGCGAATGCGCGCGCCAGCCACATCGATACCGGCAATGCGATTGGCCAGGGTCTCGCGCGACATGGGCTCGCCACCGGAGACGAAGGCGCGCAACTGCTGGTGCACCAGCAGATCGGCATAGCGGCGCAGCGGGCTGGTGGCACGGGCATAACGTTCCAGCCCCAGGCCGAAGTGCGGCTCGGGGTGCAGTACCGTGTTGCTCGGCTTGAACAACCGCCGGTAGGCGTACATCTCGGCCAGGGTCTGCGGCCGGCGGATCTCCTCGGGCTCGGGCTGCATGGCGTAGGGGATAGGCAAATCATTGGCCTCGGCAAAGCGGGCCACCGCCTCGCCGGCCATCAGCATGGCGTCGGTCACCAGGTCACGCGCCGGCATCTTGGGCAGCGGGCGGATCACCACGTCGCCGTCGATTACGCGCACCGTGGCCTCGGGCAGGTCGATGCGCGCGGCATTGCGTGCCAGCCGTCGCGCGCGATAGGCGGCAGTGAGCTCCGCCAGGCGCGCGAACAACGGCTCGTGCAGCCACTCGTTGGCCGCCTCGTAGCTGGTGCGCGAGACCCTCACCCAGGTGCGTTCGACACGAATGTCACGCGGCTCGCCATCGACCAGGTGCAAGCCGATCGACAGTGCCGGGGAGATCGCCTGCAATCCCAGGCCCAGCTGCTCGGTGAGCGCCTGCGGCAACATGGTAACGGTACGCTCGGGCAGGTAGAGATTGCTTGCGCGCTCGCGCGCCGCCTGATCGAGATGTCCATCGGGACGCACCAGGGCAGCCACATCGGCTACATGTACCCACAGGTAGTCGCCGTCCAGGCTGATGGCGTCGTCCGGGTCCTGGTTGCCGACATCGTCGATCGCCCAGGCCTCAAGGTGAGTCAGGTCGAGCCGGTCTTCCTCGGGCAGGGCCGGCACGCCGATCTCCGGCGATTCGAGCACTGCCCCGGCGCGCCGCGGCCACGGATTGTAATCGGCCGCCCAGTAGCCACAGCGCAACAGGAATCGGTGTGCCGCTCCGGGTGTGGCCTCCACCTTGAAATGGTCCAGGATGCGGCTCTTCGCGGCATCGCCCAGGGCAACGCGTTCCACCTCGGCCAGGCGCTTGCGGTCCTCCTCCTCGAGCGTCGCCTGTTCCACGCGGGCGAGAAAGCCTTCCCATTTCTCGGCCTCGCGCTGCTTGCGTTCACGTTCGGCGCGCAGCGCGGCGACCTGCTCGGGGGGGTTGACCTTCACGGCTCCGGGGGCACCGGTGAAATACAGGCCGCCCTGCAACAACTCCCAGGTCGCCCAGGCGCTGGCCGGGGTGAACTCGCCGAACACCAGCTCGGCCAGTTCCCCGAAGGCCGGCTGCTCGCCCTGCAACAACTCCCAGGTCTCCTCGACATTGGCCTCGGGGGCCTCCAGGGCAGCGAGCGAATGCAGAGGTCCCGGGTGCAGCAGGCTGATGTCCTTGGGACGCACCTTGCGCGACTTGCCGCCGGCCAGTTCGATCTCGATCTTCTCGCCCACCGCGCTGACCCTGGCCGGGTGGATCTTGTAGAGCACCAGACTGCCGGTGCAGATGGATACGGACACGTGGAATTCCCTCGGGAGACTGCGAAAACTCGACTCGGAAGTTGGCTATGATACCTGTCCACCCCGAGGATTTGCGGAGAACATCCATGCTGGACTGGCAGGAATTCCTGAACCAACAAAAGCTCGACGACGGCCCCCTACCCGATTGTGCCCTGACCGATCTCTCGCACATCGGCCTGATCCAGGTGAGCGGAGAAGACGCGCGCGACTTCCTGCAGGGCCAATTCACCAACGACATCAACAGGGTCGATGCCACCCACAGCCAGCTCAGTGCCTATTGCGGCCCCAAGGGGCGCATGCTGGCCAGCTTCCGTATCCTCGAACGTAATGATGCACTGCTGTTGATGCTGCCAGCCGAGCGTATCGCGGCCATCCGGAAGCGACTGCACATGTTTGTGTTGCGCGCGAAAGTAAAGATCGAGGACGTCAGCGACCGCTTGGTTCGTATCGAGCTGTCCGGTGACTGTGTCCCGGATTTGCTGCCCATCGATCCACCAAACGAGGACAACGGCGTACACATGCTCGATGGTTACACCGTGATCCGCATCCCCGGCGACCGGCCGCGCTTCCAGGTGCTGGGCGAGTCCGGTGTCATGCAGTCCCTGTGGGAAGAGGCTGCCGCCACAACCCGACCGGTCTCGTCGATCGCCTGGGCACTGCTCGATATCCGCGCCGGTATCCCTGCGGTGTGCGAGGCCACGGTAGAGTGCTTCGTTCCTCAGATGACCAATCTGCACGTGATCGAAGGCGTGAGCTTCACCAAGGGTTGCTACACCGGTCAGGAGATCGTCGCGCGCATGCACTACCTGGGCAGACTCAAGCGCCGCATGTACCGGGTGCGTATCGACAGCGCGCAGCAGCCAGTGCCGGGAAAGGCCTTGTACTCGCCACACAGCAGTTCGGACCAAGGTACCGGGCGCATCGTCTCGTCCGCTCCTTCGCCAGACGGCGGTCACGAGGCCCTGGCGGTGATCGAGATCGCTGCCGCCGAGACCGGCGAGGTGTACCTGGGTGCCGCGGACGGTCCGCGACTGACCTTCCTGGACCTGCCCTACACAGTAGCATCCGGATAACGTGGGAAAGGCCTGAAGAACCCACGCGGGACTGAACGGGGAGCCATCGATACGGGACTCGACATCGATCGGGGTTCGCACTGCTCCCATGCTAACATTCGTCTCCCCGATGCAAGCAACAGGGTCGCAGTGTGTCAGCCATTGAACTTCCCGATTACCTGGCCACTTTCGATGCCATGCGTGGTGTGGGTCTGAGCCTTTCACCCAGCGAGGCGCAAGGTATCGCCGCCGGCCTGCTCGCCGGTGACGTGAGCAAACCGGAATGCCATTGGGCCGAGGCACTGTATGCCGATTTCGCCGAAGGTGACGCGCTGGCCACGGAAGCGCGCGCCCTGCTCGATCGTCTCTACCAGTCTACCGTGGCACAGCTGACCGATACCGGTTTCGCGCTGGACCTGTGGTTGCCCGGCGATGTGGTGGCGACCGAGGGCTACGAGGCGACCGAGGGCCTCCGCGACTGGGTACAGGGATTTCTCTACGGCTTCGGTCTGGCCGGTGAGCAGGCCAGCCATGAGCACCTGAGCGACGAGGGGCGCGAAGCTCTGCATGACATGTACGAGATCGGCCGCCTGGCGGTGCCAGAGGGTGTGCTCGATGAGGAAGAACAGCAGGCGCTGGCCGAACTCGAGGAATACATCCGCGTGGCGGTGATGACGCTGTACGCGGACATGCATCACCGTGGGCCGGTTGCCGATGTGTCGCATGAAATCCACTGAGTTTGTCCACCGCCGGCGCCGGTTGATGCGCATGATCGGAAAGGATGCCATCGCTGTCCTGCCCACCCATCACGAGCAGGTGCGCAACCGGGACGTGCACTACCCCTTCCGTCCGGACAGCGACTTCTACTACCTGACCGGTTTTCCCGAGCCCGAGGCGGTGGCTGTGCTGATGCCGGGCCGCCCGCAGGGTGAGTACCTGCTGTTTTGTCGTGAACGTGATCCCCAGCGTGAACAATGGGACGGACGGCGTGCTGGACTCGAGGGCGCGGTGGCCGACCATGGCGCCGACGATGCCTTTCCCATCGACGATCTGGACGACATCCTCCCTGGCCTGCTCGAAGGCCGCGGGCGGGTATACTACGCCATGGGCGCCAACAGTAACTTCGATCAGCGTGTCTTCGGCTGGCTCAAGCAATTGCGCGAGCGCTCGCGTGCCGGGGTAGGGGCGTCGGCCGAGCTCATCGATCTGGATCACTACCTGCACGACATGCGGTTGTACAAGAGCCGTAGCGAGATCGCGGTGATGCGCCGCGCGGCAAGGATCTCGGCGGCTGCGCACCGGCAGCTCATGAAGCGCTGTTGCCCCGGCCTGCCCGAGTACCGCCTGGCCGCCGAGTTTGCCTGCCAGTGTGCGCAGCATGGTGCTACCGAACTGGCCTATCCCAGTATCGTCGGTGGTGGTGACAACGCTTGTATCCTGCACTATGTGGAGAACACCGACCTGCTGAACGACGGTGAGCTGGTGCTCATCGATGCGGGCTGCGAGCTGGAATGCTACGCCTCGGACATCACTCGCACCTTCCCGGTCAACGGCCGCTTCAGCGAGCCCCAGCGTCAGCTCTACCAGCTGGTACTCGATGCTCAGCTCGCGGCCATCGACAAGGTGCGCCCTGGCAATCACTGGGATGATCCCCACCGTGCCGCGGTGCGTGTACTCACCCTCGGGCTGATCCGTCTGGGCCTGCTCAAGGATTCGCTGGCTCAGAACCTCGAGAAGGAGAGCTACCGCAAGTTCTATATGCACCGCACCAGTCACTGGCTGGGGCTCGATGTGCACGATGTGGGTAACTACAAGGTGGATGGCCACTGGCGGGTGCTCGAGTCGGGCATGGTGCTCACCGTGGAGCCAGGCTTGTATATCCCGAGGGGTATGAAGGGCGTGGCCAGTAAATGGCGGGGTATCGGCATCCGTATTGAAGATGACGTGCTGGTGACGCGTGACGGACCGGATGTGCTCAGTCGCGACGTGCCCAAGACCATCGACGAGATCGAGGCGCTGATGGCATGAATGGCGCCCCGGCCCATGATCTGCTCATCGTCGGCGGCGGTCTGGTCGGCGCCAGCCTGGCCATCGCGCTCGCCGGCCGGGGGTTGCGTATCGGCCTGATCGATGCGCACCCGCCGGGAGATCCTGGCCAGCCTGCCTACGACGACCGTGCCATTGCCCTGGCGCAAGGATCCTGCCGCATCTTCGAGGCTATGGATGTGTGGGCCGAGATGGCAGATTCGGCCGAGCCGATCTGCGAAATCCATGTCTCCGAGCGCGGACGTTTCGGTTTCACCCATCTCTTGGCGAAGGAAGAGTGCGTGTCTGCACTGGGGTATGTCGCCACCGCACGCGAGCTCGGTCGTGTGTTGCTTGGCGCCTTGCGCGCGACTGAGTGCGTGGAGTGGATCGCCCCGGCGCAGGTGGTCGCGATGCGCATTGAGGCTGATCGCGCGTGCATCACTGTCGAACAGGATGGCAGGCGCAGTGAACTCGAGGCGGCTCTGCTGGTGGCTGCCGACGGTGGGCGCTCCTTCGTGCGCGAGGCCCTGGGCTTGCCGGTGGTGAAACGCGGCTATGGCCAGTCGGCCGTGATCACCAATGTCACTCCGGAGCGGCCTCATCGCAACGTCGCCTTCGAGCGCTTCACCGAGGAGGGACCCATCGCACTGCTGCCGATGACCGGTGGGCGTTGCGCGGTGGTCTGGACGGTGCTCGACACGAAGGTGGACTCGGTGTTGGCGCTGGATGATGCAGCCTTTCTTGCCGCGTTCCAGAAACATTTCGGCCATCGCTTGGGCCGCTTCCTGCACGTCGGCCGGCGTAATGCCTACCCGCTGAAACTGCTGCGCGTGCGTGAGGCAGTATGCGGGCGGGTGGTGTTGATCGGCAACGCCGCGCACACTCTGCATCCGATTGCCGGTCAGGGTTTCAATCTGGGCCTGCGCGATGTGGCTGCGCTCGCCGAGCTGGTGCTCGGGGCGCGGGGGCGCGGTGAGGACATCGGTGGCGATACTGTGCTGGTCGGTTATGAGGCCTGGCGGCAGGATGAGCAGCGCAAGGTGGCGGAGGCCACCGACGGTTTGGTGCATCTGTTTACCAATCCGTTGCCGCCGCTGCGCCTGGCGCGCAATCTCGGCATGTTGGCGCTGGACCTGTTCACGCCAGCGCGTCATGTGCTGGCGCGCACCGCCATGGGCCTGCATGGCCGGTTGCCCCGCCTGGCCCGGGGGCTTCTTCCGCGATGAGCGAGTCTTTCGATATTGCGATTGTCGGTGGCAGCATGGTGGGCGCGGCGCTGGCCCTGGGGGCAGCGCGAGCCGGCTTTCGTGTGGTCCTGATCGAGCGTACCAAACCCGTATTCCATTGGCCGGCAGACAGTCATGATCTGCGTGTTTCCGCGCTTACTCGTGCCTCAGAGACGATACTCCGCAACCTGGGGACTTGGGCGGACATGCGGGTCTGTGCCTATGAATGCATGCGGGTCTGGGATGCGCGTGGCTTCGGCGAGGTTGCCTTCGATGCCGCCGATATCGGTGAGCCGAATCTGGGGCATGTCGTCGAGAATCGCGAGATCGTCGCCGCCTTGTGGCGCGGCATCGGGCAACGGTCGGAGATCGGGGTGGTGATCGGGCAGGGAGTCGCGGCGCTGGAAGAGGACGGGTCGGCACTACGTCTGGACGACGGCCGGGTGCTGCGCGCGCAACTGCTGGTCGGCGCCGACGGGGCGCGCTCGAGGCTGCGCGAGCTGACCGGCATCGGTTTGATCGCACGTGACTACGATCAACACGCGGTAGTGGCCACGGTGCGCCTTGCCACGGGCCACCGGGCCACCGCCTGGCAGCGCTTTCTGCCCGAGGGCCCGCTGGCGTTGCTGCCGTTGCGCGATGACCTGTTCTCTATCGTGTGGTCCACCACCCCGGTGGAGGCGACCACACTGGTCGAAGTGCCACCGGAAGACTTTGCACGACGTCTCACCCTGGCTTCGGAGCACTGCTGCGGCGATCTGGTGCTGGTCGATCCACAGCGTGTGGCCTTTCCACTGCGCCTGCAGCGTGCAACCCGTTATGTACACCCCGGAATCGCTCTGCTTGGTGATGCCGCACACGTTATCCATCCACTGGCAGGGCAGGGGGTGAACCTCGGCCTGCTGGATGCCGGTGTCCTGCTCGATGTGCTGGGCGATGCGCGTTCGCGCGGAGAGCCGCTCGGAGCCTTGGGTGTGTTGCGCCGCTACGAGCGGGCACGCAAGGGCCACAACCTGGCCGTGCAGATGACGATGGATGCCTTCAAGCACCTGTTCTCCAATCGCAATCCTGCCCTGTATCTGGCACGCAATCTGGGCCTGGGCCTGGCTGACCGCATTGTGCCCCTGCGTCGCCAGTTCGAGCGCATCGCCTTGGGGCAGGGCATCGAACTGCCCGCTTTGGCACAGAATCGAAGTGATACCTGTTGCTGATGTGTGCAGGCCCCGGCACTTGGTCAGCGACGGGGCATGGCCAACCAGTCGTCCATCCGGTCATGGGCCTCGTCGATGCCCCAGTGCTTGAGCGAGGAGAAGGTCTGTGCGCTGAAGTCGGCGCCGAACTCGCGCAGGGTCTCGCGCACCCGTGCCAGGGCGGCATTGGATTGTTTCCGGTTGAGTTTGTCGCACTTGGTGAGCAGGATATGTACCGGAAGTCGGATGTTGTCGGCCCAGGCCAGCATCTGCGTGTCGTGGGGCTTGAGCGGGTGGCGGGCGTCCATCACCAGCATCAGGCCGCGTAGGCAGGTGCGTCTTTCCAGATAGTCGGTCAGCGTGCCCTGCCAGTCGCGCTTGAGGTCCTGCGCAACCTTGGCATAGCCATAGCCGGGGAGGTCCACCAAGCGCCGTTCGGGCAGTGTCTCGAAGAAATTGAGTAACCGGGTGCGCCCCGGGGTACGGCTGGTGCGTGCCAGGCCGCGATGGTCGCACAGCGCATTGATGGCACTGGACTTGCCGGCGTTGGAACGGCCGGCGAAGGCGATTTCGAGGCCCTCGTCGGTTGGTGCCTGGGTCAGCCTGGCGGCACTGGTCAGAAAGTGGGTCTGGCGATAACAGGGGTTCATACCCGATTCCATTCTCCCGATTTGCCGCCGGATTTGTGCTCCAGTCGCACTTGGTCGATCTGCATGCCGCGATCGACGGCCTTGCACATGTCGTAGATGGTGAGCAGGGCGGTCTGCACTGCGCACAGGGCTTCCATCTCGACACCCGTCTGGCCGCGGGTTTCGGCGAGCGCTTCGGTATGGATCAGCGATGCGGCCTCGTCGGGGGTGAAATCGATGCTCAGGTGGGTGAGTGGCAGGGGGTGGCACAGGGGGATCAGCTCGGCAGTCTTCTTTGCGGCCATGATGCCGGCAATGCGCGCGATGCCGAGCACGTCGCCCTTCTTGTGCCGGCCTTCGAGAATCAGGCGCAGGGTTGCCGGCTGCATGCGTATCAGCCCTGAGGCGATGGCCACCCGGTGGGTTTCGGCTTTGTCACCCACATCCACCATGTGGGCCTGGCCGCGGATGTTGAAATGGGTCAGTTCGTTGCTCATGCGCTGGCGGTGACGCAGTCGCGGTACTCGAGATTCTTGGGGACCTCGCGGACCTCGAAGGTCATGGTGTCCAGATCACCCAGTACCCAGGTGGCAGGCGCGGTGCCCACTCCGCCGATGGTGCCGGGGTTGATGACCCAGGTGACACCGCCCTGACAGTTGATGATGTCGCGAATCTCGACCTTGTGGCTGTGGCCACAGCATACCAGGTCCCAATCGCCGGTAGCAGCCATGGCGTAGGCGTAGTGCGGATAGTGGACGATGAAGATGCTGCGCCCACCCAGTTCGATGCCGGCATCCATGCCGTGATAGTGCACCACACTGCCGGGTTTGTGCGCCAGCCGGGTGAGTGCGTGCAGATCGCCGGTGTTGTTGCCGTGGATCACATGCACCGGCAGTTTGTGTTTCTCGAGGCAGCGCAGTGTGCTGGGGGCGACCAGATCGCCGGCGTGCAGCACCGCCTCGGCACCCGCGGCCCGTGCATCGGATACCGCGGCGTCGAGCAGCGGAATATGGTCGTGGCTGTCGGACAGGATGCAGAACTTCATGCTCAGAAGGCCGGTCGGTCTGGTGTGCTGCAGTAACGCTCGATACTGTCGAGGATCTCCTGCTTGGCCTCCTCGACGTCCACCCAGCCGTTGATCTTTACCCACTTTCCCTTTTCCAGGTCCTTGTAATGGGCGAAGAAGTGCGCCAGGCGGTCGAGTGTTTCTTCCGGCATGTCGCGGTAGGAGTGCACATTGCGATACAGCGGGGTGAGCTTGTCCAAGGGGACGGCAAGAATCTTGGCGTCGATGCCGCCATCGTCCTCCATGCGCAACATGCCGATGGGTCGGCAGCAGATCACCGCGCCGCTCTGAATCGGCAGGGGGGCGACCACCATCACGTCCACTGGGTCGCCGTCCTGTGACAGGGTGTGCGGCACGTAGCCGTAGTTGCAGGGGTAGAACATGGCGGTGCCGAGGAAGCGGTCCACGAACATGGCACCAGTGTCCTTGTCCAGTTCGTACTTGACCGGGTCCCGGTGTGCCGGAATCTCGATGATGACATTGATCTCGCTGGGAACGTTGTCGCCGGGTTGCACGCGATCGAGGTTCATGAGGGGCCTCTTGCCGAAAGAGTGTTGATGAAGGGCGACAGTATAACCCCGGTGACATGAAAAACCCCGCCACGGGGGCGGGGTCGTGTCGGATGGTCACCGATTCAGAGCAGGGGAACGATCAGCAGTGCCACGATGTTGATGATCTTGATCAGCGGGTTGATCGCAGGACCGGCGGTATCCTTGTAAGGGTCGCCTACTGTATCGCCGGTGACTGCTGCCTTGTGGGCGTCCGATCCCTTACCGCCGAAATGGCCGTCTTCGATGTATTTCTTGGCGTTGTCCCAGGCACCGCCGCCGGTGGTCATGGAGATGGCCACGAACAGCCCGGTAACGATGGTGCCGATCAGCAGGCCTCCCAGCGCCTTGGGGCCGAGCAGCAGGCCGACCGCCACCGGCACCGCGATGGGCAGCAGCGAGGGGATCATCATTTCCTTGATGGCCGCCTTGGTGAGCATGTCCACCGCACGCGAGTAGTCCGGCTTCTGGCTGCGGTCCATGATGCCGGGCATTTCGCGGAACTGGTGACGTACCTCGTTGACGATACCGCCGGCGGCACGGCCCACCGCCTCCATGGCCATGGCGCCGAACAGATAGGGCACCAAGCCACCGATGAACAAGCCGATGATCACCATGTGATCGGACAGGTCGAAGCGCAGCTCCATGCCCGCGGTCTCGAGCGTGTGGGTGTAATCGGCGAACAGCACCAGGGCGGCGAGGCCGGCAGAGCCGATGGCATAGCCCTTGGTCACCGCCTTGGTGGTGTTGCCCACCGCGTCGAGAGGATCGGTGATGTTGCGGATCTTCTCGTCCAGCTCGGCCATCTCGGCGATGCCACCTGCATTGTCGGTGATCGGGCCGTAGGCATCCAGGGCCACGATGATGCCGGTCATCGACAGCATGGCTGTGGCGGCGATGGCGATACCGTACAGACCTCCCAGTTCGTAGGCACCCCAGATGGATGCGCACACCGCCAGTACTGGCAGGGCAGTGGATTTCATGGACACACCCAGGCCGGCGATCACGTTGGTGCCGTCGCCGGTGGTCGATGCTTCGGCGATGTGGCGCACCGGGTTGAACTCGGTGGCCGTGTAGTATTCGGTGATCACCACCATGGCGGCGGTCAGTGCCAGGCCGATCAGCGTTGCGTAGTAGAGATTCATCGCCGAGACGCCTTCGATGTCACCCATCATGGAACGGGTGACGAAGAAAAAGCCGATGGCGGCGATCACCCCGGAGACGATCAGGCCCTTGTAGAGGGCTGTCATGATCTTGGTATCGCCTTCCTTTGCCTTGACGAAGAAGGTGCCGGTCACCGAGGCGATGATGGACACGCCGCCGAGCACCAGTGGGTAGAGCACAGCGTTGTCGGTACCGATGAGCAGCCCCCCGAGCAGCATGGTGGCGACCACGGTCACCGCATAGGTCTCGAACAGGTCGGCGGCCATGCCGGCACAGTCACCGACATTATCGCCCACGTTGTCGGCGATTACTGCCGGGTTGCGCGGGTCGTCCTCGGGGATGCCGGCCTCGACCTTGCCCACGATGTCTGCGCCCACGTCGGCACCCTTGGTGAAGATGCCGCCACCGAGACGAGCGAAGATGGAGATCAGCGAGCCACCGAAGGCCAGACCGACCAGCGGGTGCAGGGGATCATCGATGCCGGTGGTCAGGAGAATGGCATAGTAGCCGGCCACACCCAGCAGCCCGAGTCCGACCACCAGCAGGCCGGTGATGGCGCCGCCGCGAAACGCGACCTGCAAGGCGGCATTGAGCCCCTGGTTGGCGGCCTCGGCGGTGCGTGAGTTGGCACGTACCGAGATATTCATGCCGATATATCCGGCTGCGCCCGAGAGGGCTGCACCGATTACGAATCCGATGGCGGTGGGTGCGCCCAAGGTGGCGAACAGTACGATGGCGAGCACCATGCCGACGATGCCGATGGTGGTGTACTGGCGGTTGAGGTAGGCACCGGCGCCTTCCTGGATGGCCTGGGCGATCTCGCGCATTTGGTCGTTGCCTTCCTGTCGCGACAGGATCCATTTGACCGACACCACCCCGTAGGCGATGGCGACCGCTGCGCTGGCGAGTGCAAAGAGCAGGGCTGTATTCATTGATCGGGTCTCCTCGGGACTGGGCTCATGGCCTTGTTGTGGCCTTGTACAACGAGCTAAAGCGGAAGATTAAAGGGTCACCCGATTCTAGGAATTACTTTGTTTCACGTGTGAAAAAGTTTCCAATGCCGGTATCAGGTGAATTGCTGGTCTTGATTCGGCTTGTCGGTAGCAAGGGCTGGTCTCAGCGGCCGATCCGGCTGTAGTCAGCGGCGGGGTCGAGCTCGAAATGGCTTTCCATATCAAATTCCCGGAACAGCTGTGCCACGGCCTCGGTGCCGTGTACGCGGGCTACTTCGCCGAGGATCAGTCGTACCGCGTTACGGTTGTAGCCACTGGTGAAGACCATCTGCTGTTCGATCAGCTTGCGGGCGCGCGACAGTTGCATGGGAGACTTCCTCAGCGTTGGCCGGTGGTGCGAAAGGTCCAGATGTGGTTGGCGGTGAAATTCCACACCAGCACCAGACTGGTGGTGATCACCTGGGAGAGAAGATAGTACAGTCCGAGGATGTTGGTGCCCAGATGCATCGAAGCGGTGTTCAGCACCAGTCCCGAGAGCGAGACCAGGGCGTATTTCGGTGCCGCGTGGCGATGCTGCTGGTTGCTGGCGAACACCCAGTGGTATTTCATCAGGTAGTTGGTGATTGCCGCCAGCCCGTAGCCGATGGCTGAAGCAAGGACCGGTGACAGGTTGCCCTGTTCGCGCAGGCCGATCAGGATGAGGTACTGGATACCGGTGGCGATGGCGCCGGTGCCGGCAAAACCGATGAACTTGTGGATCAGCCCGGGCATCGGCGCAGTGTAGCGGGAGCAGGGTCCTGACGGCAAAAGGCCCCGCACGGAGGCGGGGCCCTGGTTGCTGCGAATTCAGGTCGAAGCCGAATTACTTGGCAGCGGGAGCGGCCGGAGCCTGTGGGGCGGCGGGAGCCACCGGGGCAGCCGTAGCGCCGTAGCCGTAGGGGGCGTAGTAGGGCTGGTCGTAACCGTTGCCGGCCCAGTTGCCGTTGGTGTCGCCATTGCCCTTGAAGTCGCCAGCGGTCTTGCCTCGGCCCTTGAAGGTCATGGAGAAGGTGGCTTCGCCCTCGGCATTGCCGTTGCCGACGAAATCGCCGTTGCCGTTGTAGGCGCCATTGGTGGAACCGTTGTTGGAATCCCAGAAGGCAGCTGCTTGAGCGGAAGCGATGATGGCAGCGATAGCGATGATCTTTTTCATGGTCCTGTTCTCCTGAACATAGATTTGGTGAGGTTTTGATTCGACGGTGCTGCTGTCGATGTGAAACAGTATATAAGCATTTACTTAAATGTCAATATGCTTTTTTGCGATGGTGGCGAGG
>JANEMA010000029.1 GCA_024510845.1 Gammaproteobacteria bacterium
GCGCCTTGCCACACGATTTCTTTTTCTCGAAGGCTTTCGCCCGCTCCTCAATCACCGCCCAGCGTTCCTCATTGCCGCCCCAGGCCTGCCAGGGGGTTCGCATCCCCTTCTCGTCGTTGCACTTCCGGTGCGCCAGCACCAGCTTGGAACGCTGTCGCCCCACACGCGAGAGCCGGAAGGGAATGATGTGTTCCACATTGGTCTGGTTGCCATCCATTGCGGCTTCCAGGTTGATGGCCTCGGTACAGAATGGACACCAGCGCTTGTCCTGTTCCTCCCACAGCTGGTAGCGGAGAATGTTTTGTCTGGTCACCGAATAGCCAACGTCTTCCAGTGCCTTGGCCGCCTGACTGCGCTGTTCTTCATTGTGCGCGATGTGCTTGGCGATCTCGTTGCGTTTCCTGTAGCCCAGCCGCATGTCGCGGGTCATCTCCACGATGATCGAATCCGGCGGACCGTGGCGTTCGATGAGCCGGTTGATCTCGCGTCGGAGATTCGCCAGCGCGCAATCCACGCTCACATTGCCGGTGGCCGGATGGGGTGCCAGGAAATGGTGCGTTGCCGAATCGCCGGCCTTGTCCCACCCGGGCCAGCCGGCATCCTTCGCCTCGTGTTCGTTCATCCCCTGCGCCATCAGCTCCAGCAGTCGGCGCAGCGTCTTCAGCGAATATTCGGCGCGGCCGGCATCCATGCCCATCGCCGCCAGGCGACCAAAGCGCGGGCTTTCCTCCATGCGCTTGATGAAGGCGACAGTTTCCGGTCGCAGCTTCCGCTGGTTGCCGGAGGGTGTTCGCAGGTTTTTCTCCCAATTCGGATCCTCGAACACCTCTGGCGATCCCATGTCGGCCAGCAGGTTGATGATCTGAAGTTGCGCGGGTTCATCCAGTTCATCCCATTCCGCCAGCAGGCCCATTTTGTCCAGCGCCTTGCGCGTGGTGTCGCCTTTGAGACCCCGCTTGTTCGTGGTGTGCAGGTTCAGAGCCAGCCCTTCTTCGGGCAGCAGTCCCTTCTCGTGCAGCGCACCGTAGATCTTCTCGAAGGTCAGGATGCCATCCGCGTTCAGGTGTTTCGGATCGGACAGCATCGCGTCGATCATTGCTTTTGCCGCTTCCGGGAGCGGTGTGCCGTTCGGCCAGGCGAGGTCGGCCAGAGTCTTGCGGATGCGGAACCGCTGGAACAGCGGCTGCGCCCTTGGCGCCCGTGGCAGGGTGTGATCAAGCTCGCAATGGCCCACCATCGGCGCCGGTGAGCGCAGGGGACGTTGATAGAACACATAATCGTGGAACCACTGTTTCCATGGTTTGCTGTCGTGCTTACCTTGCAGTTGCTCGTGATGTCCCGACTGCTTGCGCCAGATCTGCTCGAACTCGTCCTCGACCATCCGCCGATGTACATAGAGCTTCGGCTCGGCCTCCTTCAGCTTCAACGTCAGGTCGCGTCGATGTCGCCAGAGCAGGTATTCGCCCAGTGTTTTGCAGCCGTGTTTGTGCATCTCCGTTTTCACGGTCTGGATGCCGGCCTGCACCTCGCCGGGCCTGTTCGTTTCCCGAAAGCGTCCCTTGTAGCCGCGCCGCTTTTTCATCTTGCCCAGCACACGGATCAGCGCCGGAACCGTCACCGGCTCGCGTGCGGCCTTGGCCCTCAGCTCGTGAATATTGCACACGGCATTCGAACGAAACACGACATTGTCCGCCAAATCGCTCTCCTCAATTCCCATCGGTGCATACAGGCGGCGTATCCAACGCATGTCGTGCCCACGCCGCGCGATCAGTCGGCGCATTGCACGCTTTTCCCGCCGTGCGGCCTTTTTCGGCGCGCCCACGCCGCCCTGCTTCGTCGGTTCGACCGGTTCGCTGAAGATCAGCACCGAGGCGTCGAATCGTGATGGGGGTTGTGCCGAAGAGGAGGGGGTGATTTGCGTGATGGCAATCGAGGCGGTTCCAAGGTCGATGCCGAGATGATATGTCACGGTTGACTCCATTCCGTCCGTGGTGATAGATTTTCACTTGTATCAGAAAGTCCGATGGTGGGGAACTGTCGGCAACAAGTCTCAGGACGACGATACAGCCGCCCTTCTTCGGAAGGGCGGTTTTTTTATTGCTTCTGGTTCGTGTCGTGCTCTCGCCAGGCGATGGGTACGATGGGAATCCAGTCGTGCGGATTGTTTCTGGTCGTGCGGCGATGCTGGTGAGTGGTTCCTGAAGCCCCTCTAGCCGGTCTTCGATAACCGGATAGCCGGAGGTGGCATAGCGTGCGAGGTGTCGGTTGGCGTGGATCAGCAGCGTATCCACCTGCGGGGGGCAGGTGTTCGATGCGCTGCGGTATCAAGAGGTGAGTGGGAACAGGGATCAGTCTCCTGTCCTGGCCGCGAAGGCGGCGGTTGCGACTGCCGACGAGGATGCCATCAGCGAGTGGCGGTGGTTCGAGTATCGTTGTGCGTGCGCCTCAGGGCACACGTCAGCAACAGGCGCACATAGGGCAGCAGCATGGACAGGAACAGGATGAGCATCGCCAGTTGCAGCTTCTCGCGCGCCAGCCAGAGCACCAGCGCGAAGCCGATGCCCATCGACAGGGTGCAGTCGATGGCGGTGCGCTGCAGCTGGCGGGTGCGTTGTTCATCCGGGCTGCGGAAGGCAGTGACCAGCAGTGGCACCAGGTAGTGCAGGGGGGCGTAGAAGGCGGCGACGATGAGCCAGCTCAGGGTGTCCATGCTCATCACCCGGTGAGCTGTTCGACGATACGGAAGCCGGCCAGGTAGGTGCCGATGGCCGAGCCCAGGGTGCTGAACAGGAAGATCAGCAGGGTGCGCGAGACCCGGTTGCGCCACCAGCCCTGCCACGTGATGGTGTCGTGGCGCAGGCTGGCGAAGTCGCGTACCTGCGGCTTGCGCAGCATCAGCTCGGCGGCGGCGGTGACCATGCCGGCACCGATGGTGGGATTGAGCGAGGTGATCGGCGCGGCGACGAAGGCGGTGACGATGGTCAGCGGATGGGCCGCGGCGAACAGGCTGCCGAGTGCCGAGAGACCGCCGTTGATCAGCACCCAGTCGCCCACCAGTTGCCATCCCAGCTCGCTGCTGCGGTGGAAGCCCAGCCAGAAACCGAACAGCACCAGGACCACGATCACCCAGGGCAGCACCTTGGGCCAGAGCGGCCTGGGTGGCAGGGCCTCGAGGCGCGCGATCTCGGCCTCGGGCTCGCTCAGCCGCGGGAGCTGTTCGGCAATGCCCTTGAGGTGCCCGGCACCGACCACGGCGAGGATGTGTCGCCCCGGATGGCATTGGGTCGCCAGCGCCAGTTTCGCCGCCATGTAGCGGTCGCGCTCGGCGATCAGTGGCTCGTAGAGATCCTGCCGGTCCTCGGCGAACTCGGCGAAGGCCGCCTCCAGCATGTCGCCTTCCTTGAGGCGTTCGATCTCCTTTTCGTCCACCTCCTCGCGCGAGAGCAGGCCGGCGAGCAGGCCACTGAACAGGGTCAGACGCTTCCACCAGTTCAGGTTGGCGGCGGTGCGCCGCAGGGTGGTGCCGATATCGCGGTCGATCAGTTCCAGGGGCAGGGCATGTGCCTCGGCGCCGGCCATGGCGGCGCGCATCTCGGCGCCCGGTTCGATGCCGTACTGCTCGGCCAGCCGTTGCTGGTAGGCACCCATCGCCAGGTTGGCCGCGACCATCGCCGCCTTGCCCTCGCGGAACACCTGCATCAGGTCCATGTGCGCCAGCGCCTCGGGGTCGCTCAGTGCGTGGTGGCGGCTGGCGCAGAGTTCCACGGCGATGATCTCGTAGCGGCCGGACTCGATCAGGTGGCGCACCGCCTCGGTGCTCTTGCGCGAGACATGGGCCGTGCCCAGCAGGGTGATGGGGGTATCGCCGATGCGGGTCTCGATCCGCGGTTCAGTGGTATCAGGGGGGGAAGACGGTGGCTGGGACATCCGGTACTCCTGGGGCCGTTGGCCAGGATGATACCCGAACTGTTGTGGTGCGTTCTCGACAAGCTCTGCTGGATCGAGGTCGATACGGGCTGCCCGGATACCGGCGTGCCGTGCTGCCGTCTTCGCGTCCAGGCCAATTTGGTGGTCAGAGATTCCCGGTGTCGCTCCGGCTGGTAGAATCACGGCCTTCTCCATTCGAGGTGTGGCATGCGAATTTCCTTCAGTGAGCTGCCCGGCCGCCACGAGCGTCATTACCGGCGGCGTCTGGACAATCCCCTGTTCGATCCCCCCGCAGTAACCGATGGCGAGGCCCTGCTCGAGATGCAGCGTCTGGATCACGAGGAGTTGCTGGCTTTCATTGCCGAGTTGCGGCAGACGGTGTCACGTGCGGTAGTGCTCGGGCCTCGCGAGGAGACCGAGGTGGTGCTCAAGCTCAAGGAGGATCTCGAACGCCTGTACGAGACTGCCTGTGGACTGGCCGACGAACAGGGCGCCAACAAGCAGGCGATCGAGTATCTCATCGGGACCATAGTGCAGACCATACGTGGCAATGCCGGGGTAGATGCCTTGGCCGTGCAGGAACTGATGATGGAGGAGCAAGCACGGGCGTTACACTTCACCCTGTTGCAACAACCGTTGGTGGCCGATCTGTTGCATCCCGAGTCGCTGATCGATCGCGAGGCGCTGGTGCCCACCCTGCTGAGTGAGAGTGAGGAGGCGGTGGCCGCTGCACTCACCCTGTTCGACGATGCGCAGCGTGGCGATCTGGCGAGCGAGGCGCGTACCCTGCTGGCCAGCCGTGATCCCGAACGCCATCTGCTGGAGGCTTGGGTGCGCCTGGCGCAGTTCGAGGAAGGGCTGCCGGCGCCGAACTGACGGTGATCACTCGAGCAGTTCGATCCCGCCGCGGACCGTCACGCTCAGGCGCGTGGTCCCGGCCTCGATGGTCACCGGGCCAGACCGGAGCTGGCCATCATGGTTTCCATGCGTATCGGTGTCGGCCCGGGGCGCCCCTCGTTGACTGACAGCTGTACCAGCCGGTAGTCCTTTCCGCCCAGCGTGGTGGTGACGTGCCGTGCGCGGTGGGTGAAGTGTTGCAGTGCCTGTTCGATCATGCTGTCGATGTGCTGGCGGCGTTTCTCTTCCGGGAGCCGGTAGCTCGTGATTGCACATGCAGGTTCTCGAACTGCAGCTCGCTGATCATCTGGCTCAGTGTCTGGTTGTCGTGGCTCTCGATGTGAACCTGCTGGGACACCTGCCAGCGTACGATGTGGTCTTCGGCTGTGTGTGGTAGTTGATGTGCTGACTTCGATGCCCGGGTGTTGGCGGGCTCTGTTCACGGCCTGGCGAATGGTGCGGTTGACCTTGCGAGCCGGGGTCCCCGTGTCGAGGCCTTCGGCCTGGGCGAAGAGGGTGGCGACCATTTGGGCGTTTTCCAGCTCGATGCTGGCCTGTTCGGACAGACTGACCCGGTTGTTCAGTGGAGTATCCGCAAGCGCGCCAGCGATGGACAGGGTGAATACCGGAAACAACAGGGATGGACGCATGAGACCCCCGGTATCGCAACGGTTCCGGTGTGTTTGGCATGCTGCAAGGGGAGTTTGGTTCCGTACAGTCTTTCGTGACTGGACGCGGGCCAGAAAAAATCCCGCATCCGGAGATGCGGGACTTCGGTTCATCCATTGATGTCGTGGTGTTTACTGGGCAACCGGTTGTGTCGGAGCGGCCATCGGGGGGGCGGAAGCGGCATAGGGTGTGTAGCCATAGTAGTAGGGGGCATCATAGCCATAGCCGGCCCAGTTGCCATTGCTGTCGCCGTTGCCCTTGAGATTGCCGCGGGTCTTGCCTTTGCCTGTGAAGGTCATGCTGAAGGTAGCCTCGGCCTCGCCGGTGGCGTTGCCGTTGAAGTCACCCTTGCCGTCGTAGCGGCCGTCGGTGGCGCTGTTGCTGTTGTCCCAGCCCCAGAAGGCAGAGGCCTGGGCGGAAGCGATGATAGCAGCGATGGTGATGATTCTTTTCATGATGTCACTCCGAATTCCTTGTATACGATACGGTGGCGTGTCGGGTTCGATCGGTACAGCTCGTCGATGTCTGAAAGTATATAAGTAATTTCTTAAATGTCAATGCCCGGAGTCTGCCTGGAGAAATAGTTTCCTGCACGAAAAAAACCCTTCGAACCGATGTGGCAATGCCATCGTTGTGAAATGAAGGGCTGGGAGGGTGATCGCCTGTCAGATCGTTCAGGCTGTGTAGCGTTCATTTTCTGTCCGACGAGAAGTTCGGTATCAGGCCGTTCATGGCATAAATCGTTATATCTGAAAATACTGTTGGAGATGGTGGGGGTCAATCCGGTGTATCGAAGATGACTTTGCCTGTCTCCAGAGAATAGTGAGCACCAACTACCATCAGGCGCTCCTCGGCGATCAGGCGTTCGAGGATGGCCGAGCCATGCTGTAGCTGATTGATCGCGGTGCGGATGTTGGCGTGTACCGCGCGGTCGATCAGGCGGTCGCGGTCATTGCGCAGCTCGGTGTCCATCAGAGGTTCTACCGAGGGGCGCACGCGATCGACGATGGCGCGCAGGTTGGGGGAGCGGTTCTCCGCGGGGCGTTCCAGTTCCTCGATAGTGGAGCAGATGGCGCCGCATTGCGAATGGCCCAGGACCACCACCAGCGGCGTGCCGAAACGCTCGGCGGCGAACTCGATGCTGCCGACCTGCGAGGGGGCCACAATGTTGCCCGCCACGCGGATCACGAACAGGTCGCCCAGGCCCTGGTCGAACACGATCTCGGCGGGCACGCGCGAATCCGAGCAGCCGAGGATGATGGCAAAGGGCCTCTGGCCGCTGGTCAGTGACTGCCGGCGGTCGGCACAGCTCGGCGCGGGGGGATGCGCCTGGCCAGTGACGAAGCGGGCATTGCCTTCGCGGAGTTTCTGCAGGGCAGCGAGAGCGGAGATCATGGTGTGGGTGGATACTCCTGGGTTCGAGCGGAGGGCAAAGTTATAGGGAATCGCGTGAGGATGCAAAGCAGGGTGATCCCCCTACAGCAGGATGCGTTCGATGCCCCCGGCCCTTGCCTGTTCAATGAAGGTTTGTTGCCAGTCCTTGCCCAGGTGGGTGCGTGCCAGCTCGACGACGATATAGTCGGTCTTCAGGCCGGTCTCGTCGGCGTAACGGGCCAGGCCCTGCTGGCAGGCGGGGCAGCTGGTGAGCAGCTTGACCTGTTCCTCGGCCCGTTCGTGCCCGGTCAGTTCGCGGATACCGGTGCGCAGTTCCTTGCTCTTGCGGAAGCGCAGCTGGTTGGCGATGTCGGGGCGCGCGGTGCCCAGGGTGCCGGCCTCGCCGCAGCAGCGGTCGGACAACCGGACCTCGGTCTGCAACAGGCTGGCCGCGACTTTCACCGGGTCGTGCTGTTTCATGGGGGTGTGGCAGGGGTCGTGGTAGAGATACTGCACACCGGGGGCGTCCGGGGTGCTCACACCCTTCTCCATCAGGTATTCGTGGATGTCGAGCAGGCGACAGCCGGGGAAGATCTTTTCGAACTCGTACTTCATGAGTTGGTCGATGCAGGTGCCGCAAGAGACCAGAACGGTACGGATGTCGAGGTAGTTGAGGGTGTTGGCCACGCGGTGGAACAGCACCCGGTTCTCGGTGGTGATGCGCCGCCCTTTCTCGTGCAGGCCTGCGGCGGTTTGCGGATAGCCGCAGCACAGGTGCCCGGGTGGCAGAACGGTCTGCGTACCGACCTCCCAGAGCATGGCCAGGGTGGCGAGACCAACATCGGAGAACAGGCGCTCGGAGCCGCAGCCGGGGAAGTAGAACACCGCCTCGGCATCCTCGTCGGCGCGTGCGGAATTGCGGATCACCGGGACATGAGCCGGATCTTCCAGCCCCAGTTCGGCGCGGTAACTGCGCTTGGGCAGTTCCACATGGATCGGCCGGCGCACCAGTTCGATGGCGATCTTGGCCGGCTTCGGCCGCCCGGTGGTGGCTGCGGGCAGGGTGGCGTTGCGGCGCAGCAGGCCGGTCTTGCTGGCCAGGGCATGCGCCAGATTGATGCCCCTGAAGCCCCATTCGAGCATGCCCTTGCGCAGTAGCTTGATGGTGCTGGGGTGAGTGGCGTTGAGGAACTGCATGGCTGCCCAGGTGCCGAGGGTGAAGCGCTTTTTTCCGGCCTGTTCGAGCACCTTGCGCATGTGCACAGTGACATCGCCGAAGTCGATGTCCACGGGGCAGGGTGGCTGGCACTTGTGGCACACGGTGCAGTGGTCGGCGATGTCGTTCATCTCCTCGAAGTGTAGTACCGAGATGCCGCGCCGGGTCTGTTCCTCGTACAGGAAGGCCTCGATCACCAGTCCGGTGCCGAGGATCTTGTTGCGTGGCGAATACAGCAGGTTGGCACGTGGTACGTGGGTCATGCACTTCGGCTTGCATTTGCCGCAGCGCAGGCAGTGCCGGATGGCATCGTTGAGTGCCCCCAGCTCGCTCTGTTCGAGAATCAGGGCCTCTTGCTGCACCAGGCGCAGCGACGGCGTGTAGGCGCCTTCCAGCCCGGAGCCGGGTATCAGCTTGCCGGGGTTGAAGTGTTGCTCGGGATCGACCCGCTGCTTGTATTCGATGAAGGCAGTGAGCTTTTCGGGTTCGAGGTATTGGATCTTGGTGAGCCCGATGCCGTGTTCGCCGGAGATCACCCCGTCGAGCGATTGTGCCAGCGCCATGATGCGGTCGACGATGCGCTCGGCGTGGTGCAGCATGCGGTAGTTGTCGGAATGCACCGGGATGTTGGTGTGCACGTTGCCGTCGCCGGCGTGCATGTGCAGGGCCACGAACAGGCGTTCGTTCTTGATTGCTGCATGCGCCGCGCGCAGGCGCTCGCGCAGTGGCTCGCAGTCGCTGCCGCGGAAGATCTCGCGCAGCGACTGCTTGAGTTCGGCGCGGTAGGAGACGCGCACGTCGCGGCGCAGCAGCAGGTCGATCACCCGGTCGCCTTCGCGGATGCGTACCCGTTCTTCCGTGTCGAGCACCTCGATGTCTCCGGCCGGATCATCGAGCCGTTCGAGCAGGGTCTGCCAGCGGTGCTCGACGGCATCGAGCAGTTCGAGGGCCAGGTCGAACTTGCCCGAGACGATGCCGTCCTCGTCCTCTGCGGGGCGTTCTTCGCAGAGGATGCGGCGGAAGGCGAGGATGACCTCCAGCTTGTTGGCGATCGACTCCTCGATGTTGATGTGCTCGACGCCGCGGCTGTACTCGGCCAGGCGTGCCAGCGGGATCACCACGTCCTCGTTGATCTTGAAGGCGTTGGTGTGCGCCGAGATCGCTGCGGTGCGCGCGCGATCGGCCCAGAAGCGGGCACGTGCTTCCGGGCTGGCGGCGATGAAGCCCTCGCCCTCGCGTGCGTTGGCCAGGCGTACCACTTCGCTGGCGGTGCGGCCGAGCAGGGCCTCGTCGTCGCTCACGAGATCGGCGATCAGCACCATCTTGGGCCGCTCGCGGCGCGGTGCCTTGGTGCTGTAGCGCACCGCCTTGACATAGCGTTCGTCCAGATGCTCCAGGCCTGCGATCTGTACCCCTTCGGTGGCCTCGACAAAGTCGGTGATCTCGACGATGGCCGGCACCGCGCGGGCCAGATCGTCGCCGAAGAACTCCAGGCAGACGGTGCGCACGTGTGCGGGCATGCAGTGCAGGATGAAGCGCGCCGAGGTGATCAGGCCGTCGCAGCCTTCCTTCTGCACGCCGGGCAGCCCGGCGAGGAACTTGTCGGTGACGTCCTTGCCCAGGCCGGTCTTGCGGAAGACGCTGCCGGGCATCTCCAGCAGTTCGGGCTCGCCGCGCGGGGTGTGACCGTCGGGTGCGTAGCGCTGCAGTGAGAAGCGCACGGTTTCCTGTTCGTGGATCTTGCCCTGATTGTGCTCCAGCCGGGTGATCTCCAGCCAGTCGCCCTGCGGGGTGACCATGCGCCAGTTCGCCAGATTGTCGAGTGTGGTGCCCCAGAGCACCGCCTTTTTGCCACCGGCATTCATGGCGATGTTGCCGCCGATGGTCGAGGCGTCCTGTGAGGTGGGATCGACCGCGAAGGCCAGGCCGTGGCGACCGGCCAGTTCGGAGACCCGGCGGGTGACCACGCCGGCGCCGGCACGCACCGTGGGCACCTTGCCTTCCACCCCGGGCAGATCGACGTATTCCACGTCGGAAAGGAACTCCAGCTTCTCGGTATTGATCACTGCGCAGTGCGCGTCCAGCGGTACCGCCGAGCCGGTATAGCCAGTGCCACCGCCACGCGGGATCAGGCTCAGGCCGCAGTCGATGCAGGCCTGTACCACGGAGGCGACATCTTTTTCGGTGTCCGGCGAGATCACCACGAAGGGCATTTCCACCCGCCAGTCGGTGGCGTCAGTAGCGTGTGAGACCCGCGCCAGACCCGAGAAATCGATGTTGTCGTGCCGGGTGATCCTGGTCAGCGCCCGGCGCACCCGGGTACGTAGTTGGGCACGCTCGCTGAAGCAGTTGGCGAAGTGGTCCACTGCCTCGCGCGCGGCTTCGAGCAGGCGCGCGGCATCGGCGTTGTCGTTCAGCCGTGCCTCGAACTGGCACAGGCGATGTCCCAGGGCATCAATCAGTGCGTTACGCCGATCGACGTTGTCGATCAGGTCGTCCTGCAGGTAGGGATTGCGTTCGATCACCCACATGTCGCCCAGCACCTCGAACAGCATGCGCGCCGAGCGTCCGGTTCGCCGGCTGCCTCGCAGCTGCTCGATGAGTCGCCAGTTGGTCTCGCCAAGATAGCGGATGACGATCTCGCGGTCGGAAAAGGATGTGTAGTTGTAGGGGATCTCTCGAATACGTTCCATGAAGGCGGATACGGTCAGTCTCAAAGTCGCATTCTACTTGGATCGGCAGGCGCGCGTACCGGTGGTTAGAATGCGGGTTTTGTCAATGACCGAGGTTTCCTCATGCCTTCCGGTGTCTTTCTCGATCTGGCTTCGTTGCATCCTCAGGATCTCGAACTGTCTATCTTGCGTGGCTTGCTGGACGATTGGCGCGAGTATCCGGCTACTGCGCCAGACGAGCATCTGGCGCACATCGGGCAGGCCGATGTGGTGGTGCTCAACAGGGCGGTGCTGGACCGGGCGGTGTTCGAGGCAGTGCCACACCTGAAGCTGGTGTGCGTGACCGCCACTGGTACCAACAACATCGACCTGGATGCAGCGGTGGAACACCGGGTGGTGAGCAATGTGCGTGCCCACGCCACCGATAGTGTGACCCAGTATGTGATAGCGGTGATGTTGGCACACCACACGCGGCTGTTCGCCTGTCATGCAGCGGTACGGGCCGGGGACTGGAGCCACAATGCGCAGTTCTGCCTGCTTGATCACCCAGTGCGTGAGTTGCGTGGCATGACGCTGGGCATCATCGGCTACGGGGAACTGGGGCGGGGTGTGGCGAGGCTGGCGGAGGCCTTCGGCATGCAGATCCTGATTGCACAACGCAACGCGGACGATGCGCGCCCGGGCCGGGTGCCGCTGGATCATCCACTGCTGGCGCCGGACCTCCCCAACCTGATCCTCACACCGCACACAGCCTGGGCCGGGCGGGCTGCCCGACAGGCGGTGCTCGATCAGACGGTGGCCAATATTCGCGGCTGGTTGGCAGGTCAGCCATGTAACCGGGTGACAGACTGAAGCGCGTGATGAGCTGCTGCAATTCGTTGGCGAGCTGGGCGATCCGTTCGTTTTCGGCAGGTCCGTCAGTGTCGGTCCCCGGGTCGTGGGTTCGTCATCAGTGGTCGCATGGCCGCGAGCAGCTTGGTGAACAACTGTGGGTTGTTGTGTTCCTCGCGTGCCAACAGTTGCTTGAAGTGCGCGCGCTGGGTAGGGGCACGAAAACAGGCGGGGCAGGAGTCGGGAATGATGGGCAGGCCTGCATCGGCGGCGAAGGTTGCGGTCTGGGTCTCGCGTACGTACACCAGTGGACGGATTACGCGGATGTCGCCGGTATCGGTCACATAATGCGCCTTCATGGTGCCGAGTCGTCCTTGGTGGAAGGCCGACATCAGAAAGCTCTCGGCCAGGTCGTCCAGATGCTGGGCCAATACCAGCACGTTGTAGCCGTGTTTGCGGCAGGTGCTGTACATGATGCCGCGCTTCATGCGCGCACAGTAGGCGCAGAAGGAATCGCCCTGCAGGTGTTGTTTGGCATATTCCATGATGGGCTGTTCTTCGTAATGCCAGGGTACGCCGAGGTGGTCGTAGTAGTGGGTCAGTGAGGAGGGATCGAAGCCTTCTACCTCGGGATCGACCGTGATAACGCCGAGCTCGAAGCGTACCGGTGCATGAGCGCGCAGATGCAGCAGTACCTGCAATAGAGACAAGGAGTCCTTGCCTCCGGAGACGCCGAGCAGGATGCGGTCGCCCTCGCGGATCATGTCGTAGTCGGCGATGGCGCGGCCGACCTTGCGAAGCAGGGCTTTCGGTGGACGTGCCCAGGGGATTTCTTTCATGTTGCTGGGTCAAGCATCAGCTTGCCGTGAAATGGCCCTGCTGGATGTGTTGGTGTGCCTGATCTAACAGTGCCTCCCAGGCGGTGATCAGTATTAGCGGACCACCGGCAGCGTGGTGGAAATCGGACGATTTCGGCATGTGTTTCGGCCTCGGCCTGCTCCAGCATCTTGTGCCAGGTGTAGTTACCCGGCCCGTGGCCCAGCCTATCATGACCGAACCCGACGCGGTCATCGATTGTGGAACGATCGACCCTGCTGTCGGTCTCGATCACCTCTCCGGAGAGGTCACAGCCGAGCACGGCCGGGGGTTCGGCATCGCAGAACAGGTTGCACGAGCGGATCTTGGTGTCGATGGGATTCACCCCCGCGCCTCGCAGTCGCACCCTGATCTGGGTGGGTGATGTGATCCGGGGTTCTGAGATATCGATGACCTCGAGCACCTCGGGTCGCCGACGGCGGTCATCTGCACTGAGTGCATGGGCGGTTTCCTCCGCATTTCTTCCATGATTGTGGGTATGGTGGGTACGCGTCATGGGTGTTAATGTGGCTTCGTTTATTTTCCTCCGCATCAGTGTCCGATCTTGACCAATACCCTGCAAGCCCTGATTCATCACCAAGCCGAGCTTCGTGCCTGTGGCTGCTGCCCCGACATGCAGCCGCCGCCAGTGGTGGGTCAGCCCATACACTCGCCAGTGCTGCTGCTGGGCCAGGCTCCGGGCGACAGGGAGCCGAAGCTGCAACGGCCCTTTGCCTGGACTGCCGGAAAGACCTTGTTCAAATGGTTTTCGGGTATTGGGCTGAATGAAGAGGCGGTGCGTGAGCGGGTGTACATGGCAGCGGTGTGCCGTTGTTTCCCGGGCAAGAAGTCCCGCGGCGGTGATCGCGTGCCCTCACCGCAGGAAATTCGCCAGTGCCGCCGTTGGCTGAAGCGTGAATGCGAGCTGCTCGCGCCGCAACTGTTGATCCCGGTTGGCAAGCTGGCGATCGTTCAGTTCATCGAGTGCCACCGCCTGAGCGAAGTGATCGGCTGGCAGCATCGGGTTGCGTGCTTTGGCCGGGAGGTGGATTGCATCCCCTTGCCGCATCCATCGGGGGCTTCGACCTGGCACCGAACCGAACCGGGCAAGATGTTGCTGGCGCAGGCACTGGTATTGATCGAGCATCATCCGGCGTGGCGCAGTTTGCAGGAAATTGCCGGGGACAGTGGAAAATCGATCTGAAGTGCGATCCTCGGTCGTGGATTGGCGGCTCGTCCTGCAGGCCAACGGGGAGTCATGGCAGGATGGCATCAGGTGTCGACGGGCGCGATCTCGGGGTGGGCGCAGATTCTCGACGAGACGGGCGAAATCAATTGTAGACAGAAATTGCAACAAGAGACGCCAATCGTCGATTACAGTTTGTGTCCTGCCTTGTTCTATCTTGATTTTGGTGGTTTTTCGTTCGCTGTGGCTTGGGTTTCACTCAGGCGATGGCGGGGCTATCTCTCAGCTACCTAACCCGCAATAGCCCTGCGGGTTCTTCGCCAGGTACTGCTGGTGATAGTCCTCGGCATAGTAGAAGGTCGGCGCGGGCAGGATCTCGGTAGTGATCTCTCCCTTGCCGGCGAGGCGCAATGCCCGCTGGTAGGCCGCGCGGCTGGCGTGTGCCAGGGTGTCCTGCTCATCATCGAAGGTGTAGATGCCCGAGCGGTACTGGGTGCCGATGTCGTTGCCCTGGCGCATGCCCTGGGTGGGGTCGTGCGATTCCCAGAAGGTGCGCAGCAGGTCAAGATAGGTGAGGCGCTGCGGGTCCCAGATCACCAGCACCACCTCGTTGTGGCCGGTCATGCCGCTGCAGACCTCCTCGTAGGTAGGATTGGGCGTGTAGCCGCCGGCATAACCCGCCGCTGTGCTGTACACCCCGTCGAGTTGCCAGAAACGCCGTTCCGTACCCCAGAAGCAGCCCATGCCGAACATTGCCTGGCGCATCCCCACGGGAAAGGGGGGATGGATGGGGTGTCCATTGACATGGTGCCGGTTGGTGGCCGGCATGGGGGTGTCGTGTCCGGGCAGGGCCTGGTCGGGCGTGGGCATCTGTGTCTTGCGGTGACCGAACATGGTGGGCTCCTCAGCGGATGGCTAGGTGGCGCAACAGGGGCAGGGCGAGCAGACCGTAGGTGGCAATACCGGCGAGATCGGCCAGCAGGTCGAGGCTGCTCAGTTCGCGTCCGGGCACGAAGTGCTGCAGCCCCTCGGTCAGCCCACCGTACAGCGCCAGTGGCAGATACTTGCGGGCATCGAAGCCACGCTGTGGCCAGCCGATGTCGCTGAGCAGTGCGAGTCCGAAGAAGGCCAGCAGGTGCCACAGTTTGTCCATCTGGTCGAACACCGGGCCGACTTGCGGAGGGTGTGGACCGAGCAGGGCCCAGGTGGCGAACAGCAGCGCCAGCGCCAGCAGCGGGCGGGCGCCGACGGCGTTGCAGTTGCTGACGGCCATGCTCAGTTCCGCGCAGCCGTTTCGCGGTGGATGGCGCGGAAACCGATGTCCTTGCGGTAGAACATGCCGTCCCAGTGGATCTGCGAGGCCAGCGCGTAGGCCGCCTGCTGGGCCTCACGCACGGTCCCGCCCAGCGCGGTCACGCAGAGCACGCGCCCGCCGTTGGTGACCACCACGCCATCGGGGTTGAGCGCAGTACCGGCATGGAACACCTTGCGGTCGGTGGCCTCGGTTTCGGGCAGGCCACCGATCGGCAGGCCCTTGGTGTAATTGCCGGGATAGCCTCCGGCAGCGAGCACCACCCCGAGAGCGGCGCGTGTATCCCAGGCGGCTTTCTCCTGGTCGAGCCGCCCCTCGAGCGCGGCCAGGCAGTGCGCCACCAGGTCGGATTGCAGGCGCAGCATGATCGGCTGGGTCTCGGGGTCGCCGAAACGGCAGTTGAACTCGATGACCTTGGGCGCGCCTTGGGGGGGGATCATGAGTCCCGCATAGAGGAAACCGACGTAGGGGCGACCGTCCTGTTTCAGGCCGGCGATGGTGGGCAGGATTACCTCGTTCATGATGCGTTCGTGGACCTCGGGGGGTACCACAGGCGCCGGCGAGTAGGCGCCCATGCCGCCGGTGTTGGGTCCGGTGTCGCCGTCGCCGACACGCTTGTGGTCCTGGCTGGTGGCCATGGGCAGTACGTGTTCGCCGTCGGCCATGACGATGAAGCTGGCTTCCTCGCCTTCGAGGTATTCCTCGATCACCACGCGGTGTCCGGCCTCGCCGAAGGCGTTGCCGGCGAGCATGTCGCGGATCGCGTTTTCTGCGGTGTTGCGATCCATGGCCACGATCACGCCCTTGCCGGCGGCCAGGCCGTCGGCCTTGACGACGATGGGCGTGCCTTTCTCGTCCAGGTAGGCCAGTGCGGTGTCGACTTCGCTGAACACGGCGTATTCTGCGGTGGGGATGCCATGACGGGCCATGAAGTCCTTGGCAAAGGACTTGGAGCCCTCGAGCTGCGCGGCCTGCTTGCCGGGGCCGAAGCAGGGCAGGCCGGCGGCGATGAAGGCATCGACCAGGCCGGCCACCAGCGGGGCCTCGGGGCCGACGATGGTCAGGCCGATTGCCTTCTCGAGCGCGAAACGCTTGAGGCCTTCGATGTCGTCGGCGGCGATGTCGATGTTTTCCATGCCGGGCTCGAGCGCGGTGCCGGCATTGCCGGGGGCTACGTAGACGGTGTCTGCCAGTGCGGATTGGGCAGATTTCCAGGCCAGCGCATGTTCGCGGCCGCCGCTGCCGATGATCAGGATGTCCATGGGTACCCCCTTTAAAGACAAGGTGATGGCGGGAATTGTACCTTCGAAGTGCGTTCGCGGGTGCCGATCAGGCCGCGCTCGCTGCCCTCGACAAAGCGCAGGATCTCGGCTGCCTCGGAGCTCTCGCCGGCCAGTTCACGCAGGGCCTCGATGGCCGATTTCAGCGACAGGCCCGGGTGGAACAGCAGCCGGTGCACCCGCTTGATGGTGCTGCGCTGTGCCGCGTCGAAGCTGTTGCGACGCAGGCCGACCCGATTGAGGCCCACGTAGCGCGCATACTGGCCGTTGGCCATGCTGAACGGGGGGATATCCTGGCGTACCCCACTCACGCCGCCGATCATCACGAGGTTACCGATGCGGCAGAACTGGTGCACCGCCACCAGCCCCGAGAGAAAACAGCGGTCGTGCAGGGTGACGTGCCCGGCCAGGGTGGTATTGGAGGCGAGGATGTTGTGATTGCCCACCAGGCAGTCGTGGCCTACGTGAGTGCCGTTCATGAAGTAGTTGTGGTTGCCGATGCGTGTACCCCGTTCGTCCTTCACCCCGCAGCTGATCACGACGTGTTCCTTGAAGTGATTGTGATCGCCGATCACCAATGGCCGGGCCTTGTCGGGGGAGAAGCCCAGATCCTGCGGCTCGGCGCCCAGTACCGCGCCGTGGCAGGCTCGATTGCCGTGCCCCAGGCGCACCGTGGGCCCGATGCGCACCTGGCTGTCGAGCACGCAGTCCGGGCCAATCACCGCACCGTCCTCGACGATGCAGAAGGGGCCGATGTGTGCAGAGGGATGGATGTCGGCGGCTTCGCCGACGATGGCTGTGGGATGGATGTTGCTCATGAATGTACCCGGTTCGATCTGCTTTGCGGTCACCGAGAGTGCCGGGAGTGGAGTGAGGGTTCAAGTACGGGAGGATACCTGATCGCGCGAGCTTGTCGGGAAGTCGCAGATCCGGAGGTTCCAGCGGATCGCCAGATCGGACGGCAGTGTGCGGCCCACCAAATGGCCCTGGACATCGGGCCAGCCAATCCGGCCGGTGCAGTAACTGGCCCAGTGAGGCATGCCCTTTCCCAAAAATTGTCGATGGCGAACCGCAGGCCAGATTTCGCGTGGTGTCTCGAGGTTGTTGCGAGTCCAAGTCGCCACGTAGGTGATGTCCGCCTCCCACAACCGATTCGGATGGGTGGCAGTGAACTGCCGCTTCACCCGGTCCAACGGTCGTTTCGCCGATCGTTGTCCGGCAACGGCGACATTGCACCACACCCCGCAACCCCATGACACGCATCAGGCGTTCCACCGTGCAGCGGGCTATCTCGATGCCTTCCCGGTTGAGTTGCCACCATACTTTTCTGGCACCGTACACCTGGAAGTTCTCTTCTCAGACTCGTCAAA
The DNA here is from genome assembly GCA_024510845.1 of Gammaproteobacteria bacterium. GTDB lineage: Bacteria > Pseudomonadota > Gammaproteobacteria > Chromatiales > Chromatiaceae > MONJU. Next base: position 17,590 of record JANEMA010000029.1, read on the forward strand.
TCCCGTCCGACAGGGCGCAATTCTGTCGTAATTGCAGCGGCAGTCGCTGTGGATCGGCCTCACGGGCCTTGTGTCCAGTAGCAGGTGGACAGGGTGATCGGCAACACCACACAGATCGGTTCGACCCCGTAATGATCCCTGTGATCGTCGATGTGCGCGATCATCTCTTCAGTTTGTGGTCGAGCTCCGCCTGGGTGAAAAAACTGATGCCGTCTTTCAGAATTTCGTTGGCCCGTCTCAGTTCTCCGGTTCTCCTGTTACAAGGTTTCGAGCCGCTCGCGTTCCGACGTCGTCGGGTCCTTGCGCAGTCATTGATCATGCTCGGCCTGTCTCACCCATTTGCGCAGCGTCTCCGGAGGAAACACGGGGTGGCTCACCTGCCGAGCGGACACAGGGACACCGATCTCAATTCGGGGTACTACCTCCAGCTGGGCAGCCTACAGGGCTTCCATGGGGCGTTTGCTGGGTTCTCCAGGCATCTCGCATACCAGCCGGGGTAGCAGGTAACCTGGTAGCTGTACGCGCAATTGTCGATGCAGTGCACTGGCTTTGTCGTTGGAAACCGCGAAATGTGTACTGCCGGCGACGGGGTCGAGCAGGTGCAGGTAATAAGGCAGGATACCGTAGTCGAACAATGCCTCGCTGAGTTCAGCCAGCGTAGCTGCCTCGTCATTGACCCCGCGCAGCAGGACCGACTGATTGAGCAGGGTCACACCGGCCTCGCGCAGTGCGCGCAATCTGGGGAGCAGGGCAGGGGTCAGTTCGCGCGTATGATTGACATGCAGCACTAGGCTGACTCTCAGTCGGCTGGAGGCCAAGTGCGAGATCAGGTGCCCGGTGAGCCGTTCCGGCAGCACCAGGGGAAGGCGGCTGTGGATACGCAGGCGTCGTAGCTGTGGCAGTTCTTCGAGCCCATCGAGCAGGACCTGCATGCGTGCATCGGACAGGCTCAGCGGATCACCTCCGCTGAGGATGATCTCACGGATCTCCGGCATCTTCCGCAGACGTGCCAGCGCGGCCGTCGGGTCACGGAGTGCACTGTCTTCTGCATAGGGGTAGTGCCTGCGGAAACAATAGCGACAGTGGACGGCACAGGCGCCGGTGACCACCAGCAGTGCACGGCCATGGTATTTGTGGATGAGGCCATCGCCCAGCGCGGCAGCGCTGTCGCCTACCGGGTCCGTGACGAAGCCGGGGGCCGGGCGCAACTCGGCATCCAGCGGTAGTATCTGGCGCAGCAGCGGATCGTCCGGATTGCCACGTCGGATCAGTCCCAGGTAGTGTCGGGTGACGCGCAGTGGAAAGGTGTCGGCGGCTTGCTGTGCGCCGGCCAGAAGGGACTCGGGTAATTCGAGCAGGCGCAGCAGCTCGGTCGGGTCGGAAACGGCGCGTGCCAACTCGCGTTGCCAGTCCTCGGGCTGGGACGGGACGGGGGCAGGGGTTATCATTACTGGCCTATCCAGCCTTATGTGTCGAGGATGTCATGGCTAGTTACAGTACCAATGAATTTCGCGGTGGTCTCAAGTTGATGCTCGATGGCGATCCCTGCATCATCATCGAGAACGAATTCGTCAAGCCTGGCAAGGGTCAGGCCTTCAATCGTGTCAAGCTGCGCAATCTGAAAACCAGTCGGGTGCTGGAGAAGACCTTCAAGTCGGGTGAGTCGGTCGAGGCTGCCGATGTCGTGGAGTGCAATCTGGCTTATCTCTACACCGATGGTGAGTTCTGGTATTTCATGGACAACGACACCTACGAGCAGTACCAGGCCGATGCCGATGCCATGGGCGAGGCGGTCAAGTGGATCAAGGAACAGGAGGTATGTAACGTCACCCTGTGGAATGGCCAGCCGATTGTCGTGGAGGCGCCGAACTTCGTGGTGCTCGAGATTACCGAGACCGACCCCGGGCTCAAGGGCGACACATCGGGTGGTGGAGGCAAGCCTGCCATGCTGGAGACTGGTGCTGTGGTGCGGGTTCCGCTGTTCGTGCAGACTGGTGAAAAGATCAAGGTCGATGCCCGCTCTGGCGAATATGTCAGCCGCGCCAAGGACGATTGACCCGCTGTATGGACCGGCTCCGCCATGTGGACGATTGGCGTCCCGGCACCTCGTTCGATACGCTGCGTGCCCGCGCCTGTCTGCTGATGCGTATCCGTACCTTCTTCGCCGCCAGCGGGGTGCTCGAGGTCGAGACCCCACTGGCAGGCATATCTTTTGGTACCGACCCAGCCATTGAGCCCCTGCGCAGCCGTTTCATCGGTCCCGGATATGCCAGGGGGCTGGATCTTTACTTGCAATCTTCGCCTGAATTCTTCATGAAGCGTCTGCTGGCCGCCGGCAGTGGACCAGTCTGGCAGTTGTGTAAGGCCTTTCGCAACGGTGAGGCAGGGTCTCGGCACAACCCCGAATTCACCCTGCTGGAGTGGTATCGACCGGGGGTCGATGAGAACGCCCTGATGGACGAGGTGACGGCACTGGTGTGCGCAGCAATGGAGCAGGATCTGCCGGCAGAATATTGTTCCTACGCTGCGCTGTTCCGTATTCATCTCGGTATCGATCCGTTGGAAGCCGACACGGGAAACCTGCGTGACTGCGCTCTGGCGCATGATGTGCCAGGTGCCGAGGGGTTGGTGCTTGAGCGTGACGGATGGCTCGATCTGCTCATGAGCACCTTGATCGAGCCCTTGTTGGGGCGTGATGGCTTAACGTTTGTCACCGATTATCCGGCCAGTCAGGCCTCGCTGGCACGTCTGGCACCGGATGGTCGTACCGCGTCCCGTTTCGAGTTGTACTGGCAGGGAATGGAACTAGCCAACGGCTTCCACGAGTTGAAGGATGCGGCTGAACAGGCGCAACGCTTCGAACGGGAGAACTGCCGGCGGTACAGTGCGGGTCAGGTTCCCATGCCCGTGGATGATGCCCTGCTGGAGGCTCTGGAGCATGGATTGCCGGACTGCGCCGGCGTAGCACTGGGCGTCGATCGGTTGCTGATGTGCCAGCTTGGCCTGGATGACATAGACCAGGTGCTGGCCTTCTCGTTTTCTCGGCTCTGAGTGAGCTTCTTAGCAGATTTCCTCGCGCCGGAGCGACACTTCGTCGGCCACCCAAGCCGCGCCTCGGTCGGCGTGCCATTCGTCGAGGACATGTCGGTAGGCGATGCGTCCGTCCGGCAGGTGGTATTCGTGGACCGTCGGGCGGTGGGTGTGACCGTGGATCAGCCGGGTGGCTTGGTAGTGATGCAGATAGTCGAGCACCGTGTCCGTATTGGCGTCCATGATGTCTGCCGGGGTCATGGACGTGACCTCGCCACTGCGCCGTCGGTATTCGGCGGCCCGGGTGCGTCGCCAGGTCAGTGAACGGCGCATGGCCAGCCACTGAAACAGGGGGTTGCGCAGGCGGCGCCGTGCCTTTTGATAGGCGACATCGTCGGTGCACAGCAGGTCGCCGTGCATCAACAGGGTGGGTTCACCCGACACTTTGGTGAGAAAGGGGTCTGGCAGCAGAGTGGCACCGATGGCCTGCATGAGTCGCCGGCCCATCAGAAAGTCGCGGTTGCCGCGTTGCAACAGAATTCGTACGCCGCGCGTGCTGGTCTCGGTCAGTGCTTCGCGCACCCGGCAGGCCAGCGGGGCGTCGTCGTCGTCACCGATCCAGGCATCGAACAGGTCGCCCAGGATGTACAGTTGGTCCCCGGGCCGGGGACGCTTGCGCAGGAAGGACTCGAACAGTGCCAGTGTCTCGGCGCGTTCCTCGGCCAAGTGAAGGTCGGAGATGAAGATCTGTTCGGCCATGTGAGTCATTGTACGGAGAATCGAGTGGATGGCGATGCTTGGTGGCATGGATAGCCTTGTTGCCACAAGGCCGGGGGGTCGTCCCGCGATCTGGCTGGGTGTGGCCCAGGCCAGGGAGCAGAATCTGGTTGTCGTGCATGCCGCTTTTCTCGTCACTGATTCTGTGGATACCTTGGCACAGCTCTCAAAGAGAATTCCACATGAAACGACTGAAGAGTCGGAAAGAATACCGGCTTACAGTGCCGTGCCCGGTTCCACCGGCGTGGTAGCACCCTGTTCGGAATCTTCCGGGGCCTGGTACCACGACAGTTTTTCGTGCAGTTGCACCACCTCGCCGACGATGATCAACGTGGGGGGCTTGGGTTGCTTGCATTTGGCCAGGGCGGGTAGTTCGGCCAGTGTGCTGGTGAACACCCGTTGCTGATGAGTGGTGCCTTGCTGTACCAGGGCGGCGGGGGTATTGCCCGGCAGGCCGTGGGCCTGGAGTTCGCGGCTGATCACGGGCAGTCCTTTGAGCCCCATATAGAACACTACGGTCTGCGCTGGTTGGGTCAGTTGCTCCCAGTTGAGGTTCATGGTGTTGTCCTTCAGGTGTCCGGTGACGAAGGTCACCGACTGGGCATGGTCGCGGTGGGTGAGCGGGATGCCGGCATAGCTGGCGCAGCCCGAGGCAGCGGTGATGCCGGGCACCACCTGGAAGGGGACTCCCTGCTCGGTCAGGGTATCGATTTCCTCGCCGCCACGTCCGAAGATGAAAGGATCGCCGCCTTTGAGACGCAGCACGCGGTACCCCTGTTTCGCCAGGTCGGCCAATAGCTGGTTGATCTCCTCCTGGCGCATGGCGTGGTTGTCGCGTTCTTTGCCTACGTAGATGTGCCGTGCGTCGCGTCGGGTCATGTCCAGCACTGCCTTGGCGACCAGGCGGTCGTATACCACTACGTCGGCCTGCTGCATCAGGCGCAAGGCCCGGAAGGTGAGCAGGTCGGGGTCACCCGGTCCGCCGCCCACTAGGTAGACCTCACCCATGTCGTTCTCGGGTTTGTGCTTGTCCAGCTCACGTTCCATCAGCATCTCGGCTTCCGCCATATGGCCGGAGAAGACGCGTTCGGCTACGCCTCCTTGTAGGATGCGGTCCCAGAAACGACGACGTTCGTCAGGATCGACGATCATCTGCTTGACCCGGTCACGGAAACGGGCCGCCAGTTCGGCCAGGCGGCCATAGCCTGCAGGGATGAGCGATTCGAGTCGTGCGCGGATCAGCCGTGCCAGCACCGGTGAAGTCCCGCTTGTGGAGACCGCAGCGATCACCGGTGAGCGGTCTATGATCGAAGGCATGATGAAGTTTCCGTCGGTGGGGTTGTCCACTACGTTGACGGGAATGCGGCGTGCCCGCGCGGTCTGGGCGATCCGGCGATTGAGTGCCAGGTCATTTGTCGCGGCAATCACCAGCACGGCTTCGTCCAGGTCGGACTTCTGGTAGGGTCGGGCCGAGTGCCCAATTTCGTCATTTTTCGCCATGCGGTCGAGCGCCGGGCACAGCTCGGGGGCAATCACCTGCACCCGGGCGCCAGCGTGTCGCAGCAGGGTGACTTTCCGGGTGGCAATCTCTCCACCGCCGATGACGGTGCAGGGTTGTTGATTTACATTGAAAAATATGGGCAGATGTTGCATGACAGCGGGGCACCTGGATTGATGTGTCCGAGCAATGTAGCCGAAACCCGGGGTGAAACAAAACCGCAGCCGGTTATGGCTGGCTTTTGTTATATGAGGACATTATTATATACTATAATAATCGGCTTTATTCGCCAGAAACGCTTTCGAGAGGTTCAGCCATGCTTGTCAAGGAAATCGGCGCGACAGAATTGGCGTCGTGGTTGCAGGCCGGATACGATGTGCTCCTGCTGGATATCCGCAGCGATGCCGAAGTGGCTCAGGGCATCATCCCAGGCTCTGAACACTTGGCCATGCACCTGATCCCGCTGAAGCTGCAGAATCTGCCAAGCGACCGTGACATCGTGCTCTATTGTCGCAGTGGGGCGAGGTCGTACCATGCCTGCAATTTCCTGCAGCAGAAGGGAGTGGGCAATGTCCTGAACCTGCGTGGCGGTATTATCGGCTGGGCGCATCAGGGTTACGAGATTGCTGTTTCGCGCTAGACCCCGGCCGGCGGGTATTGAGTCGTTTTCTTGCAATTTCAAGACGGTTGGAATATAAGGATTCACCGAATTTAATCCCCACTTGTACAACACACTGAGCATCCTGGAGGTTGCAACATGGCGAATTTTGACGAAGAACTGGACGCATCCGGTCTGAACTGCCCGCTCCCTATCCTGCGTGCCAAGAAGACCTTGGCGGGTATGGAATCTGGCAAGGTGTTGCGCATCATTGCAACTGACCCGGGTTCAGTGAAGGACTTCGAGGCCTTTGCCAAGCAGACCGGCAATGAACTGCTGGAATCCGGTGAAGAGGGCGGCAAGTTCGTCTTCCTGATCAAGAAGGCCTGATTGCGGTCTTTACCGCTCACCTACTGAGAGAGAGGGCAAAACGATGGGAGAAAAGAAGCTTGCCATCATTGCAACGAAAGGGACGTTGGACTGGGCCTATCCGCCCTTCATTCTGGCTTCCACCGCGGCTGCACTGGGTTACCAGACCGAGATCTTCTTTACCTTCTACGGCCTGCAGCTGCTGAAGAAGGATCTGGACCTCAAGGTTTCGCCGCTGGGCAATCCCGGCATGCCCATGCCCATGGGTATGGACAAGTGGTTTCCCACCATTCTGACCGCATTGCCGGGCATGGAGGCGGTGATGACCGCCATGATGAAGAAGAAGATGGCCGACAAGGGCGTGGCCAGCTTAGAGGAATTGCGCGAGCTCTGCCAAGAAGCTGAGGTGCGTCTGATCGCCTGCCAGATGACGGTCGATCTGTTCGAAATGGACACCAATGACTTTATTGGTGGTATTGAGTATGCCGGAGCCGCGCGTTTCTTCGAATTTGCCGGAGAGACGGATATCTGCCTGTACATTTGAGTCGCCTTCTTCGCACAGACGGAAAAGAAAACACCGCCTATGAGGCGGTGTTTTCTTATGGGTTTTTTTGATCGGGAATCTCCCCCGCAGCCTGCGTGCAGAAGATACCGGAGGATCAGAAGTACTTGCTCAGACACACACCGAACAAGCGTACTGTAGTCTTGTAGTCACCGTTGCAGAGCATTGGTGCTATTTGGACACAATTCGGGAGGGTATGCAGTGGAGGAACGCAGCGAACGCTTCCTGAACTTCACGTACATAGTCGGTCATGAAGAATCTGTTTTTCACGCACTGGCAAATTCATGGCCGATCACTTCATCAAGTGGGCTTGCCGGTGCTCGCTGCATTCAATAACTGCCGATATGGCCACAGCGCCTCGATGAACCACTGTAGCCTCGCATGCATCCGCTTCGCTATCTAACAGGCTGCTGAAATTCGCCAACTGAGGTGGAAGATACCGGTAAGGCAGGAAGCAGGACAAGCGACACGGTGCGAGGCCCGGATATTCAGCAAGATCCCCTGTTCAGTACGGTCAGCCCGGAATCGCAGGCGCCGAAGGACCATCTGTTGCACTGGTTTGTCGGCTTCTCGGAAAGAGCCAGGGCACAGCTGGCCTGTCTGGGGCATCT
>JANEMA010000002.1 GCA_024510845.1 Gammaproteobacteria bacterium
CCCATCATGGAAACTCACTCGCAATGCCGACGCTGCTTGACCCGTGCCGGGGCCTGCTTGACCAGATCGACTTTCTGCAAGGGGGCGCTCCCGGGTGTCTCAGATGTATTGAACCAAGACAGGGGCTGGACAAGTACAGGGTGTTGCACTAATATGCCCGCGTCGCCCGACAGGGGCCATAGCTCAGCTGGGAGAGCGCAACACTGGCAGTGTTGAGGTCGGCGGTTCGATCCCGCCTGGCTCCACCAAAAAAATTTACAGATCAGTCCCGTTCATCTAGAGGCCTAGGATCCCAGCCTTTCACGCTGGTTACAGGGGTTCGACTCCCCTACGGGACGCCAACGAGAACCCGGTTACGGTAACGTAGCCGGTTTTTTTTCGTGCGCAACTTCAGAGAAGGCGCTACCCTACCATCGCGGGTTGGTCCAATCTTTCGCGGAATCCTGCTACAGATTGTCGGAAATCATCCATCTTCGTGAACGTATTCACTCTTTGCCAACATCCTTTTGTACCAGGATTTGTCATCAAATCCGGAGAAGTCTTCTCAACATGACAGGCACAATGAAAATAAGGATACTCAGCAGTTTAGCCTTGTCGACAACCTTCGTGATTGGTGGCTGCATCAATACACCACAATATTCGCTGATCGAGGATGGCGACAAAGTTCAGACGGCCGATGTATTCGACCACGTGAGCTATCGTATCTATCCAGAGCCCAATTTTCAGACTCCCGAGTGCGTTGCCGTGTTGCCGCTCGAAGTGGCACCCGAGGCCAGTAAGCCAATCTCACTGGATTACCTCGCAAACGTGGATACCCGGAATACGGGCAACGAGACTCCAGCGCTGGATCTTCCCCGGACTGTGGTCACCGACAAGTCAGAGAAGAAGACCACGCCCCATGCCTATCAGTTGCGTTTCGATGTGGCCGACAAGCAGCGCTTGGTGCGCAACATGCTCTATGGCTTCGTGAGTGCTCATGCGCCCAAGGACGTCGAATTCAGCCAGATCGACCAGGTGACCAGAGGCAAGCCAGTCCGTGACATCAAGATGCTTAAGGCGGTTGCGCAGCACGTTGATTGTGACTGGCTATTGATCGGGCGCATCACCCATTTCAATGTCGATTTTCTCGGCGTGTACTCCAATATCCGCATTGGTGCCGATCTGGAACTGATACGTGCCAGCAGCGGCAAGCGAATCTGGAATGGTCGGCATGTTGCCCAGGGACATTCCGGTTCAGTACCCATTACACTGGTCGATCTGGCCATCAGTGCGGTCAAGGCGGTCAGCAATCTCGAACCTGATCAGCTCGAGGGCGTGGCGGCGGATCTGGCGCGTCGCCTGGTGAGAACCATGCCGCTCGAGACCAACAATCCCTTTCTGCTGGCTTCCACTACGTCCACACACATGACGTCTGATATCGATCAGAATCTGGGACGCCTATACCGGGTGGTGGTGGAAAATCTCAATCTGCGCGAGGGACCAAGTACCAGATACAAGGTTCGCAAGGTGCTACATGGATCCGAAAAGGTTTCGTTCATCAATCACGCCGGGCATTCCGGCTGGTGTCGCGTACGTACTCATGATGGTCAGGTCGGTTATGTCGCTGTGCGTTACCTCAAGCCCATGTCGCCGACAGGAAAGGGCGGCTAGGCTGGTCCGATTGTTTCGCCGGCCACCGTTGGCTTTCGGGATGCCGGTGAAATATCCAGGTTAGAGAACTGCTGTTCCATTCATGAGGCATCCTGTGGTGCCAACCCATTGTCCGGTTCCACATTGCCAATGTTCGCACTAGCGATCCGTTCCGTGTGACCTGGCGTCTTGAAAACGATGCACCCCACCTTGGCGTTGAAATAATGGCATCGACAGCGGCAAGACCCCGTATCGGATGGTGTTGCGGTTATTCGGAACCAACAAGGGGCTGCGTCGAATACCCTGACTTCCTGTGCAGTGGACCACGCGCAGCGTCCGCGGGGCCGGCTCGGTCGCAGAAGCGAAACAGGTAGTCCTCAATCTCTGCTCAGAGTCCAGGATGCTGCAGGATCTATCGAACGTTCTCCCCTTGAACGCAAAAACGCCCCGGGGTCTCCGAGGCGCTTCGGCAATCCACTGTTTTTTGGTGCCCAGGGACAGAATCGAACTGCCGACACGAGGATTTTCAATCCCCTGCTCTACCAACTGAGCTACCTGGGCGAGGCTGCGACGTCCACGGCCGCAGGGTGGCGTATTTAACCGGCTCATTCAGTCTACGTCAAGCAGGTGTCTTGGTTCAATACATCTGAGACACCGAGACGCCAGGGGCCCCATACCCGGCGGCACGAAAGCTTTCAGCAGACTGCCACCGGTTCAACGCCTGAAGTAGCCACCCCTGAAGGACCTACAACCGACTGATTTATCGTAATATCTCGACGAGAACAAAGCACCGTGACTGCTGCCTTTCCTCACGGAAACCTTGCAGATTTTCCATAAAACTCCGTATCACCGACACACCATCACAAGAAGATTTATTCCGAAGCCACCTGGAAAACACCTTCTCTCTGAACTGCCCGCTGGTGCAGTTGGCGGATTCGATCGACTGGGCTCACCTGAACGAGGGATTGGGGGGGAGTTCCACGAAGAGGCGGCCGCCTACAAGGCCAATGAAGTCATCGACGAACGGGACATGACGGAAGTGGCCGTGGACACCTGACCATCACCTATCCCACGGATGCCAAACTTTGCCTCGAGAGCCTGCTGCGTCTGAACAAGCAGTGCCAATACCATGACATCGTGTTGCGGTAGAGTCATATCCGTACGGGCAAGATGCTGGCCCGGTGGGTGGAACGTTATGCCCATGTGCGCCAAATACCGGCGCATGCACAAGGTGCTCAGGCAACTGAAGAAGCGTCCAGGCTGGGTGGTTCGGGATATCGAGTGCAAGACAACCACTGCTGGCAACGTACCCGACTGCGCCGAAGGGGCCCGGTTGAGGCGCTGACCGGCCACATGAAGAACAAGAGACTATTGGATAGAAACTGGCTCAGAGGATCACTCGGTGACGCCGTCCATGTGCTGCTGTGTGCCGCTGGTCAGAATCTGCATCTGATCCTGCAGGCACTGGAGGATTTTTTTGCGTGCATGCCGGGGCCGGCTTCGGTAGCGGAGCAGATACGGATCACATCCAACCCCTCATTCTGCGACCTCGAACAGCAACAGCAAGTCATCAAGAAAACGCCGACCCAAGGTGGTGGGCAGCAGTACGGTTGGATCCTCCTCCAGCAGGCCGCGAGCCCGCGCCTGTTCCAGCGGTGTCTCGATCACCCCCAATGACAGGCCGGTACGCTCGAAAAACAGGGTTGCAGGCACCCCCGAGTGGAGCCGAAGGGCATTCATGAGGAACTCCAAAGGTAATTCATTTGCCGATAGTATGCGCTCACTTCCTGGCGCCGCGGGGGCAGCCAGGTAATCGCGCGGATGGCGAGGGCGGCTGTAGCGCCGCACCCAACCATCGGGCACGCTGAGCTTCCCGTGCGCGCCAGCGCCGATGCCCAGATAGTCACCGAAGGTCCAGTAATTGCGATTGTGCCGCGCCGCCCGCCCCGGGCGCGCATGCGCCGAGACCTCGTACTGGCGGAATCCGGCCCCGGCCAGCAGCGCCAGTCCGGCCTCCATGATGTCACCAACCGTATCGCCGTCCGGCAGCGACGGCGGCCGGGCATGAAACAGGGTGTTCGGCTCGAGGGTGAGCTGGTACCAGGACAGGTGCTCGGGCGCCAGCGCCAGCACCGCGTCCAGGTCCGCCAGTACGGCCTGCAAATCCTGTCCCGGCAGGCCGTACATGATATCCAGGTTGAGGTTGTCGAAACCGGCCGCCCGCGCCCAGTCCACTGCCTGGCGGGCCTCGGCGGCATCGTGCACCCGACCGAGCGCACGCAGACGCTGGTCGTCCAGACTCTGCACCCCGATCGACAGGCGATTCACCCCCGCCGCCAGGTAGTCGGCGAACTGCGCCGCCTCGGCCGTGCCGGGATTGGCCTCCAGCGTGATCTCGGCAGCGTCCGTCAGATCCAGCCGCGCTGCGATCCCCTCCAGCAGCCGCCCGATCGCCGCTCCCGAGAACAGACTGGGCGTACCACCACCGATGAACACTGTCTCCACCGCACGACCCGCGACCCGCGGCGCCTGTACATCCAGATCGGCGAGCAGGGCATCGACATACTCGCCCTCTGGCACCTCGCCGCTGACCGCATGCGAATTGAAATCGCAATAGGGGCACTTGCGGAGGCACCAGGGAATGTGCACATAGAGGCTCAGCGGCGGCAGCATCACGGCCCCCCTGCAACCACTACCAACGGAGGATGACCCCTGGGAAAGACTCACAGGGGGCTGAGATTGGCATAGGCGACCACCAGCCACTTGGCACCGACAGTTTCGAAATTGACCTGCACCCGCGCCCCTTTGCCCTGACCCTCGGCATTGAGTACCACGCCCTCGCCAAACTTCGGATGGCTGACGCACTGGCCCAGAGCGAAGCCGGTGACCTCGCACGCCACATCCAACGAACCGCCAGCCGGGCTCCAGGGACGATTCACCTGCGGACGAGCACGCACCTCCTCTATCAGATCCGACGGAATCTCGCGCAGAAAGCGCGAGGGCAGGGGGTAGGTGTCATCCCCATGCAGGCGCCGGCTCTCGGCGTGGGTGAGCCAGAGCTGGCGCATGGCACGGGTCATGCCCACGTAGCACAGGCGGCGCTCTTCCTCGAGACGTTGCGGATCCTCGGCGGACATGCTGTGCGGGAACAGGCCCTCCTCCATGCCGCCGATGAATACCAGCGGAAACTCCAGGCCCTTGGCCGAGTGCAGGGTCATCAGCTGCACCGCGTCTTCCCACTGGTCGGCCTGGTTGTCGCCAGCCTCCAGCGAGGCGTGCGCCAGGAAGGCATCCAGTTCGCCCATCTCCGCCTCGGCCTCGGGGAGTTCGAACTGGCGCGCCGCATTGATCAGTTCCTCGAGGTTCTCGATGCGGTCCGGGCCCTTGCCGTCGCGCGACTTCTCGAAGTGCTCGCGCAGACGCACGCGTGCGAGCAGGGTCTCGACCCGTTCGGCCAGATCGAGCATCGCCGTCTCGGCGGCGATCTCCTCGATCAGTTCCAGGAAACCGCACAGGGCACCGGCGGCGCGCGTGCTCATGGTGCCGCCACGCAGCAGGTCCTCGCTGGCCACCCACAGCGAGCAGCCGAAGTCGCGGGCATGGTTGCGAATCGCCTCCAGCGTCTTGGCGCCGATGCCGCGCGGCGGCTGGTTCACCGCACGCTCGAAGGAAGGGTCATCGTGGCGGTTGGCCAACAGACGCAGGTAGGCGAGCGCGTCCTTGATCTCGGCACGCTCGAAGAAACGCAGACCACCATAGACACGGTACGGAATGCCGGCCTGGATCAGCGCCTCTTCGAACAAGCGTGACTGCGCGGTGGTGCGGTAGAGGATGGCGATCTCGCATCGCGCCAGCCCCTGCTCGCTCGCTTCGGCGATGCGATCCACGACGAAGCGCGCCTCCTCGGTCTCGTTGAAGGCGGCATACACGCGGATCGGCTCGCCCTCGGCATCCTCGGTCCACAGTTCCTTGCCCAGGCGGCCGGGGTTGTTGGCGATCACCGCATTGGCCGCGCGCAGGATGTTGCCGGTCGAACGGTAGTTCTGTTCCAGGCGGACCACCCGGGCATTGGGGTAGTGCTTCTGGAAATCGAGGAGGTTCTCCACCCGCGCGCCGCGCCAGCCATAGATGGACTGATCGTCGTCACCGACCACGAACAGCCGGTCATCACTGCCGGCGAGCAGGCGCAGCCAGGCGTACTGGATGGCGTTGGTGTCCTGGAATTCATCGACCAGCACCGCGCCAAAACGCTCGCGGTAGTGTTGCAGGATGTCCGGCCGGTCGCGCCACAGTTCGTGCGCACGCAGCAAAAGCTCGGCAAAGTCCACCACCCCGGCACGCCGGCACGCCGCCTCATATTCGCGGTAGATAGCGATCAACTGACGCTGGTAGGGATCGCCTCCGTCGTCGAGGTGCTCGGCGCGCAACCCTTCGTCCTTGTTGTGATTGATGAACCACTGTACCTGGCGCGGCGACCATTTGTGCTCGTCGAGGTTCATCTCGCGCACAATACGGCGTACCAGGCGGAATTGGTCATCGGCATCGAGTATCTGGAAACCCTTCGACAGGCTGGCATCTTCCCAGTGCGCGCGCAGCAGACGATACGCCAGGCCATGGAAGGTACCGATCCACATGCCACCAGCAGTCTGGCCAAGCAGGGACTCGATACGTCCACGCATCTCGCGCGCTGCCTTGTTGGTGAAGGTCACCGCAAAAATATTCCAAGGCGAGAAACCCTCGACCTGCAACAACCAGGCAATACGATGCACCAACACCCGCGTCTTGCCCGATCCAGCACCGGCAAGCACCAGCACGCTACCCGATGGCGCAGTGACTGCCTCGCGCTGCGCCTCGTTGAGGCCATCGATAATGAGTGTGACATCCATGGCTTCATTGTACCGAAGCAGACATTGGCATATCGCTCCCTACCAGGAAAATGCGAACACTGATTCCGGGTTTTCTTCCGATGACACCTTCAAGGCTCGGCCTGGCTGGCCGATACTGCGAAACAAAATGCAGCAAACCCGGGAAATATCCTGGCCGTGCGCCGTGACGAACTGGATCTGACCATCAGCCACGAGATCGTGTGCCACACGGGGGGCTATCTGGCCCTGCGCTTCACACTCAGCACAGGCACACGCGTATACTTTGACATTGAGGCCCCGGCGCAGGTCGGCAAGGTATCACTGGAGGACCCGCACATCCTGCTGCTGGGACAGGGCCCTGACATCCGCAAGCTGCTGACGATCTTCTTCAAAACCACCAGCGCGGAGTTGCTGGAGGCAGGAGAACAGCAGAAAGCCCTGTAGCTACTGTCAAAAAAACCGCAGCTTGCACTCTGTCACCCGCTGGATCTCGATCTCCCGCAACACCACCTGCTGCTGTGGATCCTCATCAGGAAAAATTCCAAAGGCTGATGCTTACAGTCGGCCCGCAGGACGACCAGGTCCTGCGCACCGACCATGCCGACATCATCACAAAATTGGTCCGCCACCCGTTCGCACTCACTCCACCGTGACCGATTTGGCCAGGTTGCGGGGCTGGTCCACATCAGTACCCTTGAGCACAGCCACATGATAGGCCAGCAACTGCAAAGGTACGCTGTACACGATAGGCGCAGTGCCCGGACAGATATCATCCAGGGTGAGATTCTGGTAGCGGTCGAGTGGAATTTTCACATGCCTGTCGCTGAACAGGAACAGCTCGCCACCACGCGCGCGCACCTCCTGTAGATTGGACAATACCTTCTCCAACAAGGGATCGTCAGGCAACGCGCAGACCACAGGCATGCGCTCGTCCACCAACGCCAGCGGGCCGTGCTTGAGCTCTCCGGCAGGATAAGCCTCGGCATGGATGTAGGAGATCTCCTTGAGCTTGAGTGCACCCTCCATGGCCACGGGACAAAAGGCCCCACGCCCCAGGAAAAGGACATTGTCCAGATCGGCGAAAGCATTGGCCATCTCTGCAATAGCATCACTCAACTCCAACACCACATCGACCTGGCGCGGCAAGGCCTCAAGCTCCTCGACCAAGATCCGCTCGGCCCCCGCACCCAGATCACGGCGCCGTGCCAAGGCGATGGTCAACAGGCGAAGCACCACCAGCTGTGTGGTGAAGGCCTTGGTCGAGGCCACGCCGATCTCGGGACCCGCCCGAGTCATCAGCGCCACGTCGGATTCACGCACCAGCGAGCTCTCGGGTACATTGCACACCACCAAGCTGCCGATGTATCCCATGTCCTTCGCCCCGCGCAACGCAGCCAGAGTGTCAGCTGTTTCACCCGACTGCGAGATACTCACGAACAGGCAGCCCTCAGGCACCACTACCCTGCGATAGCGATATTCACTGGCGACCTCGACATGCGCCGCCACACCGATCTCTTCCAGCCAGTATTTCGCCACCAGCCCGGCATGGTAGCTGGTGCCGCAGGCAATGATGTGGACCACCCGGGTATGATCGAGCAAGTCCATCGCCGCGGGACCAAAGCTCTCGTCGAGTAAGCGCCCCTTGTATACCCGGCCTTCGAGGGTCTCGGCTATCATCTCCGGCTGCTCGAAGAGCTCCTTGAGCATATAGTGCCGGTAGGGTCCTTTGTCCGTGATGCTGATGGACAGCTGCGAGTGGCGCTCCTCACGCTCCACCCTCCTGCCCGTGGCATCGTGGACGCGAATCTCGTCGCGGGTGATCTCGGCGAGATCGCCATCTTCGAGAAAGACGAAACGTTGGGTCACCGGCAACAAAGCAAACACATCGGATGCGATGAAGTTCTCACCCACGCCGAGCCCGATCACCAGGGGGTTGCCAGAACGCGCTACCACTAGGCGTTCGGGATCCTGCGGATCGATCACGGCCAGTGCATAGGAACCGACCAAGCGGACAACGCCCTGGCGCACTGCCTCACGCACCGGCAGTCCCTTCTCCAGCAGGTCGGCCAACAGGTGGACAATCACCTCGGTGTCGGTCTCGGAATAAAAGGCGTAACCACACACCTCCAGCTCAGCCCGCAATTCCGCGTGGTTTTCAATGATGCCATTGTGCACGATGGCTACGCGCTCACCGCTCAGGTGGGGATGAGCATTGCGTTCGGCCGGCATGCCATGGGTCGCCCAGCGGGTGTGGGCGATACCGAGGTTACCGTGCATCTCGACCCCTTCGAGCAGGCGTTCGAGCTGCGCTACCTTGCCCACCGCACGCATGCGCTGCAGGCACCCACGCTCAGGACAGATCGCCAGACCGGCAGAATCGTAACCGCGATACTCGAGTCGACGCAGCCCTTCGAGCAGGATAGGGGTGACATCACGCTGAGCGATGGCACCGACGATGCCGCACATGCTTCCCCCCGGTTCAGCGTTTCTTCTCGGGCCGCTTCCAGCCCTCAATGGTGATCTTTCGGGCCCGTGTCAAGGTCAGGCGGTCCTCGGGGGCGTCCTTGCTGATCACCGAGCCGGCGCCGATGGTCGCCCCGCGACCGACCGAGACCGGCGCCACCAGCGCGGTGTTCGAGCCGATGAAGGCCTGGTCACCGATGTGGGTGCGATACTTGTTGGCCCCATCGTAGTTGCAGGTGATGGTACCGGCACCGATGTTGACTCCATGCCCGATGTCGGCATCGCCGACATAGCTCAGGTGATTGACCTTGCTGCCTTCACCGATCACTGCGTTCTTGATCTCGACGAAGTTTCCCACGTGATTGCCGCCACCGAGTTCAGCACCGGGACGCAGACGCGCAAAAGGACCAACACGAGAGTCTGCGCCGATGCTCGCCTCCTCGATCACGCAATGCGCCAGCACCTCCACACCATCATCAATGCGACAGTCACGCAGTACACAATGCGACCCGATGCGCACCCCCTCGCCGAGCACGACCTCACCCTCGATCACCACATCGATATCAATTTCACAGTCGAGGCCATGGTGCAGGCTGCCGCGCAGATCGAAGCGCGCTGGGTCACGCAGGGTGAGCCCGGCACGCATCAGGGCCTCGGCCTGGCGGCGCTGCCAGGCGCGCTCGAGCGAGGCGAGCTGGAGGCGGTCGTTCACGCCCTCGACCTCGACCGGCTCGGCCGGCTGCGCCACTGCCACGGCCAGACCCTCGGCCACGGCCATCGCCAGCGCGTCTGTCAGATAATATTCGCCCTGGGCGTTGTCCTTGCCCAGCCGCCCCAGCCAGTCGGCCAGACGACCTCCCGGAAGAACCATGATCCCGGTGTTCACCTCGCGGATGGCCAGCTGCTGCGGCGTGGCATCCTTCTGCTCGACGATACACTCGACCTGGCCAGCGCTGTTGCGGCAGATGCGTCCATAGCCGGTCGGATCCTCCAGAGTGACCGTGAGCAGACCGAATCCGTCGCCAGCCGCATCCAGCAAGCCTTGCAGTGTCTCGGTGCGGATCAACGGAACGTCGCCACAGAGCACCAGGACCTGTTCGACCCCGGCCAGGTAAGGCAGCGCCTGGGCCAGTGCATGCCCGGTACCGAGCTGCTCGGCCTGCTCGGCCCAGATCAGGTCATCACCCGTAATGGCAGCACGCACCTGCTCGCCGCCGTGACCGTGGACAATGATGAGGCGCGCTGGCTGGAGCGCCCGCGCAGCATCGATCACGTGCTGCAAAAGGGGGCTATCACCCAAGTGATGCAGTACCTTGGGCAACCGGGATTTCATGCGAGTCCCTTGTCCCGCGGACAGTATCACGATGCCCAGTGTCATCCTTGGGCCCTCGACTCGCAGTGATTCAATTGACGGTCGGGTGAGTCGGCGCCTGCACGGCATGGATCCCCGAAACCTTGTCCTCCCCCGGACGTGCATCGCGTACCTCAACAATCTTCACGTGGATGGTCAGGTGTTTTCCCGCCAGAGGATGATTGCCGTCCACAGTGAGCTTGCCGTCCTCGATCTTCGAGACGTAGAAGGTCTTCACCTCGCCTGCCTCATTCTGCATCTGCACCTCAGCGCCAACACGACGAAATTCTGGCGGGACGTTCTCGATGTTGTCGACAAAAGTGAGCGAGGGATCGTGCGGACCGTAGGCATCCTCGGGCGCCATCTGGACCTCCACCTCGTCGCCGATTTTCTTGCCCAACACAGCACGGTCGAGACCACCAACCAGCTCGGTATCGCTGCCATAAACGAAACCGACAGGCAAGTCATGCTGCTCGACCACACGCCCCTCGTCATCGACGATGCTGTAGGTAATGCCGACATACTTGTCAGGCCGGATGATCTCTTCGCTCATGATGTGTTCCGGTACCAAGAAATTGGCGGTGAAGTCTGCCGATTATAGCGGATGTTCGAACCGACGACGGGGCTTGCACCGGCAAACAGTTCGATCCGGAGAAGAGAGTCAGACACCTGCTGCGGATCCTCCAAAGCCGCAACGCTCTCGTGCAAGAACAAACAAAAGAACCCAGCAGCCCACACTACGAAGTCCTTCGGGAAAAATCCCGACGACCGCAGATCTACTTGCCCTTGCGCAAACGCTCGATCGCGCGCAGCTGGGCCACCGCCTCGGCAAGCTCGGCCTGCGCCTTGGCCAAATCCATGTCCGCAGTCTGATTGGCCAGAGCATCCTCGGCCCGGCGCTTGGCCTCCAGCGCGACCGCTCTATCGAGGTCGACAGCGCGCACGCCGGTATCGGCAAGCACCGTGACCTTGAAAGGCTGCACCTCGATCAGACCACCGGAGACGTAGAAACACTCCATCTCCCTGCCCTGGCCGGGATCGATCCGTACCTCACCTGGCTTGAGCGGACTGACCAGCGGTGCGTGACGCGGCGCGATGCCGATCTCGCCCATCACCACAGGGGCATACACCATTTCGCCCTGGCCGCTGAAAAGCCGGCCTTCGGCGCTCACGATATCGACATGTATGGTCATGCTCATGATTCTAACTCTTGGTGCAGGAACCGCGCGATGCTATCGCCGCTCAGCTCATCCGCTCTGCCTTGGCCACTGCCTCGTCGAGGTTACCGCACATGTAGAAGGCCTGCTCGGGCAGGTGATCGTACTCACCGGACAGAATTGCCTTGAAGTCGGTGATGGTCTCGCTCAGCGGCACATACTTGCCAGGCGCACCTGTAAACACCTCAGCCACGAAGAAGGGCTGCGACAGGAAGCGCTGGATCTTGCGTGCACGCTGTACGATCATCTTGTCTTCCTCGGACAGTTCGTCCATACCGAGGATGGCGATGATGTCCTTCAACTCCTTGTAGCGCTGCAATACACCCTGCACGCCGCGTGCCACCTCATAGTGCTCCTGGCCGACCACGTGCGGGTCGAGGATACGCGAGGTGGAATCCAGCGGATCCACAGCCGGGTAGATACCCAGCTCGGCAACCTGTCGCGACAGTACCAACGTAGCGTCCAGGTGCGCGAAGGTCGTGGCCGGCGATGGGTCGGTCAGGTCATCCGCCGGCACGTACACCGCCTGGAAGGATGTGATGGAACCGGTCTTGGTAGATGTAATGCGTTCCTGCAGAACACCCATTTCTTCGGCCAAGGTCGGCTGATAACCCACTGCAGAGGGCATGCGACCCAGCAACGCGGACACCTCAGTACCGGCCAGGGTATAGCGGTAGATGTTGTCCACGAACATCAGCACGTCGCGACCTTCATCACGAAAATATTCGGCCATGGTCAGACCGGTAAGCGCCACGCGCAGACGGTTGCCGGGTGGCTCATTCATCTGGCCATAGACCAAGGCCACCTTGTCGAGCACGCCACCCTCGGACATCTCGTGATAGAAATCGTTGCCCTCACGGGTCCGCTCGCCGACACCGGCGAACACCGAGAAGCCGGAGTGCTCCACAGCGATGTTGCGGATCAGCTCCATCAGGGTCACGGTCTTGCCCACGCCGGCACCCCCGAACAGACCGATCTTGCCGCCCTTCTGGATAGGCATGATGAGATCGATGACCTTGATGCCGGTCTCCAGGATCTCGGTCTGAGTTGACTGATCTTCGAGCCTGGGGGCCTCCCGATGAATGGGCATGCGCTCGTCGGTGGCAATGGGACCGGCCTCATCCACCGGATCACCGAGCACGTCCATGATACGGCCCAAGGTGGCCTGACCCACCGGGACACTGATGGGAGCACCGGTATTCACTACGTCCAGACCGCGCTTGAGGCCGTCGGTAGAGCCCATGGCAATGGTCCGCACCACGCCGTCACCCAGTTGTTGCTGGACTTCCAAGGTCAGACCCGCTGATTCGATCTTCAATGCATCGTAAATCTTCGGCATGGCATCGCGTTCAAACTGAACGTCCACCACTGCGCCGATAATCTCGACGACCCTACCCATGCTCATTGGCGTTTCCTCTCAGTCTTCAATCTTTCGCAGTCGAGCTACGACCGAAATTCAAAATCTTTGTTCACGATACCGCCGCAGCGCCGCTGACGATCTCGGAGATCTCCTGGGTGATCGCGGCCTGGCGCGCCTTGTTGTAGACCAGCTGCAACTCGTCGATGATGTTGCCGGCATTGTCGGTGGCCGACTTCATGGCCACCATGCGCGCGGCCATCTCGCAGGCCCCGTTCTCGACCACCGCCTGATACACGACCGACTCCATGTAGCGCTGCAGGAGTGCATCGAGCACCTGCTTGGCGTCCGGCTCGTAGATGTAGTCCCAGTGATGCTTGAGTTCCTCGGCATCGTCGCCCTCGGGTAGCGGTACCAGCTTCTCGATGGTCGGTTTCTGGGTCATGGTGTTGACGAACAGGTTGTAGGCCAGACGGATCTCGTCGACCTCGCCTTCCATGTAGGCATCCAGCATGACCTTGACCGGACCGATCAGGGCCTCCAGCTCGGGGCGGTCGCCCAGGTGGGTGACCTGGGCGCGCACATTGCCACCGACACGACGGAAGAAACCCAGTGCCTTGTTGCCAACCAGACAGTAGCTGATCTCGCGACCGGCCTCACGCTCGGCGTGGATCTCGCGCACCATCTTGCGAAACAGGTTGGTATTGAGACCGCCACACAATCCACGGTCGGATGACACGATGATATAGCCGATGCACTTGACCTCGCGCGCCTGCATGAAGGGGTGCCGATACTCGGGATTGGCCAGGGCCACGTGCCCGATCACCTGGCGCATCTTCTCCGCGTAGGGACGCGAGGCATCCATGCGATCCTGTGCGCGCCGCATCTTGGACGCCGCGACCATCTCCATCGCACTGGTGATCTTCTGCGTGCTCTTGATGGAGGAGATCTTGGTACGTATCTCTTTCGCGCCTGCCATCTGTTCTCTCGCTCGTTACGTGAAGGCCCGCGGGCCGCCGCCCGTGATTACCAGGCGCTGTTGGCCTTGAAATCCTTCAACACGTCATGGAAGGCCTGTTCGATCTCGCCATTCCAGTCGGCGGTTTCATTGACCTTGGTCATCAGGTCGGCGTAGTTGGCGTGCATGTAGGCGTGCAATGCTGCCTCGAAATCCACCACCTTGGTGACCTCGATATCGTCCAGGTAGCCTTCGTTGGCAGCGAACAGCGAAATCGCCATCTCCGCCACCGACAGCGGGCTGTACTGGGGCTGTTTCATCAGTTCGGTCACACGCTGCCCGCGTTCGAGCTGCTTGCGGGTGGCCTCATCCAGATCGGAGGCAAACTGCGAGAAGGCCGCCAGTTCACGATACTGAGCCAAGGCCAGACGTACACCGCCGCCAAGCTTCTTGATGATCTTGGTCTGCGCCGCACCACCTACACGAGATACCGACAGACCGGCGTTGATGGCCGGACGAATGTTGGCGTTGAACAAATCAGACTCGAGAAAGATCTGACCGTCGGTGATCGAGATCACGTTAGTCGGCACAAAGGCAGATACATCACCAGCCTGGGTCTCGATGATCGGCAGCGCAGTGAGTGAGCCGGTCTTGCCCTTAACCTTGCCATTGGTGAACTTTTCCACATAGTCTGCGTTGACTCGGGCGGCACGCTCGAGCAGGCGCGAGTGCAGATAGAAGACGTCGCCGGGATAGGCCTCCCGGCCCGGCGGGCGGCGCAGCAACAGCGATACCTGACGATAGGCCCAAGCCTGCTTGGTCAGATCATCGTAGACGATCAGGGCATCTTCACCGTGGTCACGAAAGTATTCGCCCATGGTGCACCCAGCATAGGGTGCGATGAATTGCAGCGCAGCCGACTCGGCAGCGGGCGCGGCAACGATGATGGTGTGCTCCATGGCGCCATGCTCTTCGAGCTTGCGCACCAGCGCGGTAATGGTGGAATTCTTCTGGCCCACCGCCACGTAGATGCACTTAACGCCGGTGCCCTTCTGGTTGATGATGGTATCGATGGCAATGGCAGACTTGCCGGTCTGGCGGTCACCGATAATCAGCTCGCGCTGACCACGACCGACCGGGACCATGGCATCGATGGACTTGATGCCGGTCTGCACCGGCTGATCCACCGATTGGCGCGCGATGACGCCAGGTGCGATCTGCTCGATGGGCGCAGAGCACTTGGCTTCGATCGGACCCTTGCCGTCGATGGGGTTGCCCAGGGCGTCGACCACACGACCCAGCAGTTCGGGGCCGGTGGGCACTTCGAGAATCTTGCCGGTGCACTTGACCGGGTCACCTTCGGAGATACTCTTGTAGTCGCCCAGCACCACGGCACCGACCGAGTCGCGCTCGAGGTTCAGCGCCAGGCCGTACACGCCACTGGGAAACTCCAGCATCTCGTAGGACATGGCGTCGGCCAGCCCGTGGATACGGACGATACCGTCGGTCACGCTGACCACGGTACCTTCGTTGTGAGCCTCGGCAGAAACATCGAATTTCTCGATCTTCTTCTTGATCAGCTCGCTGATTTCAGAGGGGTTCAGTTGCATGGTTGCGTACCCTGTTAAAGTCCTAATTCGTGCGCCAACTGGTTGAGCTGCCCGGCCACGGAACTGTCGATGACCATGTCACCGGCGCGCAGGCGGAAGCCGCCGATCAGTTCGGGGTCTTCGTGGCTGGCGATGCGCACCTCGCGCCCCAGCTTCGCCTTCAGCGCGTCGGCCAGCAGTTTTTCCTGCGCCGGCTTGAGCGGGTAGGCGGTGGTCAATTCGACCTCGACAGTGCCCTCGTGCTCGGCCTTGCGCTGTGCGAACAGCGCGGCGATCTCGGGGAGCAGGCCCAGGCGGTTGTTCTCGGCGAGCAGGCGGACCAGGTTCTGGCCCTCCTCGCTGAGCCGGCCACCACCGATTTCCAGTACCAGCTCGGCCTTCTGCTCGCGGCTCAGGCCGGGACCGGCAAGCACGCCGGCCAGCACAGGATCGGCTGCGGCGGTGGCCAGCATCTCCAGCATTTTCGACCACAGATCGAGCTTGTCGGTCTCGACCGCGCGCTGAAACACCGCTTCGGCGTAGGGGCGGGCGATAGTTGTTGCGTCTCCAGCCATGGCTCTGCCTCAAATCTGCTTGGCGACCGCTTCGACGATGTCCTTGTGCGCGTCGGTGTCGATCTCGCGGCGCAGGATCTTCTCGGCACCGGCCACTGCCAGCTCCGCCACCCGGCTACGCAATTCCTCGCGCGCCCGGTTCACTTCCTGCTCGATCTCGGCCTGGGCCGCAGCCAGCTGGCGCGCGCCCTCTTCCTGGGCCTTGGTCTTTGCCTCTTCGACGATCAGGGCAGCCTGCTTCTCGGCCTTGGCGGTGATCTCGGCCGCCTGCTGCTTGGCCTCGTGCAGGTATTCCTTGGCGCGCTCGCGCGCCATTTCCTGCTCGTGCTGGCCGCGCTCGGCTGCAGCCAGACCATCGGCGATCTTTGCCTTGCGCTCGTCCATCGACTTGACCAGAGGGGGCCATACGAACTTCATGGTGAACCATACGAACACCGCGAAGGACACCAGCTGGGCAATCAGTGTCAGGTTGATATTCATCCCGAAACCTCGTTCAGACGAGAGTGGATTACATGTACTGCGAGGGTCGTCCTTACAGCGCGAACATCACGTACATTCCCAGGCCGACCGCGATCATGGGAACGGCATCGGTCAGACCCATGACGATGAAGAACTGGGTACGCAGCATCGGGATGAGTTCCGGCTGACGCGCGGCGCCTTCCAGGAAGCGACCGCCGAGCACGCCGATGCCGATGGCAGCACCGACAGCGCCAAGGCCGAGCATGATTGCAGCTGCGATGATGAGCAGGGCTTGTGCCATTTCCATGATTGTCTCCTGTAAGTATCAATCAGGTGAGTAGTTGAAGATCAGTTCGAAATCAGTGGTGTTCGGCGTGCGCCATGTCGAGGTACACGATGGTCAGCGTCATGAAGATGAACGCCTGCAGGGTGATGACCAAGATGTGGAAGATGGCCCACACCAGCTGCAGGGTCCCGCCGAAAATACCCATTACCCAGCCGGCGCTGTACATCAGCGAGATCAGAATGAAGATCATCTCGCCGGCATACATGTTGCCGAACAGACGCAGCGACAGCGAGATGGGCTTGGCGATCAGGTTTACGCCCTCCAGGATCAGGTTGATGACCGTAGTAAAGGGTTTGAGCAGAAGATTGTTGGTCTGGAACGGCATGCCGGTCAGCTCGCCCACGAAGCCACCCACGCCCTTCATCTTGATACTGTAGAAGATGATCAGGAAGAACACACCGAAGGCCATGGCAAAGGTGACGTTGGGATCGGTACTGGGCACCACCTTCATATGATGGATGCCGAGCACACTGCTGATCCAGGGGATCAGATCCACGGGCACCAGGTCCATGAGATTCATCAGAAACACCCAGGCGAAGATGGTCAGCGCCAGCGGGGCCACCAGGTCGTTCTTGGCACTGAAGGAGCCACGCACGCTCTCGTCGATGAATTCGACGATCATCTCGACGAAGTTCTGCAGGCCACTGGGCACACCGGCACTGGCCTTCTTTGCGGCCTTGTAGAAATAGAAGGCGAACAGTGACGCCAGGCCGATGGACCAGAAGACGGTGTCGACATGGACGGCCCAGAAGCCCATTTCCTTCGCTTCCTCGGCGGTACCTGCCAACATCCAGCCGTGATCAGGGTGGTTGCCGAAGGTGAGGTTGGTCAGGTGGTGCTTGATATATTCCGCAGAGGTGATTTCGTTACCAACCATCTTGTGTCTCTCAGCGGGCGATACGATTCGCCAACAACGAGGGTAAAACCTGTACGATCAAAAAGGCTCCGAACACAGCCATCGGGTTGATGTCTTCCAGCCAAACCACCGCCAGGCCAAACACCGTGGCAACCATCAGAATCTTGACCAGTTCGCCACCATAGAAACGCATCACCAACCGGCTTGGTTCCCGCGCCCGGTAGGCTCCGAATACCCAGAGGGCAAACACCACGCTCCCCAGCGTGGCGACGCTGCCACCGATCAGCACGTCCCGCGCAATGCGCCACCCCAGCAGGGCAGCAGACCCCGCGATGACCAGCACGACAACTCCCTGAGCCACCACCAAGCGGCCAGCACGCCGAGCATCCGTATTGTACATGCTGTGGTCTGCCCGCCTGTTCCGGTATGTCGAAGCGGGGCGAAGTATAAGCAGATGATGTAATAAGGTCAAACGATAGTTTGATAAAAAATCACATGGATTGCACGGCCTTGGGGAAAAGGCAGCCCGATGCCGGTGTACGGGTGCCACCGCCGAGAAGAATTCGGCCGGGGGAAGGGCCTTCTATTTGATATGAGCGAGGATGCCCTCGAGTTCGTCGAGGCTGTTGTAGGCAATCTCGAGACGGCCCTTGCCACCCTTGCCCTGCTTGAGCACGACCCGAGCACCCAGGCGCTCGGTGAGGTCCTCGAGCAACCGACGGATGTCGGGATCTTCCCTGGTGGGTTCGGCCGAGGTTTTTTTCGGTGGATCGTTCAAGCGCCGCACCAAAGCCTCGGTATCGCGTACCGACAGACCCTTGTTCGCTACCTCGTGGGCGGCCTGGAGCTGCACGGTCTCATCCTTCAGCGCCAGCAGGGCGCGGGCATGACCCATTTCGAGCGCCCCCTGTTCAACCAGCGCCTTGACACCGGGAGCCAACTCCAGGAGACGAATCAAATTGGTGACCGTGGTGCGCGACTTGCCGACCGCCTGTGCTACCAGCTGATGGGTCATACCAAACTCGTCGAGCAAACGGTGCAGGGCAGACGCCTCTTCCAGCGGGTTGAGATCATCACGCTGAATGTTCTCGATCAGCGCCATGACCATGGCGGTCTGGTCATCAACTTCGTGGACCACGACCGGTGCCTCGGCAAGGCCCGCCAACTGGGCGGCACGCCATCGCCGCTCACCAGCGATGATCTCGTAACAGCCTGCATCCACAGGACGCACCACGATCGGCTGCACCATGCCCTGGGCTGCAATGGAATCGGCCAGCTCGCGCAGCTTGTCCTCATCGAAATGCCTGCGCGGCTGGTAACGGCCTCGCTGGATCTGTTCAACGGGCAGCCGCCGAATCGAGGCAGCCGCTGCCTGCTCGGGTGTCAGGGGGATATCGGGCGCTGCTTCACGGGTCGCACCCAGCAGTGCATCCAATCCACGTCCGAGGCCTCTCTTCTTTGCCATGATTCAGATCTGTGACGAAACGGGTTGGGTTCGATGCCGGCGGGTCAGCTCAGAGGCGAGCGCCATATGGCTGATTGCGCCACGTGACTGCTTATCATACAGCATCACCGGCAAGCCATGACTGGGAGCCTCTGCCACGCGCACGTTGCGCGGAATGATGGTGCGAAACACTTTGTCGCGAAAATGCCCAACGAGCTGGTAGGAGACCTCGTTGGCCAGATTGTTACGCGAATCGTGCATGGTACGCACGATCCCCTCCAGCTCGAGACGGAAGTTGCGATGTGCCCGAATCTGCTCGATGGTATCGAGCAGTGAGGACAGCCCTTCGAGCGCGTAGTACTCGGTCTGGATCGGCACCAGCACGCCATCGGAGGCCACCAGTGCGTTGACCGTGAGCATATTCAACGAGGGCGGACAGTCGATCAAAATGTAATCATATTCCGTGCGTATCGGCTCCAACGCCAGATGGAGACGCTTGTCGCGCATCGGTACATCCAGCAGGCGCACCTCAGCAGCAGTCAGGTCACTGTTCGCGGGTAGTACCGCGAACAAGTCCTCGGCGCCCCGTACAATGGCCTGGCGCGCCAGCACCTCACCCAGCAACACATCCAGTGCCGAGACGTCCAGCGCGTGCTTCTCCACGCCACAACCCATGGTGGCATTGCCTTGGGGATCGAGGTCGATGAGCAACACCCTCTGCCGCATATCGGCTAACGAGGCAGCCAAGTTGACGGCGGTTGTGGTCTTGCCCACCCCCCCCTTCTGGTTGGCGACACAGATGATGCGTCCCATGATGCTCGATCCGTTGTCTGACAGAGCCGGTCATCTTAAGGGGTATGCCGGAAGGCCACAACCAAACCGGTTCCGGATCAGATCGGCTCGAGGAAGATGAGATGCTTGGCGATCTCTTGCCGAACCCCCGAATTCAACCAAGTAAGCAACACCACCCGGTACAGCTTTCTGCCACATTACCGCTAACACGGCCTCTTTGACGCCACCTCCTGACAACGGGAAGAACGGGGTGCCAAGGCAAGCGAGAACTGACAGAATCGCAGATCAAACAAGACTTCCCGGTGGAGTTGCCCGTTGGACAGGAGGCTTCTCGAAGCAGACCCGACTCCTGCTAGACCGGTCCAATCAGCACCAAGTTGCGCTGACCAGGCTCGCCAGGCACCCGGAGACGCTCGATTCGCATCTGCAGACCGGGTACCAGAATTTTTGGATCGAACGCATCCAGACCCGCCTTCATGACCGCCCACTGGCCGCCCGAGGCACGCAGATGGGCGCTGAGTTCGAGCATGCGTTGCAGTTCGCTGAAAGCGCGCGAAGTAATGGTATCGAAACCGGCATTGTCTTCCAGAATCTCGACCCGGACTTGCACCACGGTCACATTGTCCAACTCCAGCTCGATCACTGCCTGCTGCACGAAGCGTGTTTTCTTGCCGTTGGCGTCGAGCAGGGTGAAGGCCAGATCCGGGCGCGCCAGCGCCAGCGGAATTCCGGGCAAGCCGGCGCCGGTTCCCACGTCCAACACCCGCGGCCCGTGCACCCAGGGCAGGATGGACAGGCTGTCGAGGAGGTGACGGGAGACCATCTCTTTCGGATCGCGCACCCCGGTCAAATTGTAGGCCCGGCTCCATTTCAGCAGCAGGGCCAGATAGTCGAGCAGGCGCGCCCGGCATACCGCGTCCAACGACAGACCCATCTCGCGCAGGCCGTCGCGCAGCTGCGCGGACCACAGGTCCAGGGGGAGATTGTCGGACGAGCGGCTCATGCCCACTATTATCCACCATGCGGCCATCTTGGATAAACTGATGACCACACTCTACGGTATCAGCGGGTGAAGACCCAGGTATCACCCTTCGACAGCCCCTTATTGTAGACGTAACCGGCGTAGTCGAAGGCCTTGAGCCGCTCAGGATCGGAGAACTGTTCGGTGATGAGATAGCGGCTCATCAGACCACGCGCCTTTTTGGCGTAAATGCCGATCATCTTGTAGCCGCCGTCCTCGTGTCGCTCTTTGAACTGGGGCGTGATGATGCGCCCGGAGAGCCGCTTGAGTCGAACTGCCTTGAAATATTCGTTGGAGGCGAGGTTGACCAGCACGTCATCGCCTTGGACGGCCAAGGCCTCGTTGAGCCTGTCGGTGATGATGTCGCCCCAAAAATCGTACAGATTGCGCCCACGCGGGTTAGGCAGAGGGGCGCCCATCTCCAGGCGATAAGGCAACATCAGATCCAGGGGCCGCAGCACCCCGTACAGGCCAGAGAGGATTCGCAGATGATTCTGGGCGAAGGCGATATCGTCGGGCTCGAACTGATCGGCATTCAGTCCGGAATACACATCGCCCTTGAAGGCGAACAGGGCCTGCTTGGCGTTATCCCTGCTGATCTTCGGCGTCCAGGATTGGTAGCGGTCATGGTTGAGCCGGGCCAGCTTGTCGCTGAGCTTCATCAGACCGGCAATCTGTTCCACAGAATAATCCTTGAGAATGTCGATGAGCTGCCGCGACGCATCCAGCAACTCGGGCAGGGTACACTCCCCGACGGGGGCGGGGGTGTCATAGTCCAGCTTCTTGGCAGGCGAGATGATGATGAGCACGAAGATACCTCTCAGGAAAAACGCCTCTTCAGATGGATCAGCAATAGCGACAGCGCCGCCTGGGTCACGCCGGGGATGCGGCCCGCCTGACCCAGGGTATCGGGGCGATGGCGCGCCAGCTTCTCGGTGATCTCGGCGGACAGCCCCTTGACCTGAGCATAATCGAGATCCGGCGGCAACCGGGTGGCCTCGGCCTGGTGGGCACGCGCCACCTCGTTCTGCTGGCGCTCGATGTAGCCGGCATATCTGGCCTGGATCTCCACCTGTTCGGTGACCTGCTCGCGCAGGTTCTCCGGGATCTCCCCCTCGCCCACGCAGGGCAGGGCGCAGACTGCAGCATAACTGCTCTGCGGACGGGCAATCAGATCCAGGGCGCGGCTCTCGCGGCGCAGCTCGTCGCCCAGATGCGCGCGGGCGGTGGCCGGGTCGATGTCGCCGGACCGCACCCAGGTCTCGTGCAGGCGCTGCCGTTCACGCTCGACGGCCTCGCGCTTGCGTGCGAAGAAGTCCCAGCGCCGGTCGTCCACCAGGCCCAGCTCACGGCCGGTCTCGGTGAGCCTCAGGTCGGCGTTGTCCTCGCGCAGCATCAAGCGATATTCGGCGCGCGAGGTGAACATGCGGTAGGGCTCCTGGGTGCCGCAGGTGATGAGATCATCCACCAACACCCCCAGATAGGCCTGGTCACGGCGTGGCCACCAGGGCTCGCGGTCACGCATCTGCAAGGCGGCATTGGCCCCGGCCATCAGGCCCTGGGCGGCGGCCTCCTCGTAGCCGGTGGTGCCATTGATCTGGCCGGCGAAGAACAGGCCCTCGATGAACTTTGTCTCCAGCGAGGCCTTCAGGTCACGCGGGTCGAAGAAGTCATATTCGATGGCATAGCCGGGACGGGTAATGCGCGCGCGCTCGAAGCCACACATGGAACGCACCAGTTCCCACTGCACATCGAAGGGCAGCGAGGTGGAGATCCCGTTGGGATACAGCTCGTTGCTCTCCAGCCCCTCCGGCTCAACGAAGATCTGGTGCGAATCACGCTCGGCGAAGCGCACCACCTTGTCCTCGATCGACGGACAATAGCGCGGTCCCACCCCCTCAATCATCCCGGCATACATGGGCGAGCGGTCCAGAGCGCCGCGGATGATCTCATGGGTACGCGCATTGGTGCGAGTGATGTGGCAGGGCACCTGCCGCGGGTGATCCTCGCGCCGCCCCAGGAAAGAGAACACCGGTTCCGGGTCATCCCCCGGCTGTACCTCCAACACGCCGAAATCCACACTATGCTTGTCAATGCGCGGCGGAGTGCCGGTTTTGAGCCGCTTCACCCGGAAGGGGAGTTCACGCAGACGCGCCGCCAGGGCGTTGGCGGGCGGATCGCCGGCGCGTCCGCCCGGATAGCTCTCCAGCCCGATGTGGATACGCCCGCCGAGAAAGGTGCCCACGGTGAGCACCACCGCGCGGGCGCGGAAGCACAGTCCCATGGCGGTCACCACCCCGGTCACGCGGTCACCCTCGACGATCAGGTCCTCCACCGCCTGCTGAAACAGATCGAGGTTCAGCTGGTTCTCCAACGCCGCGCGCACCGCAGCGCGGTACAGGGCACGGTCGGCCTGGACGCGAGTGGCGCGCACCGCCGGGCCCTTGCGCGCATTGAGGGTGCGGAACTGGATGCCGGCACGGTCCGCAGCCTGCGCCATCAGGCCGCCCAAGGCGTCGATCTCGCGCACCAAGTGGCCCTTACCGATGCCGCCGATGGCCGGGTTGCAGCTCATCGCCCCCAGGGTGTCGATGTTATGGGTCAGCAGCAGGGTACGGGCGCCCATGCGCGCCGAGGCGAGCGCCGCCTCGGCGCCGGCATGGCCGCCACCGATCACGATTACCTCGTAGTCTTGTTTATGAAACATAGGCCATCACCCAAGAAATACCATAAAGCAGCGTCGATCTTAATCCAAAGCCCAATCTCCATCCGCTGCAATCCTTGCAGGTTTGAGACGGTCTCCGTACCTTTCGCCTGGTCTCCTGGACGCGCTACACCCTGCCCACAGCAGAACGGTGTGCAGACCTGCAGCTGCCCGAGTGGATCGGCCCACAACCCGGACACTGACCATGCAATGATGCCGCACGCATCCCGGCAACGACGCCGCAGTGGTCGAACAGACCCTGTGCTTCTTTCACGAAAAGCCCTTCGTCTGCACCCTCTCCCCCAAGGTGGCCTGGGGCGATTCCATCGAACATTTCCTGTTCACTTCGCAATAACGGTTTCCGTGAGCACTATGCCAAAAGCCTTGCCGTGCTGATGCGGCTGGCACGGATCGTCACCGGCTACCAAGGTGATCTCTACAGCCCCCTGGCCGATTACTGGGTGGTACGGGTTGCTGCTCGAAGACCGTTGGCTGCTGGATGCCATCGGCCCCGACTGGTATCGCCGGGTGGCTGGGCTTCGACACCGGGACCCAACACTCGCTACTCGCCCGCCTGGTTCTGATACAGGGCGGCGATTATGTGTTGGTCCTCCTGACAGCGAGCAACAGTCTGATACTGCCCGACCAGGCCGGACCGCTGATCACCAGAGACAAAGTGAACACGGAAGCTCGATATTGTGTAGCCGAGATGCTTGTCACTTACCGATACAGAAACTCGAGAAGATCGCGCCGATCAGATCGTCAGCGCTGAATTCACCAGTGATCTCCAACAACGCCTGCTGGGCCAGGCGCAGATCTTCAGCCAACAGTTCGCCTGCCAGACCGTTCCACAACGCTCGCTGCCCATCGGCGAGATGGATCGCCGCACGTTCCAGCGCCGCCAAGTGCCGACGACGTGCTGTGAATTCACCCTCGGTGCCACAATCCAGACCCATGCAGGCACGCAGATGGTCACGGAGGGCATCCATTCCTAAGCCATCACGCGCACTGATACAGATCTCTACTCGGGTAGAGTCCTCGACCAGTCCCGGTTGCGCACCACTGAGATCAACCTTGTTATGCACAAAGGTCACCGGCACCCTTTCCGGCAGTTCACCCGGATCGAAGCCGGCATGCCCCGGGGCCATCGTACCGTCGTACACCCAGAGGATACGATCGGCCACGGCCAGCTCAGCGTGCGCGCGTTCCACGCCGATGCGCTCGATTGGATCGTCGGTATCACGCAGCCCAGCGGTATCGATCAGATGCACCGGCATACCATCGATCTGGATCTGTTCACACAGAGTGTCGCGCGTGGTACCCGGTACCTCGGTGACGATGGCCCGCTCTGCCCCAGCCAGGGTATTGAGCAAGCTGGACTTGCCGGCATTGGGACGGCCGGCGATCACCAGTGTCATGCCCTCACGCATCACTCGACCAATCTCGGCGCTTCGACGTACCTTCTCAAGACGATCGATCAACGACTGCAGATCCTCGGCTACCCGATGGTCAGCCAGGAAATCGATCTCTTCTTCCGGAAAATCGATAGCTGCCTCCACATAGAGACGAAGCTGGATCATGGCCTCGCGCAGGACATCGATACGGTGGGAGAATTCACCCGCCAGCGAGCGCATGGCCAGACGCGCTCCAGCACGGGTCTCAGCATCGATCAGATCGGCAATGGCCTCGGCCTGGGTGAGGTCGATCTTGTCGTTGAGATAGGCACGTTCGGAGAACTCCCCGGGACGGGCAAGGCGTGCACCCAGTTGCAGACAGCGCTCGAGCAACAGGTCCATGATCACCGGGCCACCGTGACCCTGAAATTCGATGACGTCCTCGCCGGTGAACGAATGCGGAGCGCGGAAGGTGAGCAACAGGCCCTGGTCTAGAATCTGACCCTCAGTATCACGGAAGGTGGCAAACAACACTCGGCGCGGCTCAGGGACCCGCTTGCTGACAACCTCGCCAATCGCCAGGGCCTGTGGGCCGGAGACTCGCACGATGCCGATGCCGCCGCGCCCTGGCGGGGTGGCGATCGCCGCAATGGTGTCGGTTGCTCGTCTGGCCACAGACTCAGGTCTTGGCGCCCTGTTCGATACGGTGGGTAATCACCCATTGTTGGGCGATCGAGAGGATGTTGTTCACCACCCAGTAGAGCACGAGACCCGCCGGGAAGAAAACGAACATGGCGCCGAACACGACCGGAAGATACATCATGATCTTGGCCTGCATCGGATCGGGCGGCGCCGGATTGAGTTTCTGCTGCACGAACATGGACACTGCCATGATCACCGGCAACACGAAATAGGGATCCTTGATGGACAGATCCTTGATCCACAGGATCCAGGGCGCCTGGCGCATCTCGACGTTTTCCAGCAGCACCCAGTAGAGTGCGATGAAGAAGGGGATCTGTACCAACATGGGCAGGCAACCGCCCAACGGATTGATCTTCTCCTTCTTGTAGATCTCCATCATCGCCTGCTGCATACGCTGCTTGTCATCTCCATAACGATCCTTGAGCGCCTGAATACGCGGTCCCAGCTTGCGCATATGCGCCATGGAACGGTAACTCGTCTCGGATAACTTGAAGAAGGCCAGCTTGATGAGGATGGTGAAGATGATGATGGTCCAGCCCCAATTGCCAACGAAAGCATTGATCTCTTCGAGAATCCAGTGGATGGGCTTGGCCAGGAATACCAGCCAGCCATAATCCACGGTGAGCTCCAGGCCATCGGCCACGGTCTCCAGTTCACTCATCAACTTGGGACCTACGAACACAGTACCGCCAAAGACGGCCTCAGCCCCAGGGGCTACGGTCTTCACCGGGGTATAACCGCCGATCACGTAACGCCCGTTGCCGACTCCCTTCCCGTAGTAGTGCCAAGTCTCGCCATGCGGTGGTACGAAGGCCGCCAGGAAATAATGCTGGATCATCGCGTACCAGCCGTCCTTGACGCCCAGATCAGGCTGGCCCTCGGCCAGTTCACCAAATTTGATCTTGTGATACTTGTCTTCCGGGGTCCAGATGGCGCCACCAGTGAAGGTGACCATCAGCGCATTGCTCTTTTGCTGCGGTTCGCTACGTTGCAGCTGGCGGTATTCGCGACCTTTCCATTCCTTGTCGGAACCGTTGCGCACAATCTCCTCAAGCCGGAAAGCATGATTGCCGCGCGTAAAGGTATAACGCTTGATCACCTCGATGTCCCCGGGAGAAGACCAGATGAAATCCACGCTCAGGCTGTCTTCAGCCTCGCCCATGCGGTACTCGGTTTGCGAAGTCTGAAACACCACCTTATGTGTAGGCGCAGGGGAGTCGGCCACACCGATCAAACCTGTCTGGGCAATGAAGAAATCGTCGGGATCGCGACTCATCAATCGGGTGGGGATCTCCGGCTGATCCACCGAGACGGGATACCGGATCAACCGTGCCTCGGCAATAGTCGCACCCTGCGAATCGATCAGCAGATCAAGCGTATCGGTACGCACCCGGACCAAACGTCCGGTTGCAGCAGAGGTCCCCGCCACGGTATCACTCCCTGCCGATGCCACCGCATTCTCATCGGGCGTTTCAGGTACCGCAGCGACACCGATCCCGCCATCAGTGGCTTGCTGCTTAGGTAGTGCGTAGTCCTCCTGCCAGGCCTCCCAGATCATCAGGGACACAAAGGCCAGAGCCATGAACAGCAACAGACGTATATTATCCATAGGATGATCCGAAATATCGGTTTAACGGGTCATTGTGCCCATCACCAAGAGTCGCAAGGCACGGAATGTAAGCCAGCAGGCACTCCGAGTCACTTGGGCCGGAGCCGGCCTTGCAGGCGCGCGAAGTGTGCGGCAAGCAAGCGACGCAAGGTCCTGGTATCCGTCTCCCGGACAGCAGCCCGCGCCATCACCACGAAATTCAACGCCGGTCCCTGCTGCTCAGTGGCCACGTGCAAGCGGAAATATTCACGAATCAGTCGCTTGATGCGATTGCGGTCGACCGCGCGGCGCAGCTGCCTGCGGGAAATCGCCAATCCCAGCCGGGAATGGGATTGCGTTCCATGGGCAGGGCGGGCCAGCACAGTAAAACAACGATCTGAGGAACGATCAGGGTCAGCGAAGACATGACGAAAGTCGACAGCATGCCGCAGACGGCGGCCACGCGAAAAGTCCCGGGGCGACTTCCCATCCCCGGCCTTTACTGTCAGCATATCCGACGTTCCGTAGTTCAGGGTGCCAAGCGGGCACGACCCTTGCGACGACGGGCATTGATGATCCTGCGACCAGAACGGGTCGCCATGCGGGCGCGAAACCCGTGGGTACGTGCACGCTTCAGATTGCTCGGTTGAAAGGTACGCTTCATGGCAGGTTACCCCGAATACCTGATGACTGAACTCTGTCCACGCGCCGGCGTCTCTCTGGCAAGTATCGCCCGCGACTGACAAGGAAGGCGAGGAAACATACGCGAAATTCTGTTCCCTGTCAAACAGGCCACTGGATGAGACACATCTCTGTCCTTGGCTGGGAAACCCGGAATAGCATCGTAATATGAGTTATTTTGTAAGTGTTTACTTACTATTCTACTATCAGACTGTTGAAAAATGCCGCAACGGATGAAGCATGCTGATTCTGCCTTCTGGTCAAAAATTGACCGATTTGGCCTGATTCGCCTGTTTCCAGGCATACCAACCTCTCTGAGCTTGGCCATCAACATGCCGCCTCCACCCGGATTGAGCATGTAAACCAGGTTGCGCGCACCTGCCATCAAGTGCGTATAGCCAGATCATTCGAAACAATGGAGATTTTCTTGATCTGACAATCTCGGTACAAAGGCCTCGGTGTACAGGGCAACACGATATTTTGCACTCTTCCATGAGCACCCTCGCGACCAGTTCATCGAGGTGGGAATTGTCACAGAAGCCAGACCCTGGGGATCTCATGAGCTGCCAATGGTTTCACCGGCAGAATGTGAGCCACTCCATGACAGTCGGTGTATTCCACCTCCACTACATCAACCTGCTTGCCCTGACTGTAACGAGCGACGATACGCGCGGCCAGCTCGATGTCTTCCTCACCGGGATTACCATCGATAAGAGTAAAGGGTCCGCCATGGCTGACAGTACGCAGATGAGGATACTGATTGCGGTAACCCTGCAGGAAGTTCCCTTCGCCTTCTTCGCGCGCCACGATCAATTTGTAGTGAGGAACAGGACGGATATGCCGACCGACCTTGAGCAGCAGGATATCGTCGAGCTCATACTGACGATCACCACGGGCCTTCCAGAGATCGGCCAGCTTTACCGAGTATTGTTCATCGGTAAGGAAACAACAGCCGCCAGCTGGCTGGGCATAATCAGTGAAACCGTACCTTGCTGCCAATGCCATCTGCGGTTTGCGGGAACGGCCGGAAAAATCGAACAGCTTTCTACGATCGACCCAACCTTCGCACTCGGGAAAGGTAGGGGGCAGATTCTTCGCGCACAGCGGGCGCAGCAGGCGGGCACCAATACCCGAGTCACGCTGCACCACTGGCATGGTGTCCTTGCGCTGCGACTTGGGTCGCTGGCCGACTACCTCACCAGTAATGACGAAATCGAAATCGTGTTCCTCTATCCATTCCGCAGCCTTGCGCACCATGAAGATCTTGCAATCCAGGCACGGATTGAGATGGGCACCATAGCCATACTTTGGATTGAATACCACATCCTTGTATTCATCGACGATATCGATGATGTGCAGCTTGATTCCCAGCTGCTCGGCCACCCAGAGGGCATTGTTGCGTTTCGGCTTCTTCCGATCCTTCTTTCGGATGGCATGAGTATGCCCCTCCACGCAGAAGCCTGTGAAGAAATTCACGCCTTCCACGTGGATGTCCTGTTCCTGGACAATCTTCGCCGCGAGCAAAGAATCCAGCCCGCCGGAGATGAGTGCCAATGCCTTGCGTTGCCGGGTCATGAAGATGCCTGTCGATGTGGTGAAACGGGACATTATAAGGAGTGAAGAACCATGGAGCCTGTATAATCCCCGATTTTCAAGCGGGGTCCGCTCGCTTGCCGGTGGAGAAACATCAGACATGAGTCAAGGTACGGACGTATCGACCTTCCAGGGGCTGATCTTCGCCCTGCAACACTATTGGGCAGAGCAGGGTTGCGTAATCCTGCAGCCATACGACATGGAGATGGGCGCGGGCACTTTCCACACCGCAACCTTCCTGCGTTCCATAGGGCCGGAACCATGGAACGCTGCCTATGTGCAACCATCACGCCGACCGACCGACGGGCGCTACGGGGAGAACCCCAATCGTCTGCAGCACTACTATCAGTTCCAGGTGGTGATAAAACCTTCTCCCAAGAACATTCAGGAACTGTACCTGGGTTCATTGCGGCTACTTGGCATCGACCCACTGGTGCACGACA
Source organism: Gammaproteobacteria bacterium (assembly GCA_024510845.1). Lineage (GTDB taxonomy): Bacteria > Pseudomonadota > Gammaproteobacteria > Chromatiales > Chromatiaceae > MONJU. Next base: position 30,028 of record JANEMA010000002.1, read on the forward strand.
TCCGCTTCGTCGAGGACAACTGGGAATCACCCACCCTGGGCGCCTGGGGCTTGGGTTGGGAGGTCTGGCTGAATGGCATGGAGGTCACCCAGTTCACCTATTTTCAGCAAGTCGGCGGCCTCGACTGCCGGCCGGTGACCGGTGAAATCACCTATGGGCTGGAACGTATCTCCATGTATCTGCAGGGCGTGGAGTCAGTCTACGACCTGGTCTGGACCCATGCTCCGCAGAGCAGCGTGACCTATGGTGACGTATTCCACCAGAACGAGGTCGAACAGTCGGGATACAACTTCGAACACGCTGACGTAGACTTCCTGTTCGGCCTGTTCGAGCAGTACGAGAAGACATCACAACAACTGATCAAACTAAGTCTGCCCCTGCCTGCCTATGAACAGGTACTCAAGGCATCGCACACCTTCAACTTGCTGGACGCCCGGCATGCCATCTCGGTGACCGAACGCCAACGCTATATCCTGCGCATACGCGCCTTGGCCCGAGCCGTGGCCCAAGCCTATTACGACACCCGCGAACGCTTGGGCTTCCCCATGCTCTCCGAAAATCGAGCCAAGGAGGCCAGCACATGAGCGATCGTGCCGACCTATTGTTCGAACTGGGTACCGAGGAACTACCACCGACTGCCCTCAAACACCTGTCCAGTGCCCTCGAAGAAGATTTTCTGACCGGTCTTTCCGAGGCACAACTGGCGCACGGGGAGGTGATTTCCTACGCCACACCCCGCCGCCTGGCACTGTTGGTGCGTGATCTGGAGAAACGCCAGCCCGACCGCAACGTGGAACGCCGCGGGCCCGCGGTGAAAACAGCCTTCGATGCCGAGAGTCGGCCCACCAAAGCCGCCGAGGGTTTTGCACGATCCTGCGGGACTACCGTGGATCAACTCGAACGCCTGGAAACCGACAAAGGCGAATGGTTGATGTTCCGTTCTCATCAGCCTGGCCAACCCACAGCCGAACTGCTGCCCGCTATCGCCGAGCGAGCACTCGATCGCCTGCCCATTCCCAAGCGCATGCGCTGGGGCGACTCCGAAGCACAGTTTATACGCCCGGTACACTGGTTGGTATTTCTGCATGGCGACACCGTGGTCGAGTGCACCTTGCTGGATACCCCGGCCGGCCGCGTCACCCGCGGCCACCGTTTCCATCACCCCGAGGGCATCACCCTCTATGACCCGGCCAACTATGTAGCCATTCTCGAGAATGTGGGAAAAGTGATCGCTTACTTCCCGGATCGACGCTCTCGCATTCACACCCAGATCGATGCCACCGCAAAGAAACTCGGCGGAATAGCCGATATCGATGAGGCCCTGCTCGACGAAGTCACCGCGCTCAACGAATGGCCAGTACCGGTTGCCGGCTGCTTCGATGCGGACTTCCTCAAAGTGCCGCACGAAGCGCTGGTGAGCACCATGAAAGGTAACCAGAAGTATTTTCCAGTGTTCGATTCCGAAGGACACCTGATGAATCACTTCATCACCATCGCCAACATCGAGAGTCGCGAGCCCGAGAAGATCCGTACCGGCAACGAACGAGTGATCCGCCCACGGTTAGCCGACGCCCGGTTCTTCTGGGAGCATGACGGCAAAAAACGTCTCGAAGATCACATGGACTCACTCAAAAACGTGGTATTCGAGAAGCGTCTGGGGTCCATGTACGAGAAATCCGAGCGGGTGGCGGCACTGGCCGTGTACATCGCAGAACATATTGGAGGAGACGTCGATAAGGCGCGACGCGCCGGCATGCTCAGTCGTTGTGACCTGATGACCAAGATGGTCTACGAATTTCCCGACATGCAGGGCATCATGGGCCGTTACCAGGCACTGCGCGACGGCGAGGATCCCGAACCAGCGAAAGCGCTGGACGAGTTCTATATGCCACGTTTCTCCGGCGACCGTCTGCCCGAAACACAGACCGGCATCGCGTTGGCGCTGTCCGAACGCCTGGATACCCTGATCGGCATCTTCGGCATCGGCATGAAGCCCAGTGGTGACAAGGATCCCTACGCATTGCGGCGTGCGGCACTCGGCGCCCTGCGTATTCTGCGTGAGCACTCACTCTCATTGAACATTCTGGAACTGCTAGAGAAAGCCAGGAAACAACTCACTGACCGACTGGACGATGATAACGTCGTCGAAACAGTATGGCAGTTCATGCGTAACCGTTTGCGACAGCTGTATACCGACACCGGAATTCCAGGCGACATATTCGAAGCCGTGATCACGGTGGCACCTCCGAACCTGGCCGATATCGAGCAACGCACCCGGGCGATACAGGTCTTCCTGAAGCTGCCCCAGGCCGAGGCACTGATCGCCGCCAACAAGCGCATCGGAAACATCCTGAAAAAAACTGGTGAGGACATTCCCCACACCGTCAATCCCGGGCACTTCGAAAACATGGTGGAACAACGACTGCTCGACGAGATCAAGACCGTCGAAGACGTCCTGTTTCTGTGCACCAGTGACTACACCAAGCAACTCAAAACTCTGGCTCGTTTGCATGAACCGACCGACCATTTCTTCAATGAGGTCATGGTGATGACCAAAAATCCGCTGGTACGCGCCAATCGGCTCGCCTTGTTGCGACGCGCACGCGAACTGTTCCTTCAGGTGGCCGACATCGGATGCTTGCAGACAGAAAGGAGAGAATCTTCTGCATGAAAACAACGGATCACAACTCCTGGGACGCTATGCTAGCCGTTGTACAGGCGTTTCATGACAAGCATGACTTCCGCAACACAGGAGGCGAGGAACTCGGCTATCGAGTAGCCTTGATGGCCGAGGAACTGGGCGAGATCTCAAGCTGTGTAACCAAAGGCAAGAGCACTACCGCCCTGGCCGAGGAAGTGGCCGACCTCCTGATTCTGCTGATGGGTACGGGCATCGCCGCCAACTTCGATCTCAAGCAGGCCTTCTGGGAGAAGATGGATAGACTGATGCAGCGCGAATCGCGCATGATCAATGGACGTATCCGGGTTTCCGAATTTCGTGACATGGAGTGAACGACACCAACGCAGCATGACTTCTTGCTGTATCTGTCACTGGTGGTCTGCTGTCAGTAAAAAAGCTGCGCATCACTCCTGCTGGCCTGGAGGCAATCACACAGTTCGACTATACCCAGTCACTGGGTGGCATTGAGCACCAACCAACCGGCTCTTGATGAGAGACGCCTGACCATCAAGATGCCGAATACAATTCATGCACACCTGGCCGAAAATCTAGCCCACATCAACGATTACCTTAGGTTCCCCGCCCATCTGTACACACACCGAGGCAAGCCATTGTGATTGCCGTAAACCCGATACCAAGACACTGCGTGAGATAGCCAATCGGCTGCACACCCCGCTGGATAGGGGAACGCTGATCGGCGACAATGTAATTGATATCTAAGGTAGCCTGGACCACAGACACCATGCTGCTACTGATGCTCACCAGCTGATGACACGAAAACCGGAAAGATTTTCTCGAGATCCCGGCCTTCGGCGACCCAGAGCACCCCGTTTCCTGGATACTTACTCAACAATGATCCTGTTACGTTCATTCATCTATTTTATGCTCATGTCACTGACCGTGATCAGTCACGGCCTGACGATTGCGATACTGGGCCGTTTCCTCGGCACGGATTTCAGCGATCGAGTGGCCACGCATTGGGGCCGACTCAACATCGGCCTGCAACGTGCCGTTTGCGGATTGCACATCCATATCAAAGGTGCGGAACATTTACCCCGGGGAGCCGCCATCCTCATGACCAAGCACCAATCCACCTGGGAGACGATCGCCCTACGCGGTCTGCTTGCACCGCACCAATCCTGGGTACTGAAACAGGAACTTCTGAAAATCCCCTTTTTCGGCTGGGCACTGGGTTCCTGCCGTGCAATTCCCATCGATCGCAAGGCCGGACGCAAGGCTGTACTTCAAGTCGTTAAAGAGGGCAAGCTGGCACTGAACGATGGGCGCATCGTGGTAATCTTCCCAGAGGGTACTCGCACCGCACCCGGCGAACGCCGCCGATACAGTATTGGCGGTGCCATCCTCGCAGAGAAATCCGGCTACCCGGTAGTGCCAGTGGCACACAATGCCGGTATCTACTGGAAACGACGGGGTATAAAAAAGTACCCGGGCACCATTGACATGCGTATCGGATCACCTATTTCCAGTACCGACAAGAAGGCCAAGAAAATCATCGCCGAAGTCGAGAACTGGATCGAAGGTGAAATGAAAAAATTACCATCACAACTACACCAATAGCGAAGTGGTCGCTTACTTCAGGAAAGTACCGATATCGTTTGATATTTCGATATGGGTTTAGCATCTGCCTGCCGGACAGATCGAGGTACCATACCTAGATATCGAGATTCTCGACCGTCAGAGCATTGCGTTCGATGAAATAGCGACGTGGTTCCACCAAATCACCCATCAGCGTGGTGAAGATCTCATCAGAACTGACAGCATCCTTGATGTTCACCTTCAGCAAACGGCGAGTCTTCGGGTTCATAGTAGTTTCCCAGAGCTGATCTGGGTTCATCTCGCCAAGCCCCTTGTAACGCTGGATGTGCTGGCCGCGACGTGCTTCATCCATCAGCCAAGCGAAGGCCTCCTCGAAGCTGGCAATCGACCTCTCACGTTCACCACGACGCACAAAGGCATCTTCGCCGATCAGACCAATCAATTGCTCACCCAAATCGGCAATCTTTCGATAATCGGCACTGTGGAAGAATTCCAGCGGCACCCAGCACTCATTCGTGATGCCATGGGTCCAATGTTCCAGCAACAAAGCCTCACCTCGCCCTTCTTCGCCTCCAACCAATCTCAGCTTGAACTGATCGGACACCCCACTGTCAGCCTGGAGACACGATTGCAGTTCATCAATCCACTCCTGTAAGGCCGCATGATTGGTCAGTAAATCATCACCGACCCGTGGCATGTACAGCAGACGCTGCATAAAACGCTTATCGTAACGACGAGCCAAACGATTGAAAATGGCAGCAACTATCACATAGTCGTCAGCCAAAGTCTCAAGTGCTGCCCCCGACAATAACGGTAGCTCGGCACTCACATGCAGTACGGCATTGTCCAGTGCAGTGCGCAGCAGATAAGCATTGAGAGCGAAGTCATCCTTCAAATAGATCTCTTGCTTACCTTTCCTGACCTTGTACAACGGCGGCTGGGCAATGTAAATGTGGCCACGCTCAATCAACTCCGGCATCTGACGGTAGAAGAAAGTCAGCAACAGTGTACGGATATGCGCACCATCCACATCCGCATCGGTCATGATGATAATGCGGTGATAACGCAGCTTGTCCGGATCGAATTCCTCACTCCCGATCCCACAACCCAAGGCAGTGATCAGAGTTCCGACTTCGGCAGACGACAGCATCTTGTCGAAGCGGGCCTTCTCCACATTCAGTATCTTTCCTTTCAGCGGCAAGATCGCCTGGGTGCGGCGATCCCTTCCCTGTTTGGCCGAACCACCGGCGGAATCGCCCTCCACCAAGTAGAGCTCGGATTGTGCCGGATCCTTCTCCTGACAATCAGCCAACTTTCCCGGCAGGCCAGCTACATCCAATACTCCCTTGCGCCGGGTCATCTCGCGCGCCTTGCGCGCGGCTTCCCGGGCACGCGCAGCCTCGATCATCTTGCCAGCTATGACCTTCGCCTCTGCCGGGTTTTCGATCAGAAATTCCCCAAGCTTCTCCACCAACAGTGACTCGACTACGGACTTTACCTCGGAAGAAACTAGCTTATCCTTGGTTTGCGAGGAGAATTTAGGGTCGGAAACCTTCACCGACAACACTGCGATCAGACCCTCGCGCGCATCGTCTCCAGTAGTATTGAACTTCTGCTTCTTCGCCAAGCCTTCACTCTCAATGTAATTATTGAGCGTGCGCGTCAGACCCGCACGCAAACCGGCCAAGTGGGTGCCACCATCACGCTGAGGAATGTTGTTGGTAAAACAGAAAATATTTTCCTGATAGGACTCGTTCCACTGCAAGGCCACTTCGACCATGATCCCATTACGCTCGACCGAAAAGTGAAAGACTTTTTCATGCAACGGTGTCTTGTTGCAATTGAGATGTTTCACGAAAGCACGAATGCCGCCTTCGTATTTGAAGATATCGGACTTCCCGCTACGTTCATCACGCAGCGCAATACACACACCGGAATTCAGAAATGACAGCTCACGCAGGCGCGCAGCCAGAATATTGTAATGAAATTCGGTATCGGTGAAAATTTCGCTACTAGGTTTAAAGCGAACGATGGTACCGGTACGTTCAGACTGTCCTACCACCGCCAACGCTGCCTCTGGCTCACCCATGTGATAAACCTGCCTGTGGACATAGCCATCACGATAAATCTCCAGTTCGAGGGTCTCCGACAAAGCATTGACCACCGAGACGCCAACCCCGTGCAGACCGCCAGAGACCTTGTAAGAATTATCGTCAAACTTACCACCCGCATGCAGTACAGTGAGAATGACCTCGGCTGCTGAGCGACCTTCTTCTTCATGCATCCCGACCGGTATGCCTCGCCCGTCATCTGCGACAGTGACAGAACCGTCATCATGAATGACGACCTGAATTTCCTTGCAGTGACCAGCCAACGCCTCGTCGATAGAGTTGTCCACAACCTCAAACACCATGTGGTGCAGACCTGTGCCATCATCAGTATCGCCAATGTACATACCGGGCCGCTTACGTACCGCATCCAGGCCTCTTAGCACTTTGATGGAAGACGAATCGTAGGTCTTGGAGTCGCTCATGTATATCGCAAAGACAGGCTGATGGGACAGGCCGGTTATTGTACCACGAAGCCTTAATCGACCGGCGGATCAGGACAGTTCCCCCTGTTCCACGTGAAACATCCTGGCTTCGTCGAGGATACCCAGGCCTTCCCCTTCGAGTGAAGTCACCACTATTTGGGGATAGACGCTATCCAATTCAGTAACGAGCTTGTCACGATTTGAGCGATCCAACTCAGCAGGGAGATCATCGAAGAGCAGTACTGGCGCTCGACCTACCCGCCCACGGTAAATTTGCGCCTGAGCAATCATCAGGGCAGCCACCAGCATCTTCAATTGACCCCGGGACAAAATCTTGCCCCCTCGTCCAATCTCCGTATCTATGATGAAATCGACCCTGTGAGGACCGACACCCGTATAACCCTGTCGCTTGTCGATTTCCCGATGCGCATCGAGACTCTCCTGTAAAGACATACCAATACGCCAACCTGATCGATAATGGAAACTCACAGAAAAGTCCAACAGCCAATTCGTAAGCCGAGCCTCGGTCCCAGCAATCAAGCGTTCGATATAAACACGTCGGATAGTATCGATAACAGTTCCCGTTTCCACCAGTACCTGATCCCACTGAAAGGCCAGTCCTCCACCCTGACGTAAGGCAGCATTTCGCTGTTGTAACGCTCGACTGTAGCGCTGCATCAACGAGAGATACTCCGGTTCCACGTGGAACAATCCGGTATCGATCAGTTGTCTACGAAACTCCGGTGAACCTTGCACCAACTGTTGCGAATCAGGGCCGATAAACTGCACCGGCAACAAACGTAACACCTCCGACCGCCGAACACTGGAGCACCCATCCAGACGAACCACCAGCTGCTTGCGTTCTCGGCGTATCCCCAGTGCATGACAATTCCCGGACGGGTCCTCAAAACGCGAAAACAGTTCTGTAGCCTCGGCTCCCTTGCGAATCAGTGGCGCCGTATCCCGATACCTGAACGACCGACCGACCGACAACAGATACAATGCCTCGATAATTGAGGTCTTTCCGGCACCGTTTGGCCCGGCAACCAAATTGATACCCGGGGACAAAGTAAGTCGTACATCACGAATGATGCGCAGATCCTTTATCGAAAGTTCCGAAAACATAACGCGCAATAGTCTAGAAAAAAGGGGCTTGGCGCCCCTTTTTTCTCTCCGATGAGAGTGCCTTTTCCTGACCCCATCTCGATTAGTTACAGCCGCATGGGCATGACTACATAACGACAATCCATGGAACCGGCAGGTGTCATCAGTGCGCTAGAGCTGGAATCGATCAACGACATACTTACCTGCTTTGTATCCAATACATTGAGCACATCCAGTAGATAACCCACATTGAAACCGACGATGATCTCGTTGCCCTGATAATCGATTTCCAGTTCCTCTTTTGCTTCGTCCTGTTCCGAATTATGTGCATGAAGGTGCAACAACTTCGGTACCAGGCGGAAGCGGATGCCCCGGTATTTCTCGTTGGAAAGGATAGAAGTCCGAATCAGCGACTGACGAAGACTATCACGGTCGGCCAGCAGTCTTTGGGTATCTCCAGAAGGCATCACCCGCTCATAGTTGGGGAAACGCCCATCGATCAGCTTGGTGGTAAAAATCGTATTTCCAAAGCGTACCCTTGCATGACTATTGCTTATCTCCAGTTGCAAGGCTCCATCATCATCGTTCAGCAATCGCCCCAATTCGAGTACTGCCTTACGCGGGAGAATGATCTGGATATCACTACCCACACCGGTATCCAGTTCGGCATCACAAAGGGCCAGCCGATGTCCATCGGTAGCCACTGCACGCACACGATTTGTCGTGATTTCCAGCAGCAACCCGTTCAGGTAATAGCGCACATCCTGATGCGCCATGGCAAAGGCAGTCTTATCGATCAAGCGTTTGAGTATAGATTCTGGAAAATTTAACTGTTCGCTGGCTGTAGCGGGATCAATCGTAGGATAGTCCTGCGCGGGCAACATCCCTATGGTAAAGCGACTGTAGCCAGAACGCAGTGTGGCTTTATCACCCTCGATTTCCAATGTCATCGAGGCACCCTTAGGCAACGCTCTACAGATCTCGATGAGCTTGCGAGCAGGCAGGGTGAATTCTATATCTCCGTCTGCCTCAGCACAGGCCGAGGTAGTCAACTCTACTTCGAGATCCGTGGCCGTGAACTGTAATCGTCCCGATGCTGCCGATATCAGCATATTGGCCAGAATAGGCAGAGTCTGGCGTCTTTCGACCACATTACCGACTTTCAGCAAGGGCCCAAGCAGCTCGTCTCTGTTCGTGTTGATCTTCATGTTTGACGCTCCGCTATCTAAAATCAAATTATGTCTAAATTCGCTTAATTATTACGATTAGTGCAGGGGATAACTCCCCGTCCACAAGAAAAATCACTTTATTTACATAAGCTTGCTATCGATTTTCCTTGTCAGTCGATCCGGTATGGGGGTTCTGTTCTTCTGTTGACGATCTGTGGATAAATCTTTTCGGTGATGCCATATCCCGCCATTAGCGGTTTTTCTCCCATCAATTGCTCAGGGTTCTCAACAGGTTGTTGTAGTCTTCGGCCACATGCACATCTGACTCGCGTAATTCAGCCACCTTACGGGTAGCGTACAACACCGTGGTGTGATCGCGACCCCCAAAGGCCTCACCGATCTCCGGCAGACTGTGATTGGTCAATTCTTTTGCCAGTGCCATGGCGATCTGGCGTGGCCTGGCGATGGTTCGGCTGCGTTTGCTCGAGAGCAAGTCGGACACCCGAATCTTGAAGTATTCCGCTATTGTTTTCTGTATGTTTTCCAGTGTCACCATGCGTGCCTGGGCGTCGATCATGTCGCGTAGCGCTTCACGAGCGAAGTCCAGGGTGATGGGTTGCCCCGTGAACCGGGCATTGGCGTTGATGCGCCGTAATGCACCTTCGAGTTCACGGATGTTGGAGCGTATGTGCTTGCCAATGAAGAAGGCTACTTCGCTTGGCAGATCGATATCGAGCAGCAGCTGCGATTTGCTCATTAGGATGGCGACACGGGTTTCCAGGTCGGGGGGCTCGATATGTACCGTCAATCCCCAACCGAAGCGTGATTTGAGACGGTCTTCCAGTCCGTCGACTTCCTTGGGAAAGCGATCGCTGTTCAGCACGATCTGCTGACGGGTCTCGAACAGAGCATTGAAGGTATGGAAAAACTCTTCCTGAGATCGTCCCTTGCCCGCAAAGAATTGTACGTCGTCAATCAGCAATGCGTTGACTCCACGCATGCGTCGTTTGAACTGCTCTATGGTACCGTGTTGCAAGGCCTTGACCATCTCGGCAACGAAACCTTCCGAGTGTATATAGAGTACACGTGCGGATGGGTCGTTCTGCTTGATCAGATTGCCGACCGCGTGCATCAGGTGGGTCTTTCCGAGCCCGACCCCGCCATAGATGAACAGGGGGTTGTACATGCGACCCGGATTTTCACCTACCTGGATACCCGCGGCGCGTGCGAGCTGGTTGGATTTTCCCTCGACGAAGGTGTCGAAGGTGAAGTCGCGGTTTGTGGTTGGCAGATCGTCACCCATCGGGGGCTCCCTGGAGGGAGTGCGGGTGCCGGTCGCGCCACTGGTTTCCTGTCGCGGTGTTTCTGGAGGTGAACCGGCAACGATCGGGGCCTGTCTGGGTGCGCTGCCGATTTCCAGGTGGATCTCCATCGGTTCGCCATTGTTCAGTTCGTCGAGATGGGCCTGCAGCTGTACCAGATAGTGCTTGCGCACCCAGTCGAGTACGAAGGCATTGGGTGCCATCAAGCGTAACCTTCCGCCCTGTTGCACATATTGCAGGGGGCGGATCCAGGTATTGAACTGCTGTTCGGGGATGTCTCTGCCCAGCCGTTCCAAAAGATTGTTCCGGATATTAATAGTCAAGATCTGAAGCGTGCCTGTTCGTGCGTCCGAATCGGGTAACCCGCCGGTCGTTGTTATCGTGATGGAAACAGCCCATAGCACTGGGCCTGGTACTCGATTCTAGCGCCAGAAGTCTGAGTTATCCACAGATAACAGCGGCCGTGTTTTAGCAGGCTGTTGAAAATGGTGTGAATCGGGCGTAACGGATGGCCTTTCGGAACCCGCAATTCTCCGGCTCACCGTTCTGAACGGACTCTCTTGCTGTATGTCCGGACCTCGTATCGTGTCGCTTCTCCTTGTCCCGGTATCTTCCACTGCAGACTGCTAGTCGATGCCTCGTGCATGCGGGAAGCGATATGCCGGGTATAATGCTCGCAGTCTCAGATCCTGGTCTTGCGCCATGTCCCAACGCCATGTCCTCGATTGCTATCGTCTGCTTTGCCCCCTGCCCGTGATCCGGGTGCAGGATCGGGTGGCACAGCTTGCCACCGGAGACGAGATCGAAGTGGTATGCACCGATCCTGGTGTGCTCAACGACATCCCGGCCTGGTGCCGGCTCAACGGTCACCAAGTGCTCGAAACCCGCCAAGCCAACGGTGAATACGTCGTAGTGCTGCGTGTCGGGAGCAACCCGGTATGAACGGTGTAACCACATCCATGCTCGAGGAGCGCACCCGGGCCAGCCAGCACGTCACTCTGGTGGGTGCGCTGATCAACCTGTTGCTTTCTGCACTCAAGCTGGTGGCTGGCTGGCTGGCTGGATCTGCGGCACTGGTTGCCGATGGCATCCATTCGCTGTCCGATCTGCTATCCGACGCCCTGGTATGGTTCGCGGCGTACCATGCTGCACAGGAACCCGACGAGGAACACCCGTACGGTCACGGCCGTTTCGAAACAGCCGCCACATTGGGCCTTGGGGTTCTGCTCGGATTGGTGGCCCTGGGGATCGTCTGGGATGCCGTGCTGCGTGTCTCCAAGGGCGGTTATCTTTCGCCTGGCGCGCTGGCGGTATGGGCGGCGGTGATCTCCATACTTGCCAAAGAAGTGTTGTATTGGTACACCATTGTCACTGCGCGCAGGGTGAATTCCAAGATGTTGGCGGCCAATGCCTGGCATCATCGCAGCGATGCAATCTCCTCGATCGTGGTGCTATTCGGAATCCTCGGGGCAATGGCTGGTTGGCCCTATCTGGATGCTCTGGCGGCAATAGTAGTCGGTGCCATGGTAGCCAAGATTGGCTGGGATCTTGGCTGGGAGGCCATGCAGGAACTGGTGGACGCCGCGCTGGATCTCGAGCAGGTGCGAGCGGCCGAAATGGCGATCTGTTCGGTGGATGGGGTACGTTCCATTCATATGCTGCGCACCCGCCGGCAGGGACATCAGGCCGCGGCGGATGTGCATGTACAGGTGGATCCCCGGCTGTCGGTATCCGAAGGCCATATGATCAGTATTGCCGTGGAAGAGCGTCTGAAGGATGTCGTAGATGCGATAAACGACGTGACCGTGCACATTGATCCGGAAGACGACGAGGAGGGTCTGCTGTGCCGCGATCTACCTTTGCGCAGTGAAGCGTTGCGCCTGTTGCGGGTTTACTGGTCCGATCTGCTTGAGGGGCACGACGTCGTGCTGCACTATCTGTCGGGCCGTATAGACGTGGATCTCGAGTTGCCCCTCGCTCACTGCAACCGGGATGAGGCAGGGGCGTTGCGTGAGTGCCTGCAGCAAGCCCTCAAGGCCGATTCCCGTTTCGGGGAAGTGCAAGTCAGGTATCGCTTGGACGCAGCAGACTAGTGTACTTGCACCGGAGTGACACCAACAACAATGCATGTTTCGTCCGGCCAGGGTCAAGGGCAACGAAAATTCCCTGTCGTGAGCATGCCATTTGGTACCGGATCCTCTATAGTTCGCAGCTATATCGGCAACGATGATCGGCTGTCAGGAGTAGGTCATTTCCGCTGAAGTACCCGTTTGGTGGCGTGTTGTTTGCCTTTATACTCGACGACCTGTCGGTCTTGTACCGATCAGGACCGAAATTTTGAAGCAGGCTGACTGAAGTAAAAACAGCCTTTCCCAACCTTCCTAACCTCTTGGAGAGATCGAGATGGCCGCAAGAAATGTCCTGAAGATGATCAAGGACAACGACGTCAAGTACGTCGATTTCCGTTTCACCGATACCCGCGGCAAGGAGCAGCACGTTACCGTGCCTGCTCCCACCATTGACGAGGACCTGTTCGAGGATGGCAAGATGTTCGACGGTTCTTCCATCGCCGGCTGGAAGGGTATCAATGAATCCGACATGATTCTGATGCCGGATGCGGATACCGCTGTGATGGATCCGTTCACCGATGAATCAACCATGATTCTTCGTTGCGACATCCTCGAACCATCCACCATGGAAGGCTACGAGCGGGATCCACGCTCGGTGGCCAAGCGTGCCGAGGCTTACCTGAAGTCCACCGGCATTGCCGACACGGCCTACTTCGGCCCCGAGCCAGAGTTCTTCGTGCTCGACGACGTGCGCTGGAGTGTGAGCATGGCCGGCTCCATGGTGCAGATCGACTCTGAAGAAGCCGAGTGGAACTCGGAGAAGGTCTACGAAGATGGCAACATCGGTCACCGTCCGGGTGTCAAGGGTGGCTACTTCCCGGTGCCGCCGGTCGATTCCCTGCATGACCTGAGGTCGGCCATGTGCGACGCCCTTGAGGAGATGGGTGTGGCCGTCGAGGTGCACCACCACGAAGTGGCCACCGCTGGCCAGTGCGAGATCGGTACCCAGTTCAACACCCTGGTGAAGCGCGCCGACTGGAACCAGATCCTCAAGTACAGCGTGCACAACGTGGCCCATGCTTATGGCAAGACCGCCACGTTCATGCCCAAGCCCATTGTGGGTGACAACGGCTCTGGCATGCATGTTCATCAGTCGCTGGCAAAGGACGGTGAGAACATTTTCGCTGGTGAGCAGTACGGTGGCCTGAGCGAGACTGCGCTGTACTACATCGGTGGCATCATCAGGCACGCTCGTGCGTTGAATGCGTTCACCAACGCCTCGACAAATTCCTACAAGCGTCTGGTGCCCGGCTTCGAGGCCCCGGTGATGCTGGCCTACTCGGCCCGCAATCGCTCGGCCTCCATCCGGATTCCCTGGGTCGCCAGCCCGAAGGCACGTCGTATCGAGGTGCGTTTCCCGGATCCCACGGCCAACCCCTACCTGGCCTTCTCGGCCATGATGATGGCTGGCCTGGACGGTATCCAGAACAAGATCCACCCGGGCGATGCTGCCGACAAGGATCTCTACGATCTTCCTCCGGAAGAGGCAGCGGCCATTCCAACCGTGTGTCACAGCCTGGATCAGGCTCTGGAGGCCCTGGATGCCGATCGAGACTTTCTGAAGGCCGGCAGCGTGTTCACCGACGATCTGATTGATGGCTATATCAAGCTGAAGATGGAAGAAGTCACACAGCTGCGCATGACCACTCACCCGATCGAGTTCGATCTGTACTACAGCCTGTAATGCAAAGTCATTAGGGTTGAACCAGGCCCGCAGCTGTAAGGCTGCGGGCCTTTTGCGTTTTGATGTCCCACGATGAACCTGCCTGGCTGGGGACCGCTCCATGTTCGAGGCATGTTCAGATATTTCCTCCTGATTGCTGTTCCTCCTGACCATGGTTCGCGCAGGCTGTGATCTGCAAGTCGGTGGATACCGAGGGCGGGACCTCCTGTTCTGATGTGCCGGTCACTGAATGCGAACATCCTGTCCGGTTTCCGGGGGTCTCCCGTTACGTACCGCCCCAGTCGGCACCGAGATGCCGGCAGAACGGTATGCAGCAACGAAGGCAATGTGCTGGTAGCAGTCTGTTTGACTCCCACCCTGCGGCAGGGCCACTATCCCCGACTGGTGCTCGACGGTACGCTTGTGGTTCTGCAGGAGGCGACCCTGGGTTCCACCTTCACAGGGATTTTCCCGGGTCCTGGTCATCAGCTGTATCCCGAACGGTCAATACAGGGTCTGATGGTGCCGGATGACAGGGTCAAAGGTCTTGGCAGATGCCATTGCGTCGAATCGTTCTCTCACCTGTGTTTCCCATGATGGCTTGAAACTTGTCTCCTCTTTGATACTAAGCAAAAAGCATATGAACGTTGTTCCCTGTCCCGAGACCCATATTCTCGACAACCTGGTCACCGGAGTTCTTGTTTTCGACACGGAAGGCCGGGTGCTGTACCTGAACCAGATGGCCGAGGCCATGCTGGGCCTGAGCGCACGTCATGTGATTGGGCAACAGCCGGAACCTCATATCTGTTGTGACGGCCAGCCCCTCATCGATCTGGTCGCCAGTGCGCCCGAGAGCGAGGTGATCGGCAAGCGCGGAGCCGCACTGGTACGTGCCGATCGTGAGTCAATCACCGTGGATTGCACCATTACCCACGCGCCTGAGGAGCCTCCGCGTACCATTATGGAACTGCAGCAGGTGGACCGACAGTTACGTATACGCCGCGAGAACCAGCTCATTATTCAGCAGGCGGCCATCCGGGACCTGTTGCGTGGTCTGGCACACGAGATCAAGAACCCTCTGGGAGGCCTGCGCGGGGCCGCACAGCTGCTGGCAGCCGAGTTGCCCGAGCCGGGGCTCGAGGAATACACCCGTATCCTCATCGAGGAAGCCGATCGCCTGAAATCCCTGGTCGATGCCCTGCTGGGGCCAAACCGCCGACCCGAGTATCGAGCGATGAACATCCATCAGGTCCTCGAGCGGGTCCGCAGCTTGGTTTTGGCCGAGGCGGGTGAGCGTGAGCTGATGATCGAGTGCGACTACGACCCGAGTATTCCCGAGCTGATCGGCGATGCCGACCAGCTCATCCAGGCCGTACTCAACATCGTGCGCAATGCCGTTCAGGCTCTGCAGGGCAGTGAGTGCCCATGCATTCGTCTGAAGACACGCATTTCACGGAATTTCACTATTGGCGCAGTGTGTCATCGTCTGGTGGCCCGTGTGGAGATCCGAGACAACGGCCCAGGGATACCCGAAGCCATTACCGACACCCTGTTCCTGCCGATGGTCACCTCCGGCAGCGGGACAGGTCTGGGTCTGTCCATTGCACAGTCACTGATCACCCAGCACAAGGGGCTGGTGGAATGCAGCAGCCGGCCGGGAGAGACCGTATTCACTCTGTTGCTTCCCTTGCCCGGCAACCCCAATATGCAGGAGGCTTGAGATGGACACTCAAAATACCGTCTGGGTCATCGATGACGACCGATCCATCCGTTGGGTATTGGAGAAGGCCTTGCAGAAGGCCGGAATAATGGTGCGCAGCTTCGAGCGGGCCGATGGTGTACTCGAGGCCCTGGAGCGGAACAAGCCCGATGCCATTCTCTCCGATATCCGCATGCCCGGTATGGATGGCATTGCCTTGCTCGAACAGATTCAGGTGCGTTATCCCGGGATACCGGTGATCATCATGACTGCACATTCCGATCTCGATAGTGCCGTGTCTGCCTACCACAGCGGCGCCTTCGAATATTTGCCCAAGCCATTTGACGTCACCGAGGCGGTCGACCAGGTCAGACGGGCCTGCCGCCTGTGTCGAGAGTGTCTGGTGGATACCGGCAACAGCGAGGAAAGCGGTGCAGAGATCATCGGTGAGGCCCCGGCCATGCAGGAGGTGTTTCGTGCCATCGGTCGCTTGGCGCGCTCCAACATCACCGTACTCATCAATGGTGAGTCGGGCACCGGCAAGGAGTTGGTGGCACACGCACTGCACCATCACAGCCCGCGCGCCATCGGCCCTTTCATTGCGCTGAACATGGCTGCCATACCGCACGATCTACTCGAGTCCGAACTGTTCGGACACGAGAAGGGTGCGTTCACGGGAGCGCAGGCGCGCCGTCCCGGGCGTTTCGAACAGGCCAATGGGGGTACCCTGTTTCTCGACGAAATCGGTGACATGCCTTTCGAGCTGCAGACCCGCCTGTTGAGGGTTCTGGCCGATGGTGAGTTCTACCGCGTGGGTGGACACGAGCTGGTGAAGATCAATGTGCGCATCGTCGCCGCCACACATCAGGATCTGGAGCGTCTTGTCGGCGAGGGGCGTTTTCGAGAGGACCTGTTCCACCGTCTCAATGTCATCCGTATCCATATTCCAGCCCTGCGTGAGCGGCGCGAGGACATCCCCCTGCTGATGCGACATTTCCTCAAGCAGGCGGCACGTGAGCTCGCCGTAGAGGTCAAGCGTCTGTTGCCGGAGACCGAGGTCCTGTTGTGCGGATTCGACTGGTTGGGCAATGTGCGCCAACTCGAGAATATCGCGCGCTGGCTCACAGTGATGGCCTCGGGCCGCGAGATCCACCCTGACGATCTGCCGCCCGAGCTGCGCGAGGCCAAGTCACAGGCTCCCGGTTACGGTGACTGGCAGGAGGTCCTGCGTGGCTGGGCTCGTACCGAACTGGCAGCTGGTCGCCGCGATCTGCTCGAAGAGGCCCTGCCGGCCTTCGAGACGGTGATGATCCGCGTCGCGCTCGAACAGACGGGTGGCCGACGCCAGGAAGCAGCGCGCTTGCTGGGCTGGGGTCGAAACACTCTCACACGCAAGATCAAGGAACTGGGTCTGGAATAGAATCTGAAAGACATGGACTGAACCAACAGTCAAGGGGAATTCAGCAGAATCAGCGTGGCCGGTGAGCCTATACTGGGCGCAGTTTCTCAGTCTCAATCACAAAGGGAATCCATGGACAGTACCAGTATTGATCTGGTTGGGTCGAAGATCAGCCAGGTGAAGGTCGAAGGCGATACCATTGCCATCCGTTTCGAACCGGCCTACCTCATCAAGACCATGACCGGCTCGGTGGAGCGTACCTGCTGGTGGCAGAATGGTTGGTTGGTGTTCGAGGGTGCCGAGCTGGAGAACAGCACGGTGCTCGATGCCCTGCCGGCTGAGTGCGCCGGGGGGGACGTGGGCGAGAACATCTATACCTACCGTGACATGTTGCCGGTGCCGCTGGAAAGCCGTGGACAAACGCATTGTGAGTTGAAACTGGTCGGCAGCGAGCATTTGTTGAAGGTGAAAGCCGTGGTGATGCGTCTCGATCTGGAGGATGTCGCCCGATACATCGGGCACATCCATCCCGAGTAGGGTCAGCGGGAAAGTCTCCCGCTCAACCTTACAGAATACGATTGACGCTGCTCAGCGAGCCGCTGGCGGTTTCCGTGATTCACAAGCTGGATGGCCGTGGGACGGGTGTCATGGATGGCATGGTGTTGGAATCTCGAGACGTTTCCCGTCTCGTCTGGTTGCAAACCTGAACTCCAGGACATGAAAAAACCCGCCATAGGCGGGTTTTTTTCAGGTGAAATACCCGGGTCGATCAGGGCTCGGAACCTACGATCTGGTGAGAAAGTTCCACCACGCGCATGGCCTTTTCCATGTACACCTTTCGGTAGTCCTTCAGTAGCTCTTCGTCGCTGGCCCAGTAGTCCTTGCCGGAGATGCCGCCATTGTGCTCGCGATCGATGAACTTCTTCTGCAGCTCGAGCATCTCGGCGATCAGCTTGTCCTTCTCGGACTTGAGTGCTTCCACGTCGCTCATTGTGAATCTCCTGAACGTTGTCATGTTTCGTGACCAGGATTGGTCACGGATCGTGAATATAACACGCTGCTAATATTGGTGCGAACCTGCCCGAAGGGGACAAATCAACAGCCGTAGTCAGCCGGGTCATTGAGCACCAGTGCCCCAGTGAGCTGGGAGACCCGCTCCAGGCTGTGGCGCTCCAGGTAGTCGAGGATGCCCTGGCCGATCTTCGGCAGGATCAGAGGATCGTAAAACAGAGCGGTTCCCACACCTACAGCCGAGGCCCCGGCGAGCAGGAACTCGATCGCGTCCTCCGCGCTCGCTACTCCGCCCTGGCCGATGATGGGCACCCCCTTCTCACGCGCCACCTGATACACCTGGTGAGTCTTGAGCACCGCCACCGGCCTGATCGCAGGGCCCGACAACCCGCCCTGATTGTTACCGATGAAGGGTGTGCGCGACTCGATGTCGATGGCCATCCCCATCAGGGTGTTGATCACTGCAAGGGCGTCGGTCCCTGCCTCGATACAGCACCGAGCGTTTTCTGCAATGTTGGTCTGGTTGGGTGACAGCTTGGTGATCAGCGGTTTGCTCGTTGCCTTGCGGCAGGCCTCGACCACGCGTGCAGACATGTCGGGATCATTGCCGAAGGTTACCCCGCCCTCCTTGACGTTGGGGCAGGAGATATTGATCTCGATGGCGTCGATGGGTGAGTCGTCGAAGTGCTCGGTGACCGCGATGTATTCCTCGATGGTGGAGCCCGAGACGTTGGCGATGAAGCGGGTCTCGGAAAAGTCCAGGGTGGGCAGGATCTCGTCCACCACCCTGTCCACGCCGGGGTTCTGCAGGCCGATGGCGTTGAGCATGCCGCCGGGTGTCTCGTACACCCGATGCGGCGGGTTGCCGGGACGCGGGCTACCGGTGGTGGCCTTGAGGCAGACTGCGCCGGCGTCGTGGTTGGAGAAACCGGCGATCCGCGTGTACTCTTTGCCGAAACCCACGCAACCCGAGAGCAGCACCAGCGGGGTGGCAAAGTCCAGGCCGCAGAAATCGATGTGCAGGCGAGGGTCTGGGGTGGTCATCAGCGGAGTGTCCTCGAGTGTTTCACGTGGTTCTGTATCAACCGGAGATTCCGCCCAACACGGGCAACATCGTACGTCTGTGCGCCAATACTGGCGCATACCTGCACTTGGTCGGCCGCCTCGGATTCGAGCTGGACGACCGGCGCCTGCGGCGTGCGGGGCTGGACTATCACGAGTATGCCGAGGTGGTGCAGTATCCCCGGCTGGATGATTTCCTGCAACGGGTGAGACCGGTCCGGATGTTCGCTCTGAGTACCCGCAGCGAGGCACGTTTCGACAAGCCTGCCTATCGACCGGGCGATGCCTTTCTGTTCGGTCCCGAGACACGTGGACTGCCCGAGGATGTGCTCGACGACGTGCCTGCGGAATACCGCCTTCGCCTGCCCATGTGCTCGGGGCAGCGCAGCCTGAACCTGTCTAATGCGGTGGCGGTGATGCTGTTCGAAGCTTGGCGGCAACAGGGGTTTGCCGGGGCTGTGGGTGTCTCGTCCTGACCAGTGGGGGGTCGGTCAGGCCACCTTTTTCTGGCCGATACGATCGATCCAGCAGGCCATGCAGAACAGCACCCGGGGACGTACGCGCCTGCGCAGAGCTTCGGGCATCTGCCGATTTGGCAGGCAGACCATCACGCGGTCGCGGAAACGCAGGGAGAAGGTACGGTGGATGGCCTTGAGCATGGTGGCGTCCTTTTCGGGTTCGGCAAACATTATTAGAACATTCTAATATTATGGAGTCAATGTTCGCCTTCGGGATCGGAACAGTTCTCGTATACGGGAAGTCCGGGTTCGATGTTGGCAATCAATACCGGCGCTTCCCTTATAATCCGGTCTTCATTCCAGCTTTCACGGATTGCCGACATGCGCCTGTTTTCCCTCCTGTTGCTGAGCCTCGTGTTGTTGACAGCCTGTGGCCAGCGCGGACCGCTGTACCTCCCCGACCGCACGGACGCTTCCCGGGAGGCGAACTGAGATGGACCACTTCGCGTACCGCGATGGCGAGCTGCATGCCGAGGAGGTTCCGCTGTGTGCGATCGCCGAATGCCACGGGACGCCAGCCTATGTATATTCCCGTGCCACTCTGGAGCGTCACTGGCGCGCCTTCGACGCCGCCTTTGCCGACTGGCCACACCAAGTATGCTATGCGGTGAAGGCCAATTCCAACCTGGCAGTGCTGAACGTGCTGGCGCGTTTGGGATCGGGTTTCGACATCGTCTCGGTGGGCGAGCTGGAGCGGGTACTGGCCGCAGGTGGTGATCCGGGCAGGGTGGTTTTCTCCGGTGTGGGAAAGCGTGCCGACGAGATGGCGCATGCGCTGGAGGTCGGCATCCGTTGTTTCAATGTGGAGTCCGTTTCCGAACTGACAAGGCTGGAAGCGGTCGCCGCGGCGTACGGGGTTCAGGCCCCCGTGGCACTGCGAGTCAACCCGGATGTGGATGCAAGGACTCACCCCTATATTTCCACCGGTCTGCGTGAGAACAAGTTCGGCATCGATATCACGCAGGCCACCGACATCTATCAGCACATTGCAGACAGTCCTCATCTGGATGTATCGGGTATCGATTGCCACATCGGTTCGCAGCTCACCGAGCTGTTGCCCTTTCTCGATGCCCTCGACCGTGTGCTGGAGCTGCTCGATCGGCTGCACAATGTCGGTATTGCCATCGATCACCTGGATCTGGGTGGCGGTCTCGGGGTGCGTTATCGTGACGAGATCCTGCCCGAGCCTGGCGACTATGCTGAAGCACTGGTGCAGCGTCTGGGTGATCTCGATTGCGAACTGTTCGTCGAGCCGGGGCGTGCCATTGCCGCCAATGCGGGCGTGTTGCTCACCCGTGTCGAATATCTCAAGCGTACCGAGGTCCGGAACTTCGCTATCGTGGACGCGGCCATGAACGATCTGCTGCGCCCCGCTCTGTATCAGGCGTGGCAAGAGATCGTCAGTGTGAAACAGCACCCAGAGGGCGAGATCGACACTTGGGATCTGGTTGGCCCGGTGTGCGAGACTGGAGACTTCCTGGGAAAGGACCGCCGGCTCACCCTGCATGAGGGCATCCTGCTGGCAGTACGCTCGGCCGGTGCCTATGGTTTTACCATGGCTTCCAATTACAACAGCCGGCCGCGCCCGCCGGAGCTGCTGATCGATGGGAAACGGGTGCATGTCGCGCGCCCGCGCGAGACGTTCGACGACCTGTTCGGGTGTGAGGCCGTGCTTCCCTGATGCAGCGTGTGCCCGAACTCGATGAACGGATGGATGACCCGGCACAGGCTGCCGCCTGTGTCCGGGCCAATTTCGGCGAGGCCAATGACCTGTTCATCCGCCTGTTGCGTCACCTGCCCGAGCCCGGAGTCTCTTTCGGCGCTGGATGCTCTGATCGAGACATATGCCCTGAATGCACCGGAGATTCTGCGCCGCGATTTCCGCAACTCGCTTTGCGCGGCCTGACAGTGGATGGAGTGCGGGAACAGATTGCGAAACTCGGCCCGTGCAGACTGGATGTGAGCATGGTCGGTGATAGGCATTGGGAGGCGCGTGGTCACTTGGCCGGAGCGGATTGAGTGGAAGAAGGAATGCGATTGCACTTCAGCAAAATGCAGGGTCTGGGCAACGATTTTGTAGTGATCGACGCCACGTGCCACCCGGTCGAACTGGATCCCGGGCAGCTGCGCCATCTCGCCGACCGTCGTTTCGGCGTCGGTTGTGATCAGATCCTGTTGGTCGAGCCACCCCGTCTACCGGGTACCGACTTTCATTACCGCATCTTCAACGCCGATGGTTCCGAGGTGGAACAGTGCGGCAACGGGGCCCGCTGCTTCGCCCGTTTCGTGCGTGACCACGGGCTCACCGGAAAGGATTTGATTCCAGTCGGCACCGCCGGTGGCCCCATCCTGCTTCAGGTGCTCGATGACGGTCAGGTGCAGGTGGAAATGGGAGCCCCTTCCCTGGAACCGGCCGATCTGCCCTTCGAGGCAGAGGTGCGTGCCACTACCCATACCCTGGTGATGGATGACAGTGAAGAGGTTGCCCTCAGCGCAGTGTCGATGGGCAATCCCCATGCCGTGCTGCTGCTGGACCAAGTGGCAGATGCCCCGGTCGAGATCCTGGGTTCGCGAATCGAGCACCATCCGCGTTTCCCCCAACGGGTGAACGTAGGCTTCATGGCGGTGCGCAATCGGCACGAGATCGACCTGCGTGTCTGGGAACGCGGTGTCGGCGAGACGTTGGCGTGCGGCACCGGGGCCTGCGCTGCGGTAGTCGCCGGTCGTCTGCGTGGATTGCTGGAGGGGCCAGTGACGGTCCATCTGCCGGGTGGGGATCTTGTGATAAGCTGGGAGGGAGAAGGTCAGCCTGTCTGCATGACTGGCCCGGCCACCGAGGTCTTCGAGGGTGACATCGCGTTATGAGTCTGCAGCACGACGATAAGCCGGCGGACACCGATTTCGAGCAGGTGGTTGCCGATTACCTGATCGCCCACCCGAACTTCCTGGCCTGCCATCCCGAGGTGCTGGCCGAGATCGATATTCCGCACTCCACCGACGGCGTGGTCTCGCTGATCGAGCGTCAGGTGTGCATCCTGCGCGAGCAAAATCATCATGTGCGTGATCAGCTCGTCGATCTGGTCTCCATCGCGCGCGAGAACGATGCCTTGGCAAGGCGCCTGCACCACCTCACCCTGGCACTTATCGAGGCCCGTGTCTTCGACGAGGTCATCAATACCTTGCAGGACGAGCTGCGCAATCTGTTTCATGCCGATGCGGTGGAAATGAAGTTCTTCTCCGCGGAGGAACTGGCGACGCACAAGGCAGATCATGGTCCGGCGATGTTTACCGAATTCATCGAAAGCGAATGCCCGACCTGCGGCCAGCTGCCGGCAGAGCAGTTGGAGTACCTGTTCGGTTCGCAGGCTGCCGAGATCGGCTCGGTCGCCCTGATCCCGTTGCATGCCCCGCCATCGGTCGGTGTCCTGGCGATCGGTAGCCACGATCCGCAGCGTTTTCATGCCGGAAAGAGCGTGGATTTCCTCAAGCGCCTGTCGGATGTCGTCAGTGCCACTCTAGGTGCCGTTTCCAGCACGGGATCATGAGTTTTCAGACGGAAGATCGCTGGTTATCGGACTACCTGGATCACATCCGTTACGAGCGTCGCCTGTCATCACGTACCCTGGACGCCTACCGTCGCGACATGGAAGACTACCGCGCCTGGTGTCGGGATCAGGGGTGCCCGCCATGGGCGGGTGCCGATGCCCGGCAGCTGCGTCGTTATGTCGCGGCCTGTCATCGCCAGGGCCTGTCACCGCGCAGCCTGTCGCGCAGGCTTTCGGCATTGCGTGGCTTGTTCAACTTTCTGCTGCGCGAATCCCGGGTGCGAGTCAATCCTGTCGCCAAGGTACGTGCGCCACGGGCTGCCCGCCGTCTGCCCGTGGCCCTCGATGTGGATCAGGTTGGCCGCCTGATGGACATTCCCGGCGATGATCCACTGGCACGGCGTGATCGCGCAATTCTCGAGCTCTTCTATTCCAGCGGTCTGCGGCTGTCCGAGCTGGCGGGGCTGAATGTCACCGATCTGCCTGCGCCGGATGCGCTGTTGCGGGTGACCGGCAAGGGCCGAAAGGACCGGCAGGTGCCGGTAGGCAGGCACGCACGCAAGGCCATCGCGGAGTGGTTGCCTGTTCGTGAACAATTGGCACACGAGAAGGGTGAGCCGGCTCTGTTCGTGAGTCGCCATGGCCGACGTCTGAGCCCGCGCGCCATCGAACAGCGGGTCGTCCTGCATGCCCGCCGTCAGGGCCTGCCCGCACATGTTCATCCGCACATGCTGCGGCATGCCTTCGCCACGCACCTTCTGGAGTCATCGGGTGAGCTGCGTGCGGTTCAAGAACTGCTTGGGCATGCCGATATCGCAACCACGGAAATCTACACGCATCTCGATTTCCAGCATCTGGCTCAGGTCTATGATCAAGCGCATCCGCGCGCCCGCAGGCGGGGCGACTGACGCACCGGAAAAAGCACAAATAGCCCTCTTCGAGATGTGCCCGGGCATCGCTCCCTCTTTGTTTCACTGAACAACGGGTCGCCCTGCACCCGCCGCTGAAGGGCTTCCTGTTACCGAAGTGCTGGAACTCTCGGAGCAGGAGTTCGCGCTCCATGCGGGGATCACGCCATGTGTTGCACGTGGCATAGGTTCCGCGACTCGAGTCGCGGTAGAATCTCCCCTTCTTCAACAGGCTTCAGGACATTCCCGTGCAGGAGATTCGTGGAACCACCATTCTCTCGGTTCGTCGAGGCGGCCGTGTCGTGATCGGCGGTGATGGCCAGGTATCGATGGGCAACACCGTCATGAAAGGCAATGCACGTAAGGTGCGGCGTCTCTGCAAGGGGCAGGTACTGGCCGGTTTCGCTGGAGCGACCGCCGATGCCTTTACCCTGTTCGAGCGTTTCGAGGGAAAGCTCGAGAAACACTCCGGCAACTTGGTGCGTGCTGCCGTCGAACTGGCCAAGGACTGGCGCACCGATCGCATGCTGCGGCGCCTGGAAGCCCTGTTGGTGGTGGCCGATGCCGAGGCCTCACTGATCCTCACTGGTACCGGCGACGTGGTCGAGCCCGAGGATAGCCTGATGGCCATCGGTTCCGGCGGCAGCTATGCTCAGGCCGCGGCGTGCGCCCTGCTGGACAACACCGAGCTGTCCGCGCGCGAGATCGTCGAGAAGGGCCTGAACATCGCCGCCGACATCTGTGTGTACACCAACCACAATCTGGTTATCGAGGAACTCGACAGCAATGTCTGATACCACTCCCGAAGAGATCGTCCACGAGCTCAACAAGCACATCGTCGGCCAGCATGAGGCCAAGCGCGCGGTGGCTATTGCACTGCGTAACCGCTGGCGGCGGATGCGTGTCGATCCGGTACTGCGCAACGAGATCACACCGAAGAACATCCTCATGATCGGCCCTACCGGGGTGGGCAAGACCGAGATCGCACGCCGTCTGGCACGGTTGGCCGATGCACCCTTTATCAAGGTCGAGGCCACCAAGTTCACCGAGGTCGGCTATGTTGGCCGCGAGGTCGATTCCATCATTCGCGATCTGGCCGATTCGGCGGTCAAGATGGTGCGCGAGCAGGAGATGGAAAAGGTACGCGACGTGGCTCGCGAGGCCGCCGAAGAACGGGTGCTTGATGCCCTGCTGCCGCCACCGCGCACCACCAGCTGGGAGGCCGAGGCGGCGCCGCCGGCCTCGGGCACGCGCGCGAAGTTCCGTGAGAAGCTGCGCGCCGTTGAACTCGACGAGCGTGAGATCGAGATCGAGGTGACAGGACCGCAACTGGGCGTGGAGATCATGGCTCCGCCCGGAATGGAAGAGATGACCAGTCAGTTGCAGAGCCTGTTCCAGAACATCGGCAGCGCTCAAAGCAAGCGTCGCAAGCTGCGTATCCGCGATGCCATGAAGCTTCTTACCGACGAGGAGGCTGCACGCCGGATCAACGAGGAAGATATCAAGCTGAGGGCCATAGAACGGGTCGAGCAGCAGGGCATCGTGTTCATCGATGAACTCGACAAGGTCACCAACCGTGCCGAAGCGCATGGGGCCGATGTCTCGCGTGAGGGCGTGCAGCGTGACCTGCTGCCGCTGGTCGAAGGCTGCACCGTGAACACCAAACACGGCATGGTGCGGACCGATCATATTCTGTTCATTGCCTCGGGCGCCTTCCACCTGAGCAAGCCATCGGACCTGATCCCCGAGCTGCAGGGCCGCCTGCCGATTCGCGTGGAATTGAGCGCACTGTCGGTGGAAGATTTCGTGCGTATCCTGATCGAGCCCGACGCCTCACTCACCGAACAGTATCAGGCGCTGATGACCACCGAGGGCGTGGATCTGGAGTTCACCGAGGACGGCATACGGCGCGTTGCCGAGATTGCCTGGCAGGTCAACGAGCGCACCGAGAATATCGGCGCACGCCGCCTGCATACCGTGATGGAGCGGCTGTTCGAGGAGATCTCCTTCATGGCCCCGCGTTACCAGGGACAAGCCATCATCGTCGATGCCGCCTATGTAGACCGTCACCTAGAGGCGCTGTCGGAAAACGAGGATCTCAGCCGCTACATCCTGTGACCGACGCGGACCACGGGGGGCAACGAGTGTGGTGACTACCTTTTTTGGCGGGGGGGTGAAAGGGAGGAGCCTCTCCGCCACAATAGCATCGGTCATCTCTCATCATCGTGGATCAATGAACATGCTCAACATTCCCAATCCCACCGAACTCAATCTGCACCGCTTGTCGCGTGTGCTGGAGATCAGCTTCGGTGATGGCAGCAACTTCAAGCTGTCGGCCGAGTATCTGCGCGTTTATTCGCCTTCGGCCGAGGTGGCCGGGCATGGCCCGGGCCAGCGCAAGGTGCCACTGGGCAAGGAAGGCGTCGGCATCGACCGACTCGAGCCGGTGGGCAACTACGCCATCCAGATCGTGTTCGATGACGGTCATGACACCGGCATCTATTCCTGGGAAACCCTGTACAATCTTGGGAAATACTACGACGACCTGTGGGCGGCCTACCTCGAAGAGTTGAAAGAGAAAGGCTATACCCGCAAGGATCTGTCGTCCTGAAACCCGACGCAGGAACCAGGGCATGAGCGAACAGGACACCACCCACTTCGGCTTCCGCCAGGTCCCCAGGCAGGAGAAGGCACGCTTGGTGCGCGGGGTCTTCGATTCGGTGGCCGAAAAATACGACATCATGAACGATCTGATGTCCTTCGGGATGCATCGGTTGTGGAAGCGATTCGCCATCGAGTTGGCCGGGGTGCGTCCCGGGCAGACAGTGCTCGACCTGGCCTCCGGTACCGGTGATCTCGCCGATCGCTTTGCCGGCCTGGTCGGCCCGCAGGGGCTGGTGGTGATGTCCGATATCAATGCCAACATGCTCTCGGTGGGTCGTGATCGCATGCTCGACCGCGGGCATGCCGGCAACATGGCGTTTGCCTTGATCGACGCTGAGCAGTTGCCGATCGCCGACGCCAGCGTCGATCTGGTGACCATCGCCTTCGGGCTGCGCAACGTCACCGACAAGAATGCAGCTCTGGCCGAGATGTATCGGGTGCTGCACCCCGGCGGTCGTGCCCTGGTGCTGGAATTCTCTCATCCCACCAGCCAGCCGCTGGAGAAGCTGTACGACATCTATTCCTTCGGGGTGTTGCCGCGCATGGGTCAGCTGGTGGCCAATGACGCCGAGAGTTACCGCTACCTGGCCGAGTCCATCCGCATGCACCCCGACCAGGAGACCCTCAGGGGGATGATGGAGGCGGCTGGTTTCGAACGCTGTGACGTGCACAATCTCACCGGCGGCATCGTGGCCATCCATCGCGGGTTCCGGTTCTGAGGGTGGACTCCATGAGCGTGCGTGAGCTCGCCCTTCAGGCCATGGAGACGGTACTCAACGAACTGATCGAGCGCGATTCCGGTGCGCGCGCACAGCTTGCGGTCTGGCACGGCCGCGTGATCGCCATCGCCCTGCGTGGTACCGGACTCACTTTCTGTTTCGTGCCTGATGCGGCCGGCCGTCTGCAACTGCTCGGCCGCTACGAGGGGGAACCCGATGCTCTCATCGAGGGCAGCCCGATCGACCTGATGCGTGCCTCGGACAAGCGAGAGGGACTGGCGCAGCTGTTCGCTGGTCATGTGCGCCTGCACGGCGACACCGAGCTGGCGCACCGCTTCAGCGAGGTGCTCGGCGGACTGGAGATCGACTGGGAAGAACAACTTTCGTGTTACGTGGGGGACGTGGTGGCGCACGAACTGGTGCGCATCGGCTGTGAGGCCAGCGACGAGGGCAGGAGACTGGGTGGGCTGTTTGCGCGCAACCTCTCGGAATATCTCACCGAGGAGGCGCGCCTGCTGTCCCACCCCTTCGAGATCGAGGCCTGGATACGCCAGGTCGAGGATACCCGTGACGATGTGGAGCGTCTGGCTGCGCGTATCGACTGGCTCGGGCAACGCCTGCAGGACCGTACCTTATGATGCCGTTGCGCGAGGCCCTGCGTGTGGTACATATCGCCTGGGTGCTGGCACGCCACGGACTCGACGAGGTCTTGCTCGCCACCCACCTGTTCCGATCAATCCGCTTCCTGCGCTATCTCTCGCCTTTCTGGCTGGCCAGCCTGGGCCGGCGACCACCTCGCGGGGTGCGTATTCGCCGTGCGTTCGAGGACCTGGGCCCCATCTACGTCAAGTTCGGACAGATTCTCTCCACCCGCCGCGACCTGTTACCGGACGATATCGCCGAGGAGCTGGCGAAACTTCAGGACCAGGTACCGCCTTTCCCCGGCGAGCAGGCGCGCACCATCGTGGAGAAGGCTCTGGGGGCGCCGGTGGCGGAGTTGTTCGCTGAGTTCGACGTGAACCCGCTGGCCTCCGCCTCGGTGGCCCAGGTACATGCCGCGCGCCTGCACGATGGTACCGAAGTGGTGGTGAAGGTGTTGCGTCCGGGCGTGGAGAAGGTGATCGACCGCGACGTGGCTCTGCTTTACACCATCGCGCGGATGGCGCGGCGCTACTCGCGCGAAGCGCGGCGGCTGCGCCCGGTGGAGGTGGTGGAGGAATACGACCACACCATCCACGACGAGCTGGACCTGATGCGTGAGGCGGCGAATTGTGCCCAGCTGCGACGCAACTTCGAGGGTTCCGAGATGTTGGTCGTGCCCCAGGTGTACTGGGATTACACACGGCGCGAGGTGATGGTGCAGGAGCGGGTGTACGGCATTCCGGTGGACCGGGTGGAGGATCTTCTGCGTGCCGGGGTGGACATGAAGTTGCTCGGAGAGCGCGGAGTGGAGATCTTTTTCACTCAAGTCTTCCGCGATAATTTTTTCCATGCCGACATGCATCCGGGAAACATCTTCGTCACCCCTGGCGGGCGTTACATCAGCGTGGACTTCGGCATCATGGGTACCCTGACCACTGAGGATCAGCGTTACCTGGCGGAGAATCTTCTCGCCTTCTTCCACCGCGACTACCGGCGGGTGGCGGAGTTGCACGTGGAGTCTGGCTGGGTGCCGCCGAATACCCGGGTCGAGGAATTCGAGGCGGCGATCCGCACCGTCAGCGAGCCGATCTGGGAGAAGCCCATTGCCGAGATCTCCTTCGGCCAGTTCCTGCTGCGTCTGTTTCAGACTGCGCGCCGTTTCGACATGGAGATACAGCCGCAGTTGGTACTGTTGCAGAAAACCCTGCTCAACATCGAGGGACTGGGGCGCATGCTCTACCCCGATCTGGATCTGTGGAGCACTGCCAAGCCCTTCATGGAACTCTGGATGGCGCAACAGGTCGGCCCATGTGCGTTCACCCGCCGGATGAAGGCGTCGCTGCCGCAACTCTCCGAGGAATTGCCCGAGATTCCACACCTGGCCTGGCGATTGCTCAAGAAGGCCAACGATGGCGAACTGGAGCTCCGCTGGCGATCCGACGAACTGGCGCGCCTGCGCCGTGAGCTGCAAGGAGCTCAGTGTGCCACCCGGCAGACCATCGCCGGCGGCAGCTTACTGCTCGGCGGCCTGTTGCTCAATCTGGGAACGGTACCGCTGTTGCCTGGTACCGCGAATACCTTGTTGGTCTTCGGACTGAGCGGTGCCGGGCTGGGACTGTTGCTGCGCCAGTTGCTGAAACGTTCCTGAATGTTCGGTTGTCAGTGGTCACTCGGGAGTGACTGCTGCCCGGGACGATTCACGGTTCGGCGGGGATTATCCGCATGCCGAAGAAATCGGACGTCCAGGGTGCTTTGATCCTTTCTTTCACATCGACCGTTTCCATCTCGCGCAGAGGCACATGGCCAGGGGCCCCGCTCAATGGTGATGGCGCGATCGAAAAGGCCTGCGGTCGGAGTCGGATGTCAATGACCGAGGTGCTATCGTCCCAGCCGGTCTGATGATGGATATCGGCTGGTCGGGCGATGAAGTCGTCCACTGTCAACTCGACTCGCCACCACATCAGGCTCTTGAGCGCGAGGGGATGGTTGCCAGTGTCAGAACGATCAGGATCGGTCGGTCTCGTGTTCTACGGTACATGTTTCCCCTGGTTCGTGGTCCGGCAGTGTTCTGCCAGCCGGGTATCAGGGACGGACCAGGGCCTGTTCCACCTCTTCGCGTTTTGCCTGCCCTTCCAGTACTTCGATCAGTTCGAGGGAAAAATCCATGGCTGTACCCGGTCCGGGCGAGGTGATGATCCGGCCATCACGTACCACCGGCCGGTCGAGCACCTGAATACCGGGTTGTTGGGTAGCTTCCAGCACCCCGGGGTATGCCGTGGCCTTGTGGCCGTCCAGCAGGCCGGCACTGGCCAGTACCTTGGGCGCGGCACAGATGGCGGCGGTGAAGCGTCCCTGTTCGGCCATGTCGCGCAACAGACGCTGGATACGTGGATCGTCGTTGAGATGATCGGCCCCGGGGAGACCGCCGGGCAACACGATCATGTCGAAAGGCTGGTCTAGTACATCATCCAGGGTAGTATCGGGCATCAGTACGGTGCCGCGGCTGCAGCGCACAAGGCTGTCATCCAGGCTGGCGGTGATCACCTCGACACCGGCACGGCGCAACAGATCGATGACGGTTACGGCTTCGAGCTCTTCGCAACCTGGGGCAAGGGGGATGAGGACGCGTGCCATGTCTTGGAATTCCTCTGGTAAGTGATTACACGGGAAACCGGCTGCAGCTCGATCCCCTGTTCACGCAGTCGGGGAAGTTCATGCCGCAATACCTCGAGGGTTTCGGGATAGGGATGGCCAATGGCGATGGCCGAACCCTTGAGCCGGGCCAGCCGTGCTGCCCGATACAGGCATTCGCGGATTCGATCAGGGTTGCGTATGTTGTCGAGAAAGACGTCACGGCGCGCCGAGGCGATACCCATGGAGTACGCCGTGCTTTGCGCCACGGAACGGGGGTTGGTGCGGCTGTCCACGAAGAAGAGACCGCCATGTCGAAGCAAGGCCTCCATCAGCCAGTGCATGCTGGTGTGCTCGCTGGTGAGCAGGCTGCCCATGTGGTTGTTGACTCCCACGGCATGCGGCACCGAGCGCAGGTTGGCTGCCAGTACCATCTCCAGGTCGATTCGGGTGTGATCCAGGGTGAGCCCACCCGGTCCCAGGGCACGATGATTCAACGATTCCATGGGCTGATGCAGCATCACCTCGTGGCCGAGCCGCGAGGCCGCCTCAGCCGCCTGGTGGCTGGCACTCAGGCGCGGCAGGATGGAGAGGGTGACCCCGGGTGGCAAGGCCAGCACTGCACTGGCGACTTCAGCGTTGTTGCCGATATCGTCGATGATGACTGCCAGCAGCCCTGTGGCATGTGCCAGGCCGGTGGTCAGGATCAGGCTGGCAAGAAGCAGCACACGCATCAGGTGCCGTCCTGAAGGTGCAGAATGGCCACGCCCTTGAGCAGAAGCAGTGCCTCGCCGAGAGGATAGTCCTTCTCGATCAGTGACAGGTCATGGGTGGTCGTGTCGTCTGGTTGTGCCGCCTTGTCGGAATGGTGCGTGGGATTGTCCAGATGGTGCACCAGCTGAGATTCGCGTAGCAGGCTCTTGTCCTCGGTCGCACGCTGGAGTTCCACCATCTCGAGAGGGATGTCCGGCACGATGCCCTCGGCCTGGATGGAGCGTCCCTTGGGGGTGTAGTAACGTGCCGTGGTGAGCTTGATCGCGGTCTTGTCGTTGACCGGTATGATGGTCTGTACCGAACCCTTGCCGAACGTCTGCTGGCCCATCACCACCGCACGATGATGGTCCTGCAAGGCCCCGGCCACGACCTCGGAGGCCGATGCCGAGCCACCGTTGACCAGCACCACCATGGGTGCGCCGTCGAGGATATCATCGGGTGTGGCCTCGAAATGCAGTTGTGAGTCGTGCACCCGGCCCCGGGTGTAGACGATGGTCCCTTTCGACAGGAAGGCATCGGCCACAGTGACTGCTGTCTGCAATATCCCACCGGGGTTGTTGCGCAGATCGAGTACCAGACCTCTGAACGGGCCCTTGTTCTCGCGGCGCAAATTACGCACAGCCTCGCGCATGTCGTCGTCGGTGTTGGCCTGGAACTGCGACAGCCGCACGTAGGCAAAGCCGGGTTCGAGCAGGCGTGCCTTGACACTACGAGTCTTGATGATGGTACGTTCGGCGGTGACGGAGAAGGGAGCCTCACGCCCCTTGCGCATGATCTGCAGGGTGATCTTGGTGCCTGGCTTGCCGCGCATCAGCTTGACGGCCTCGCTCAGGGTCAGGCCCTTCACCGCCTGGTCGTCGATGCGGATTATGACGTCGCCGGTCCGAATGCCGGCGCGCTGGGCGGGCGTGTCGTCGATGGGGGCGATGACCTTGACAAGGCCGTCCTCCATGCCGACCTCGATGCCCAGCCCACCGAACTCGCCGCTGGTGCCCACCCGCAACTCGTTGAATTCGTCTTCGTCCAGATAGGCCGAGTGCGGGTCCAGGCCGCTGAGCATGCCGCGGATGGCATCTCGCAACAGCTTGCGGTTGTTCACCGGCTCGACATAGCCTTGTCTGATGCGGCCGTAGACCTCGGCGAAGACCCGCAACTCCTCCAGAGGGATGTCGCCTTCGATCGGATCTTGCGATAGGGGGTGCGGCGGGCGTGCCACTGCAGGAGTGACGAGGCCTGTCAGCAGGCACAACAGCCCGCTCAACACAATACGACGCCTTTTCATGCTTTCTTCTCTGCCTGGCGCGGCCAGCTCAACTGACGCGTCGTCCCCTGGGTCTGCGACACCAGTGCATCGGATCCACCGGCTTGCCATTGTGACGGATTGCAAAATAGACACCAGTCTCCTTGCGTCCTCCCGTGTTGCCCGCTGCGGCGATGGATTCGCCCGCCTCGACCCAGTTGCCTGCTTCCTTGAACAGACTCTGGTTGTGCCCGTAGAGGGTCATGTACCCATTGCCGTGGTCGATGATGATCAGCAGACCGAAGCCACGCAGCCAGTCGGCGAAGGCCACCCGGCCAGCGTGGACAGCATGCACTTCGTGCCCCTCGGGGGCTCCGATCATAACACCATCCCAGCGCAGCTTGCCGATCTTGGGATCGCCAAAGGCCTTTCGGATCATGCCCTTGAGCGGCCAGTGCAGGCGGCCCTTTGCGCGCGGGAAGGGGATCTGCCTGGCCGGGGTGGCGGGAATGTCGGCCAGCGCATCCTGCAAGCCACGGAGCAGCGCATGGAGTCGTTTCTCATCCTTGTACAGACGCACCAGTTCCGAGCCCTGGCCCTGGATCTCGCGTGCCAGTTGTGCGATCACCGCCCGCCGATTCTGTTGCTGTGTCTCGAGCGCCAGCTTGCGTTCTTCCTGTTCGGTCTGCAGGCGATTCAGGCGTTCCTTTTGGTGGGCGATATCGGCGCGGGTCTCAGCCAGTGCCTGTAGATGTTCGCGGATCTGCGCCATGCGTCGTACGCGCTCCCGATTGATGTAATCGTAGTAAGCCAGCACCCGGGTGACGGCTGCCGGATCCTTTTGACTGAGCAGGATGTGCAGCTGTTCCTGGCGCCCCATGGCATAGGCGGCTCGAACCTGGCGTATCAGCAGTTCACGCTGTTTGGCCAGTGCGCGCTGTTGACTCTCCTCCTGCCGGCGCAGTGTCTCGAGGCGTTGGCTGGTGCGTTTCTGGCGCACGCGCAGTACGCGCAGGCGGCGCGCCAGCCGGCCGATGGCCTGTTCGCTTTTCTCGAGCTGGCGGTTGAGTGTAGTGCGCTGGCCGTGGGCCTGGCGGATACGCTTCCGCAGGGCAGTGATGCGCTCACGCAACTGCGCCAGTTGATGCTCCTGGTCCCGCATGTTGGCAGCCATTGCCGGCGAACCGGCCGGT
Source organism: Gammaproteobacteria bacterium (assembly GCA_024510845.1). Classification (GTDB taxonomy): domain Bacteria; phylum Pseudomonadota; class Gammaproteobacteria; order Chromatiales; family Chromatiaceae; genus MONJU. The sequence continues at coordinate 64,190 of JANEMA010000002.1, forward strand.
GATAACAGCGCCCACACGAGAAGGAGCAGACCGAATCGCTTCAGTCTGCCCTCGGAGACATGACATCGAGTGATCACGAAGACCAAGTCAATCATCTTCTCCCAGCAGCGACTTGCCGGTCATCTCGATGGGTTGCTCCAGGTCCATGATGCGCAGCAGGGTGGGGGCTACGTCGCACAGGGCACCGTTGTCTTTGAGCGTGTCGAACCGATTACCGACGTAGATCAGGGGTACCGGGTTGGTGGTGTGTGCGGTATGGGCCTGGCCGATCTCCGGGTCACTCATCTGCTCGGCATTGCCGTGGTCAGCGGTGATCAGCATCTCGCCGCCGACTTCGTGTGCCGCGGCTGCCACGCGGCCGATGCATTCGTCGAGCACCTCGATGGCTTGCACGGCGGCGTCGAAATTACCGGTATGTCCCACCATGTCGCCGTTGGCACAGTTGCAGATGATAGCGTCATAGGTGTCGCCGCGGATGGCCTCGACCAGCTTGTCGGTGACCTCGCGCGCGCTCATCTCCGGCTGCAGGTCGTAGGTCGCGACCTGCGGAGAAGGCACCAGGATGCGGTCTTCACCCTCGAAGGGTTGTTCCAGCCCGCCGTTGAAGAAGAAAGTCACGTGTGCGTATTTCTCGGTCTCGGCAATACGCAGCTGGCGCAGGCCGAGACGGGCGATGTACTCGCCGAAGGTGTTGGTCAGGCGTTCCGGCGGATAGGCCACCGGGATGTCGAATTCCTTGTTGTACTGGGTAAGCGAGACATAGCACGCGATCTTCGGTGTGGCCCGGTGATCGAAGCAGTCGAAGTCCGGCTCGATGAAGGGACGGGTGATCTGACGCGCGCGATCCGATCGGTAGTTCATGCTGATGATGACATCGCCGTCTTCCACCGGGATCGGTGTGCCGATGCGCGTGGGAGAGACGAATTCATCGGTTTCCCCGCGTTCGTAGGCGGCGTGCAGCGCGGTGAGGCCATCATCGTCGACGTACTCGCTCTCGCCCAGTGTGATCAGGTCGTAGGCCTTGCGGATGCGCTCCCAGCGGTGGTCGCGGTCCATGGCGAAATAGCGCCCGATCATGGTGGCCAGGCGTCCCCCGCCGACCTCGCCGAACACCTCGTCAAGCTTGCGTAGCGAGGCCTCGGCCGATTTGGGTGGCATGTCGCGGCCGTCGAGGAAGGCATGTACCACGGTTCTGGCGCCGCGTTCGACGGCCAGGCGCACCATGGCGTGGATGTGTTCTTCATGGCTGTGTACTCCGCCGGGCGAGAGCAGCCCGAGGATATGCACTTGACGGCCGTGAGCGACTGCAGTGTCCACCGCGTCGGTGAGTGTCAGATTGGAGTAGAAGGACCTGGTTCGGATCGAGCGACTGACCCGTGTGAATTCCTGGTACACCACGCGGCCAGCGCCCAGGTTGATGTGTCCCACCTCCGAATTGCCCATCTGGCCGCCCGGCAGGCCCACTGCCGAGCCCGATGTGCGCAGGGCGGTGTGGGGACACTCGGCCCAGAGGCGATCCCAGTTTGGCTTGCGGGCCGTCGCAATGGCGTTGTATTCCGGCTTGTCGCTCAAGCCCCAGCCATCGAGAACCAACAGGATGGCAGGTCTGACCTTGCTGCTCATGTCATCTGTCACCACGCATCGCCACGCCCGGGCATGGCGACCATCAGAAATCAAATCAAGGGACGGGATTTTCGGCAAGGCACGCCAGTGCCCGTAGCCACGCGAACATACAAGTGCGTAATTAAACCATAGGTGACGACCCCAAGGCCAACCATTGTGCCTGTCTCGGATAAAGCAGGTTTTGTTGGCTATCAAAGAAAACAAGTTGCCAACCGTAATTCTTTTCGGTCTACTCGAAAAAGGAGTGCTACATTCGGGTTTCATCGAGTCGGGAAAGCAGGCCTCACGACAAACGATGAATTTTACCATCGAGGACACGGAGCCCTCGTGAACGGCGATACAGAAAACGGATTCGGTCTGCTGCACGGTGACGAAGACATCGACCGTGCCTCGCGTGTGCTCAAGGCGATGTCGCACCCACTACGACTCAAGATCCTCTGCACCCTGGGGGACCAAGAGGTCAGCGTGCAAGAGATCGTGGAGCGCGTCGGTACATCGCAGAGCAACATCTCGCAGCATCTTGCGATCCTGCGCGATAAGGGTATCCTCACCTACCGTAAAGATGCCAACCGCGTCTTCTACCGGGTGAGCGACAATCGCACGCTGCAACTCATCGGCATGATGCGCGAGGTGTTCTGTTCCAGTGCTCACTGAGTGACTAGCCGGGCCGGCCGTGCCAGCCTTGCAACGACGATCCTGACAGCATCGACAGGAACGGGGCCATCGCGTCCCGTTTCTTTGTGGTGGAGACCCCTGATCCCATGCACATGCAACAGTACCTCGAGTTCGCGGCCAATCACCCCGTGCTGATCGGGGCCTTCATGCTCGTTCTGGGCGCACTGATCTGGAATCTGCTGCGCGAAGGTGTCAGCGGCATGAACATCGGTCCGGCCGAGGCCACGCTAAAGATCAATCACGAGGACGCTGTGGTAGTGGATGTGCGCTCGATCGAGGAATTTTCCGGAGGTCACATCCTGCATGCCAGGAACATCCCGCTCAACGGGTTGAAGAACCAGTTGCCTGCGCTGGAGAAGTATCGCCAACGCCCGATCATCATTGCGTGTCACAGTGGCTCCCGATCGGGTGTGGCTGCCAGCACCCTGCGCAAGGAAGGTTTCGAGCAGGTGTACAACCTGCGTGGTGGTATGCTGGCCTGGGAGAGCGCCGGCCTGCCGATGAAACGCCGTTAACCACAGGAAGCACAAGTCATGACCGACGACGCACAGGCAGAGAATACACCTCAGTTCGCCATCCAGAGGATCTATGTGAAGGATCTGTCCTTCGAATCGCCCAATGCCCCTCAGATATTCCTGGAGGAGGGCGCACCCGAGGTCCAGGTCGGCTTGCAGACCGAGGTGACTGCCCTTGGTGACGAGACCTACGAGGTGGTGCTCACTGTAAACGTGGAGGCCAGACTCGCCGAGCGCACCATCTATCTGGTGGAGGTGAAACAGGCCGGAATCTTCCTGGCCCGCGAATTCCCCGAGGAGCAGCTGGGTCCCCTGCTTGGCATTGGTGCCCCCAACGCCCTGTTGCCCTATGTGCGCGAACTGATCTCGGATCTGACTACCCGTGGCACTTTCGCGCCGTTCATCCTGCAACCGGTCAATTTCGAGGCCATGTACGCCCAGCGGCAGGCCACAGATGTGTCGAGCGTCGGGCCTGCCACCCACTGAGCCATAGGCCATGGTGAACGAGCGCATCTGGGTTCTCGGTGCGGGTTCCTGGGGTACCGCTTTGGCAATCGACCTTGCGCGCCACCGGCCGGTCAGCCTCTGGTCACACAGCAGGGAAGAGGTCGACATCCTGCGGCGTGATCACGAGAACCGGCAATACCTGCCTGGCATCCCCTTCCCTGAGGCACTGACGCTGGAAGACGACCTCGGGCGCCTGCTGGAAGATTGTGGTGAGGTGCTGATCGCTGTGCCCAGCCATGCCTTTGCCGGGCTCTGTGCGCGGATCGCGGAACTGGTCCCCGGGCTGTCTTCGCTGTCCTGGGCCACCAAGGGTTTCGAACCGGAGAGTGGCAAGCTGCTCAGTGAAATGGCTGCTCACCATGTCCCACAGGCGACGCTCAGTGTGTTGTCCGGACCGACTTTTGCCCGCGAGGTTGCCCAGGGATTGCCGACGGCCATCACTGTCGCCTCCACCGATCTCGCACACGCGCGGCGTCTGGCCGACTGGGTGCGCAGTGACCACTTTCGGGTGTACACCAGTGATGACCTGGTGGGGGTACAGGTTGGTGGTGCGGCCAAGAACGTGATGGCCATTGCCGCCGGTATCTCCGATGGCCTGGGCTTCGGTGCCAATGCGCGTGCGGCATTGATCACCCGGGGCCTGTCCGAAATCACTCGCTTGGGGTTGGCGCTGGGTGGACGTGCCGAGACCTTCATGGGGCTGGCCGGGCTGGGCGACCTGGTGCTCACCTGTACCGATGACCAGTCGCGCAACCGGCGCCTGGGCCTGGCCCTGGCCACCGGGCAGTCAGTGGATCAGGCGCGCGTGGCCATCGGCCAGGAGGTCGAGGGCGTGGGTACTGCACGCGAGGTGTACCGCAAGGCGCAAGCGCTGGGTATCGATATGCCGATCACCGAGCAGACATGGCGTGTGCTCTACCAGGGACTGTCCCCGCGTGAGGCCGTCCACAATCTGTTGTCCCGACAGCCCAGGGCCGAGGAGGTCTTTCTGTGAATGATTCCGCCGATTGCCTGTTGCCCGAGGAGCTCGACAAGCTGCAGAGCGTACTGGTCGAGCACATGTCGATTTCAGGCAGCATGCCGCTGGATGCTGCACATGGCTATCTCACCGCTTTGGCAGCGCACGCCGATCGCGTGGGACACGAGGCAGCGCGCACACGGGTGCTTGGCGAGATTGCCGGTGGGCACGGCATCGCCTTCCTGCTGTACAAGTTTCACGAGCAGATCCTGCGTGATCTGGAAACTGGCGACTACGGGCCACTGATCATGCAGATGCCGCGCGAGGACGGCAGCATGCGACCCCTGCCCTATGGCTGGTGCGAAGGCTATGCCCTGGGGCTGAATACTGCTGGCGAGGACCGGCGTGAACAGGTGGCTGCCGACGAGCAGGCCGCTGCGCGCCTCACCCCCATCTATGCCTTCCTGATGTACGAAGAATCACAGATGTTCGATCCGCCCGACGAGCAGGCTCACTGTGAGACGGTTGGTGAACTGGGCGAGAGCGCAGTGTGGCTGTATCGCTGGTGGCAGCAGCGGGGTGGCACATGAAGCTTGGTCTGCTGATCATTCTGCTGGGACTCTGCGGCCCGTCTGCAGCGACCCATGTGACCGACCGGCTGGTGATAGGCCTGTACGAGGCACCAGCCCTGAAGGGAGAGCCACAGCGCCTGCTTGCCGGAGGGACGCCGATCGAGGTCCTGGCGCGTAGCGCCGGCAAGGCAAGGGTCCGATTGGGGGATGGCACCACGGGCTGGATCGAGGCACGTTACATTTCGGAGGAGAAATCGGCAGCCATGCAGTTGCTGGAGGCACGCATCGAAATTCGCCGTCTGCATCAGCGCCTGGCCGACGTGACATCGGTCGAGGGAAAGACCAAGGATGCACCATTGCCATCGGTGGCCGTGCGTACCGGTATCGAGTTCGACAGAGCACGGGAGCGCATTGTCGAGCTGAAGCGGTCGCTGGACAAACTGGCCAAGCGCTTGCAACAAATCTACGACCTTCCAGGCGTGAAGGCTCCCGAGAGGAGAGTGGCCTTTCCGGTATCGTACGATGGTGCCGGCTATCTCTGGGGCCTGTCGGGTTTTCTGGTGCTGGCCGGATTCGTCGCCGGTGTGGCACTGGTCAAGCTGCGGCTGCGTCGACGTTATGGTGACCTGCGGCTCTAGTCCGGCTGCCGGAATCCGTACATCCCCGGTTCCTGTCTGGCTGCCTGTTTGTCTTTGGTGGTGGCGTATTCGAAGGAGTCGTAGTGGATTTGTGCGTCGGGCACCCCGGCCGAATGCAGTGCGTCCAGTGCCGCCTTGACCATCACCGGCGGGCCGGCCATGTAGAAGTCGCAGGCCACCGGATCGTCGATATCGGCCAGTACCGCCTCGTGCACGAAACCGGTACGCCCCGTCCAGTCGGCATCGGGCTCGGAGAGTATCGGGACATACTGAAAGTTGGCATGCTCGCGTGCCCACTGCTCTGGCAGCTCTGGCAGGTAGAGGTCACGCTGTGAGCGCACTCCCCAGTACAGTGTCATCGGTCGTTCGATGCCCTTGTGGAGGGCGTGTTCGATCTGCGATTTGATCGGAGCCAGGCCGGTGCCACCACCGATGAACAGCATGGGACGTGGAGAGGCCTCGTCCAGCACGAAACTGCCGTGTGGACCTTCGATACGGAGAATGGTCTGGTCCTCGAGCTTGCTGAACACCCAGTCGGTGAAGCGGCCACCGTCGATGTGCCGGATGTGCAGTTCGATCAGTGCATCGTCCCCGGGGGCATTGGCGATGGAGAAGGCGCGATGGCTGCCGTCGGCGAGTACGAAGTCGATGTATTGTCCGGCGCGGAACTGCAGGCGCTGGGTGTCCGGCAGCTTGAGCCAGAGGCGAACCACGTCATGCGTCAAGTGATCGATACCCTGCACCCGTGCCGGCAGCATGTGCACCTCGCCCCGATCTGGTGTCTCGACCTCGCGCACCTCGAGCACCAGGTCACTCTGTGGATAGGCCATACAGGGGAGACAGCGGTCTTCGGGTTCATGCGCCAACGCCTCGGGCGGGCCATCGGGAGAGTCCACCTCACCTTGTGCGAGGACGGCGATGCAGGACCCGCAACGCCCGCTGCGGCAGCCGTAGGGGAGACCGATGCCCTTGCGGATGGCTGCATCGAGGACCGTTTCACCGGACTCGACAGAGAATTCGCGCCCGCTGGGCAGAAGAGTGACCTTGAAACTCATGGCATTGGTGCCGTACAGAATGACGAAAGAATGGCGCATTCTCGGCGATCGGCGGGGACAATTAAACCGAATATTTCACCGGTATCCCGGAGACCGGCGGATGAGTGAAGGTATGGCGGAACGGAGTGGAAGATGGCCATGATCGTGGGATGTGGCGCCGTGGGGCGTCAACTGGCTGGCGCCCTGGCTGGTGTGGGTGAGCCGGTACGGGGCGTAGTGCGTTCGCCGGACTCGGCGCGGACGTTGGCCGAGCTGGGCGTCGAGACGTTGGTCTGTGATCTCGACACGGAGCGTCTGCCGCCGGGCACGAGTGCAGGCGAGGCTGTCTGGTATCTGGTGCCGCCCCCCGCGCAGGGCCGTGAGGACACCCGGCTGCAAGGCTTTCTCGCCGGGCTGCAGAGCAGCGGCCAGCCGCGTCGTATCCTGCTGATCAGTACCAGCGGCATCTATGGGGACTGCGGTGGCGACTGGATCGACGAGACCCGGGAGCCGAATCCCCGAGTGGATCGTGCCCATCGTCGCCTGGATGCAGAACGGCTGCTTCTTGCCTGGCGCGAGGCGAGCGGGGGCGAGGCGGTGATCTTCCGTGTCGCCGGTATCTATGGGCCGGGCAAGCTGCCCCTCGAGCGCCTGCGTCTCGGCCTGCCCATGATTGCCCCGGAGCATGCACCCTGGACCAACCGTATCCATCTGGATGATCTGGTGCAGGCCTGTGTGCTGGGCATGTGGCATGGTCGTGATGGTGAGATCTACAATGTCAGCGACGGTCATCCGGGCAACATGGCCGACTACTTCAACCGTGTGGCCGACCTGGCCGAGCTGTCGCGCCCACCGCTGATTGGTCCGGTCGAGGCCGAAGAGCGCCTGTCGGCGGGCCTGCGTTCCTATTTCGCCGAGTCGCGGCGCCTGCGCAACGACAAACTGTTGCGTGAGCTGGGGTTGGTGTTGCGCTATCCCGACCTGGCATCCGGGTTGGTGGCCTGTTTCCGCGATATCGAAGGCTCCTGAGACCGGGGTGCCCTGGCCATGGCGCCGGTTGTTCCGGTGAGCCAGTCCTGGTTCCGGCAGGAGCCAGAACCAGGAATCAAAATACCGCTGCCGACCAGAACGGGCTGCTGGTGAGCGTGCAGATCTGATACATCCGCAGCCATTTCCGGGTGTCGATCAGTGCGCGATGCCGGAATGCCGCAACAGTGCGTCGATCTTCGGCTCGCGCCCGCGGAAGGCGCGGAACAGCTCGGCCGCGTCCCGCGAGCCGCCCGGCTCGAGGATGTTGCGCAGGAAAGACTGACCGGTCTCGCGGTCGAAGATCCCGCGCTCCTCGAACAGCGAGAAGGCATCCGCCGACAGTACCTCGGCCCACTTGTAGCTGTAGTAGCCTGCCGCATAGCCGCCGGCGAAGATGTGGGTGAAGCTGTTGGCGAAGCGGTTCCATTCCGGTGGCCGCACCACTGCCACCTCGTCGCGTACCTGCTCGAGGATCTGGTCGATGCGTGCTCCGTGCTCGGGGTCGTACTCCCGGTGGATGCGGAAATCGAACAGCGAGAATTCGAGCTGGCGCACCATCATCATGGCCGACTGGAAGTGCTTGGCGGCGATCATCTTTTCGTAGAGTGCCTGCGGGATGGGTTCGCCGGTCTCGTAGTGACCGGAGATCAGGTCCAGGGCCTCGCGCTCCCAGCAGAAGTTCTCCATGAATTGCGAGGGCAGCTCCACGGCGTCCCAGGCCACGCCGTTGATGCCCGAGATTTCGGGATGATCCACGCGGGTGAGCATGTGGTGCAGGCCGTGTCCGAACTCGTGGAACAGGGTCTCGACTTCGTCATGGGTGAGCAGCACTGGCTTGCCGTCCACCGGGGGCGTGAAATTGCAGGTCATGTAGGCGACCGGGATCTGGGCACGTTCGCGGGTGACCATGCGTGACTGGCAGGTGTCCATCCAGGCGCCGCCGCGCTTGTCGGGGCGTGCATACAGGTCGAAATAGAACTGGCCGCGCACCGTGCCGTCGGTATCGCGGATCTCGTAGAACTTGACGTCGGGGTGCCAGACATCCACGCCGTCCACCTCGTGGAAGCCCACTCCGTAGAGCCGGCCGACCACTTCGAACATGCCGGCGATCACCCGATGCTCGGGGAACCATGGCTTGATCTCCTCCTGGGTGATGGCATAGCGCGCCTGGCGCAGCTTTTCGCTGTAGTAGGGGATGTCCCAGGGCTGGAGATCGTCACAGCCCTGTTCGGTGGCAAAGTCGCGCAATTCGGCCAGCTCACGCTCGGCCTGCGGACGCGAGCGCGCGGCCAGGTCGTACAGAAAACCCATCACCTCGTCGGTGCTGTGTGCCATCTTGGTGGCCAGCGATCGCTCGGCGTAGTTGGCGAAATTCAGCAATTGCGCCAGTTCGTGACGCAGCGCCAGAATCTCCTCCATGAAGGCACTGTTGTCGTGCGTCGTGTCGTGTGGGCCACGGTCGGAGGCGCGGGTGTTGTAGGCCTCGTAGAAGGTGCGCCGCAGGCTGCGATCGTCGGCATAGCTCATCACCGGGTGGTAGGAAGGAAAATCGAGGGTGAATACCCAACCCGCCTTGCCGCGTTCGCGCGCGGTCTGTGCTGCCAGGGTGCGCGCTGACTCGGGCAGACCGGCAAGCGACTTCCCGTCGATGATGTGCATCTCCCAGATATTGGTGCAATCGAGCACGTTCTCGGCGAAGCGGCTGGTCGATTGTGACAGGTGCTGACTGATCTCACGATAGCGCACCTGTTCGTCGGGTGGCAGGTCGATGCCCGAGAGGTGGAAATCGCGCAGCGCATTCGTCAGCACCTTGCGCTGAGCCGCATCCAGCGGCTGGTCCGACTCGGCCAGGTGCTTGTAGGCGCGATAAAGGCGCGGGTTCTGGCCCAGCTCGGTGCCGTATTGAGACAGTTTGGGCAGGCAGGCGTTGTAGGCCGTCCGCAGTGCCTTGCTGTTCATCACCGAATTGAGATGCGAGACCGGTGACCAGGCACACTCCAGCTCGTTCTCGAGAATCTCCAGGGGCTCGATGAGCTGCTCCCAGGTCGGGGTCTCGCCCACCTCGTCGAGCAGGCGTTCGATCTCGCGGCGGTTGCGTGCGAGCAGATAGTCGATGGCTGGCTCGACATGTTCCGGGCAGATCTGGGAGAAGGCCGGCAGGATATCGAAGCGGAGGAGCGGGTTGGCGTCTTGGTCTTGGCTGTTCATCGTGGTAGTGACAGATAGTGGAGACAGGGCGCAGACTTTAACCGCTTTCGAGCCTGTGTGCGGGGGATTCAAGGCCTGTCGGTGGTAGCGGCAGACCAGCCCGGATTCGGGGTGGCAGGCCATCGCTCCCGTACCAGGTCTCGGCATGCCGGGTGTCGATGGCCGTACCCTCGGCAATCGATCACGAACCCGCCCATTTCATCGCACAACAATGAAGAGATCGTCATTGCTACCTGCGTGACCGGCTCCTGCATGGGTGTCAGGTATCGAACGGAGCTTTTGGGTTTACAGTGGCCTTCTCGGCGTCGGCGAATTCGAGCAGTCGGGCTGGACCGAACCCGAAGATGCGCGCAATCATCAGATCCGGAAACTGTTCGATGCGCACATTGTTGGTATTGACCGCTGCATTGTAGAACTCGCGCCGGTCGGCGATGTTGTTCTCCAGCGTGCTGATGCGAGTCTGCAGATGCTGGAAGTCCTGATTGGCCTTCAGCCCGGGACAGGCCTCGGCCAGAGCAAACAGCCGTCCCAGACCCACGCGCAGCAGGTATTCGGCTTCGCCCAGCGTGTCCATGTCCCCGCGCTCGCCTGCGTCGGCCACCGCGCTGCGTGCACGCATCACCGTTTCGAGGGTCTCGTGCTCGTTCATGTATTGCTTGCAGATCTCGATCAGCCCGGGCAGGTCGTCGTGACGTTGCCTGAGCAGTATGTCGATGTTGTTCCAGGCCCGGCCCACCGTGTGTTCGAGTGACACCAATTGGTTGTAGATGAGTACGGCGTAGCCAATCAGTAGCGCCAGCATTCCGAGAGTCACCAGGGTGGACGTTTCCATCTCGTCGGTCTCCTTGCCTGTTCCTTGAGCAGGCGGTGGTAGCGTGCCTGCCGCCGGGCCGGTCTGGTGCCAGCCGCGACTCCCGGCATGTTCCTGGATTCCGGCCTGGGCATCAGCGGAGCAGGGTGTCGATCACCGGGTCGGTGTCGGGCATCACACCACGCCACAGAAAGAAGGATTCGGCCGCCTGTTCGACCAGCATGCCCAGGCCGTCGAGCGCACGGACGGCGCCGTGTGCGCGTCCCCAGCGTACGAAGGTGGTGGGTTTGCGACCATACATCATGTCGTAGGTCCAACCGCCCCCTGCCAGGCAGTCGTCGGGAATGGCGGGCACCCCGCCGGCGAGCCCCGCAGCGGTGCCGTTGATGATCAGGTCGAAGTGTTGCCCGGCCAGTGTGTCCAGGCCGCAGCCGTTCACGCGCGGGTCGTCGGCGAGGGCAGCCAGCGCGTGTGCCTTGTGTGCGGTGCGATTGGCGATCACCAGCGCGGCCGGCCCCTCTTCGAGCAGGGGGAAGAGCACGCCCCGCGAGGCCCCGCCCGCACCCAGCAACAGGATGCGGCTGCCGGCGAAGGCGAAGCGGTGGTTGCAGCCGAGATCGCGCACCAGCCCAACACCATCGGTGTTGTCGCCGCGGATGCCCTGGTCTTCGAAGACCAGGGTGTTGACCGCACCGGCACGCTGCGCGCGTTCCGTGCGCTCGTCGGCCAGTGTGAAGGCCTGTTCCTTGAAGGGCACGGTCACGTTCAGCCCGCGCCCGCCCTCGGCGATGAAGCGGCGCACGTCGCTGGCGAAGTCGTCCAGGCTGCCGGGAATGCGCTCGTACTCCATGTCCTGTCCGGTCTGGCTGGCAAACAGGGTGTGGATCTCGGGTGAGCGCGAGTGCTCGATGGGGTTGCCGATCACGGCGTAACGGTCACTCATGGCTCAGTCCCAGCGGTCGGGATAGCTGCCGGCCTCCAGCAGGTTGTTGCTCACCAGCGCCACCGCCAGCAGCACCAGCGCGCCGGTCAGCACCGGCATGACATAGCCGTAGCCCAGCGAGTGGATGTGCTCGGAGCCGATCACCGCGATCAGTGCAGTCGCTCCGCCCGGCGGATGCACGGTGTGGGTGAGCATCATGGCGACGATGGCGGTGCCTACCGCAACCCCCTCCTGCAGCATCGACAGGTCGGGCAGGCAGCGGTAACAGGTGACCCCGATCAATGCCGAGATCAGGTGCCCGCCGATCAGGTTGCGCGGCTGCGCAAAGGGCGCGCGCGGCGCGGCATAGAGCAGCACCGCCGAGGCCCCGAAGGAGCCGATCACCAGCAGGTCCAGACCGGGAAACAGTGCCACTGCGGTGGCCAGCAGGCCGATGCCGGCAAAGGCGCCGAGCCAGGCGGCGAGCAATTGCCCCGGCGTGGCGCGCACACGCTGACCGTGATAGCGGTGGCGTTCCGAGCGGCCGGAGATCAGGATGCGCCGGGTCCAGTGGACGGCGGTGGTCTCTTCCTGTTTGCGTTGCTGTTCACTCATTGAGCCACTCCGCCGCCTGCTTCGCGAAGTAGGTCAGGATGCCGTCGGCACCGGCCCGCTTGATACACGCCAGCGATTCCATCACCACCGCCCGTTCGTCCAGCCAGCCGTTCTGCGCGGCGGCCTTGTGCATGGCGTATTCGCCGCTCACCTGGTAAACGAAGGTGGGTACGCCGAACCGGTCCTTCACCCGGCGCACCACGTCCAGATAGGGCATGCCGGGCTTGACCATCACCATGTCCGCGCCTTCGGCCAGGTCGAGGGCCACCTCGCGCAGTGCCTCGTCGCTGTTGGCGGGATCCTGCTGGTAGGTGAACTTGTTGCCCTTGCCCAGGTTGGCGGCCGAGCCCACCGCGTCGCGGAAGGGACCGTAGTAAGCCGAGGCGTATTTGGCCGAGTAGGCCAGGATGCGGGTGTGGATGTGGCCCTCGGATTCCAGGGCGTCGCGGATCTCGCCGATGCGCCCGTCCATCATGTCCGAAGGGGCGACCACGTCGGCGCCGGCGGCGGCATGCGACAGCGCCTGCTTCACCAGCACCTCCACCGTCTCGTCGTTCATGACGTAGCCGCTCTCGTCGATCAGGCCGTCCTGGCCGTGGGTGGTGAAGGGGTCCAGGGCCACGTCGGTGATCACCCCCAGCTCCGGCACCGAGTCCTTGAGTGTGCGCACCGCGCGCTGCGCCAGGCCGTCGGGATCGTAGGCCTCAGCGGCGTCATCGCTCTTTGCCTCGGGTGGAGTCACCGGGAAGATTGCCATCGCGGGAATACCCAGCGCGGCGACCTCGCGCGCCTCGCGCACCAGCAGATCAATGCTCAGACGTTCCACTCCGGGCATGGAGGCCACCGCCTCGCGCTGGCCCTCGTCCTCGAGCACGAACACCGGCAGGATCAGATCATCGGGGGTGAGGGTGGTCTCGCGCATCAGGCGGCGCGAGAAGTCATCGCGCCGCATGCGCCGCATGCGGGTGGCGGGGTACCCGCCAAAGGCCTGGGTGTCCATGCTTGTGCTGCTCTACCTGTTTTGCGTGAAGATCCCGATTCTATCGCCTGCCGGGGCATTCTGCCGAGGGCGTGGTTGACACACCGCCGTGAAACTTCCCTAGAATCCGTATGCCCCGCCGTTTTCGGCCAGCCACTGCTTTCTCGTCCGGTAATCCGGCAACACACGTTCCACCAGACACCAGAATCGTGGTGTGTGGTGCTTTTCGACGAGATGAGCCAGTTCGTGGACGATAATGTAATCGGCAATGGGTGGCGGCAGAAGTACCGTATGCCAGTGGAAATTCAGCATGCCTTTTTCACCGCATGAGCCCCACCGATACCCCAGATCCCGCACTTCGATCCCCGATGGTTCAACTCCCAGGCGTTCCTGATACAGCGCTACACGCCGCCGCAACCAGGTCGAGCCCACAGTCCGGTACCAGGCGACAAAATGCGCACGTGCGTGATCCCTTTCGGTTGCCAGCAACAGAAAACGGCCATTGGCGAGCTTGAGGGGCTTGTTCCCGTTTTCCCGAACATCCTTGACCAGCAAGAGACGGTAACTCCTTCCGAGATAGTGGAAACCCTCGCCGTTCACGTATTCCCTGCGGTTCCCGGGCCGTTGGCAAAGCCCCTTCTCCGCCAGTTTCTTGTAGATCCAGAACAGTTTTTCCCCGGCGACATCCTCGATCAGCGATCTCGGTACACCCACGGGTACATCAAGGCGCAGGTCGCCTTCCCGGTCCACCGTGATGCCAATGGTCTTTCTCTTGGCGCTGCGGCGCACCTCGAAGGTCAGTTCCTCGATTTCCAGTTGCTCGCTCATTGCGTCAACCAGACATGACGGTTACGCGCCAGCTCGATGATCCGGTCGGCGCATTTCTCCTGGGTCCCGAACGGGACCAGGTCGTTGTCGTCCAGGAAATCGACAATCCATCCCCTCAGTCTGTGCTGCATCTGTGGCGTGCGCCAGAAATCCACCAGCCGGATCTCCTGGCCGAGGTGTTCGACCAGTTCAATGGTGGTGTTCGCCAGCCGTGTCAGGGCCCCGGCCGGTAGGGAGTCACCCGCTCCGGCCTCCTCGGCCAGCAGTTCGAAGAAGGGTACTTCGGTTTCCAGTTGCAGACCGGTACCGGTCGGATCACCCTGCCGTCCGGCCTGAACTTCGCGGGTGAACGCGCGCAGCGCCTCGACCAGCTCGTCCCACTGATCGGCGAACTGCTTGAGGATGTCTTCCAGCTTCTCGGAGAGCTTCCTGTAATAGACAGGGTCCTCGTTGAAGTGCTTGCGGATGTGGTAGCGGGCCGCGTGTTCCATCTCCGAGGCCTGGGCACGCCTGGATTTGTGTTGGCCGACCACCTCCTCGAAATCGTCCGCCAGGATGGAAACGGGCGGCACACGCGGATCGATGCCGCAGGATTCGATGTGCTCGTCGATGAGCTGCCGAACCTTTGCGCCGCAACCCGCGATGTTGAGCTGATCGTCGCGATAGAGATTGGCCGCGGCCTTGTTGATGAATCCCAGAATCCTGGCATCCCGCACATAGGGCAGTGCCTCGGGGCGCGGCATGACGACATCCAGGCTTTCAAGAAACTTTTTCAGCTTGACCACGAATTCGGCCCGTACCGCCTTGTTGCGCAGCAGGTCCACGCAGGCATTCACGTCCTTGATGTCGGCAAGGCCCCGGTCCCTGAACACGGCAATGACACGCTGATGCCGGTCCGACAGGATGGGAAGTTCATCCTCGATGCTGGTGAGTGCGCCGGCCACCTCCTCGTCGGCATAGACGGCCAATGCCTCTTTCAGGTGGTGCCCCACGCCGTAGTAGTCCACCACCAATCCGCAGTGCTTGTCGGGACAGGTCCGGTTGACACGGGCAATGGCCTGCAAGAGATCATGATCTCGAATGGAGCGATCGAGGTACAGCACCTGCTCGACCGGCGCATCGAACCCGGTGAGCAGCATGCTCTTGACGATGAGAAAGGCCAGGCCGTCGCATTTGGCGGGATCCTCGGCAAACAGCGGTTTCCTGAAACGCTCGATCCGCGCGTCCTGTTTCGATTTGTCCGTCCATTCCTTCCAGGCGGGATCGTCGTTGTGGCTGCCGGAGATGATGACGGCGAAGTCCAGTTGCCCGATGGTGCCCCGGTAAGGGTGTGCGCGAACAAGGAACCGGATTTTGTCGTCCTGTCGTTCCAGCGCCTCGGCGTCCAGGCCCAAGAACTTCGCATCGAGCGCCTCCAGTGCCTCCAGCAGTTGCCTCTTCGCTTCCAGAAGGGCCTCATGATAGCGAACGGCCGCCAGACGACTGACCGTCACCACCTGCGCCTTGAAACCGTTGGGCAGGATATTGTCGATGTAATGGCGCAGCATGTCTCCGGCCTTGGCCGCGATCAGTTTCGGTGCCTCCAGCACGTTGCCCTTGGCGGCGTACTTGGCCTTGATCGCCTCCAGCTCCTCCTGGGAGCGATCCTTGAACATGTCCTCGAAGAGCCGGTCCAGATTACCGCCGTCGGCCACCTCGCCTTCGGCCGTCCGGCCCTCGTAGAGAATGGGCAGGGTCGCGCCGTCCTCCTCCGACTGCTTGATGGTGTAGCGGTCGATGAAGCTGCCGAAGATCTCGTGGGTACGCTTGCGCTCGCCGACGATGACCGGGGTGCCGGTAGAGCCGATCCTGGCGCAGTTGGGCAGCGCCCGCATCAGGTTGGCATGCAATTGACTGGCCTGGGAACGGTGGGCCTCGTCCACCATGACCAGAATCTCTTCGGATTCGTTGAGCACCGGGAACGCCGCATCGGCCAGTGTCAGTCGTTCCGGCTCTGCGCTGTAGTTACCCCGACCGTCCGCAACCATCCTTCCCTCACCCAAACCCTCTCCCAGAGGGAGAGGGCTCTTCTCCCCTCTCCCTCTGGGAGAGGGGCCGGGGGTGAGGGCAATCACCTCCGCCACATCGTCCCGTTCCTGATACTTCTGGATCATGGCGAAGACCAGATCGGCACCCGGCTGGCCGAGCAGCTCCTTGAGCTTTTGCGTGCTGGTGGCCTTGCGTATTGTCTCCTCGGTGAGCGTAGCCGTCGCTGCCAGTTGCTTCTCCAGATCGGTGCGGTCGGTGACGATGACCACCTTGAAACGGCGCAGCTCCGGCAGGGTGCGCAGCTTGCGCACCAGAAAGACCATGGTCAGGCTCTTGCCGGAGCCCTGGGTGTGCCAGATGATGCCGCCGCGCTGGTCGCTTTCGCCGTGCTCGGCGCGGGTCTGGCCCTGTTGCAGGCGACAGATGGCCTTCTGCACCGCCCGGAACTGCTGGTAACGGCCCACGATCTTGATGGTACGGCCGCCAGCCTGCTGGAACAGGGTGAAGTTGCGCAGGATATCGAGCAGGTGCGCGGGCCGCAGCATGCCGGCCACCAGGGTCTGCTGGCTGGTGAGCTTCCCCACGCCCAGCTCGCGGCACACTGCTTCCATGGCCACCGGGCTGGTGTCCTTCCATTCCAGGTAATGCTCCGGCGTGGCGGTGAAGGTACCGACACGGGCCTGGTAACCGAAGGTGGCGACGTTGAACTGGTTGTAGTGAAACAGCCGCTCGGCCCCTTCGTCCTGTTCCACCCACTCGCGCTGATTGGCATAGCGCATGAGCTGATCGATGGCCTCTTCCATGGGATGGGTGGCGGACGGGCTCTTGCATTCGATCACCACCAGCGGAATACCGTTCACGAACAGCACCAGGTCCGGGACGATGAACCCCTTGCCGCCCACCGCCCAGGGCGGGTCCACACGGAACTGATTGATGACGAGAAAGTCGTTGCGTTCCGGGTGATCGAAGTCGATGAACTTGACGGAACGCTCGCGGTTGCCGGCATCATCCGCCGGGGCCTCTACCGAGGTGCCCTTGAGCAGCAGCCCGGTGGCGAGCTGGTTGGCCTCCATCAGCTTGCTGGCGCCCAACCGTTCCAGCGTGCCGAGGGCCTGGTTGGCGCGGCTGTCATCCAGCCAGGGCTGGCCATCGTCGTCCAGATTGATGCGTTTGAGCGCCGCGCGCAGGCGGTCCCGCAGCAGTACCTCGCGGAAACTCTCGCGCTCCGTGAGATACGGCACATCGATGTCACCCGGCAAATGCTGCCAGCCCATCCCCTTGAGCTGTTCGATCAGGGGTATCTCAACCCGATGCGCTTCATCCAGGAGCTGGCCATCCACGCCCATCGGTCATTCCTGTTGCTCTACATCAGGTGGCGTATCGGTCTTTTTTTCTGCCTGGGAAATCGCCCAGTGAAAGTTCACTGTGGGAAGCTGAAAAGGACCCCACGGGCCGCGGCCGGTCACCATGAGCACATGTTCGCGGGTTGCGGTAAAAAGCATGGATGCGCCATTGATCTGCACCAGTCGATCAATGTTGTCGTGCTTGAAATCAGGATCGATTGAAAACAGGCCGACAACCTGAATATCGAGGTTGTAGGGCACCCTCCCCTCCCTGGCCGTGACTTTATTGATGGTCAGTGTAAGCTGGTAACGGTGCGGATCCTCATCATGTCTCAACACCTCTATCCTGATGCCAACATCAATATCTTTCTGAGCCGGCGCTCCCCCCTCGGCCACGACGTACTCCGGGTTCGCCTCCAGATGGACCCGTGTGAAAAAATAATGCTCAAGCCGCAGCGGGGTCTGGCTCATTGTCAGCCACCTCCAACGGCTCCTGCTCCTCGATGTAAGACTCGGAAATCAAGCGGAATCCGCGCTGTTGCGCCGGGGGAAAGTCGGGGGCACGCTGTCCCACGACATCAAACCAGCGCACCTGGTCCTCGCGGCGGCCGACATGTATGCAGAGCTGCCCGTCGAGCGCGCGCACCAAGCGCACCATGGACTCGATGGTGAAATTGGTATTGCCACGCAGAACCTTGGTGACATAAGCAGGGCTGCTTCCGAGACGCTTGGCGAGTTCGGCCTTGCTCACGCCACGGTTTTCCATCAGGGCATAGAGATCATCGGTAAAATCCTGGATGGCCTTTCCAACCCAATAGCTATCACGTTGCTTGGCCTGCTTGATAAGGCCCTTGAAACTCTTCTCAGCCATCGTCTTCCTCCTCGATCATCAGCGCACCCCTCTGTTTGGCCGCGAAATATGCTATCCGCACCTGCTCGGCCTGCGTGATATCCCGTTTCGGGGTCTTCTGCGATTTCTTCACCAATCCATGGGTACAGACGATCACCCGGCCCTCGTCGTAGAACCAGAACACCCGCAGGCGGCCCTTGATGAACTCCCAGATATCTCCTTGAATTTTATGTGAAATATCCGTGTTACGGAGCGGCCCGGAAGCCGCGACACGTTCCAATAGCTGGAGCATGTGGTCCATGTCCTTTTCCAGATTCGGCCCAAGCCCCTCGAAAAACTCCAGCAGGGTGGGTACTCCGCGGTTATCGCAGGCGGCCAATACCACGAACCGTCCCTGAAATGGCAGTCGCCGGACGCGCATTATTAACCTGTGAGTTAATATCGGTCAAGACAGGGAAATTTCAAGGAATATTCTTCGATAACCCGCATCTGTATGTTCCCCCTTGGTTTTTGCATGTATTCCGTGTCCCCATACGGGATTCGCCTCACCGCCAAGACATCGTTTTTGCATATCGCTGTACCAACTCCTGCCGGGTCAGGGTCTTGTCCAGCAGCTCGACGACCTGGGTCGGCTCCTCCAGCCCTCGTTGGGCCAGCCGGTGTTCGTTGAGGCTGTAGCCCTGGGTCAGGTGTTCGCGCAGCACGCGGGTGGCCCATCTGGCGGAAACGCACACCTTGCGGGGATTTGACCCGATAACCGACCGAAATAATCACGTCCAGGTTGTAATAGCGGGTCTTGTAACGTTTGCCGTCGGCGGCCGTAGTCAAGGATTCCTTGACTACGGAATCCTCCTCCAGCTCACCTTCCTTGAAGATGTTGCGGATATGCAAGCTGATGTTTTGCCTGGTTTTTCCGAACAACTCGGCCATCTGCGCCTGGGTCAGCCAGACCGTCTCCGCCTCCAGCCGGACTTCGATGGGCTGATCGGCCTGGTCGAAAATCACCATCTCGCTCATGGCTGGATCTCCTTATCCGTCCGTGACAACCTCCTTGTCAGGCATTTCGGCCTCGATCTCCTTCTCCAGCGCCGCCGCATCCACCTCCCACAGTTCCACTAGGCGCTTCTTGATGCCGATACCGTGCTCGATGAGCAGATCCAGCAGCCTTTCACCGTCAATCAGCGTGATGGGGGCGGCACCGGGAAACAGGGCGGCCTCGGTCGCGCCCTTGCTGATTTTGCCCAGCGTGATGAGGGTGCCGCGAATGGCCTGGTGGTAGGGCAGCGAGCCCCGAAGCTGGTCGATGGTCTGGCGCGGTATGCTCGCCTTGCTGTGGCGCTTGACCTGCACCACTTCCCGCACGGTAGTGATGCCAAATTGCACCGTCGCCACCACATCGACGCCTTTGTCACCCGACTGTTTGGTGACGATCACGTCCTCGTAGCCCATCGCCTCCATCAGGTCACCGATCAGGTGCTCGAAATGATACGGTGGCATGACAGCCAGCAGTTCTCGCAGCGCTTCGCGCTGCCGGGCATTGTGTTCGTTCACCACCCGCAGCACGGTACGTTTGGGATCTTCGCCCTCGGGAAGGCTCTTCTCCGCGTATTGCAGGCCCGTTTCGGTAATGGTGTAACGGTTGCCTTCGCGTGCCACCAGACCGCGCTCGACCAGGTTGGCCAGTCGGCGGCTCAGGGTATCCTTGAAGGTGCCCGGTGTGGTGAATTTCGAATGCTCTTGCAGGTACTCGGCCCACTCCGGCAACAGATCGCCGCGCTTGGCCTGGGTCTTGGTGGCAAGGATGCTCAGCAGTTTCAACAGGCCCTCGGCCTCGTCCAGCGATTGCACCGTGGCAGGGTCCTCGTTGAGAAACCCCTTGCTCCGCTCGGAAAGCCGATAGATACCTTGCGCATCGGGGACCAGCAGGTCATAGGTATTTATGAATAGATAGGTGCCATAGATATGGCGCGGATTAACCACATGCCCGCTCTGCTGCCAGATCTTCGCGGCCAGTGCAGCATCATCACCCGACAAGCGCTCCGCAATCCACTTGTCCGGCTCCGACCAGTCCACCGGCTTCTGCGGTGTGCCTGTCTGCTGCGAAATGGATTGGATTAAATGGGTAATGTCAGACTTGGCAACGCCATCAAGCGCCTGCATGGTTGCCCCCACCCAGGAATAGGGCGGGAACAGCGGGGTGCGGACTTTGTACGCGTTTTCAGTCATCAGGCGATCGTTTCAGGTCTGCGTAGCAAGGCAAATTTCGGTCTTCCGTTGCCGATCACCGTACGGCGAAGTGTGACTCGGACACGTTGGTGAGCACATAGTCGAAGCGCATCAGCTCGCCGCCCTCGACGTGCCGGGGGCTGGCCAGGGTGTCTTCGTTGCGGATGTCGGCCTCGGGGATACCGTGCAGGATCATGTTCATCTTG
>JANEMA010000030.1 GCA_024510845.1 Gammaproteobacteria bacterium
GGTCGTGCAGTGGACGGATATTCATGGGATCAGGTCTCCAAAAATCTCTGGAAAGGTTTGTTCTCGGCCAACGATTGTTAGCACTCGTTTCAGGTGAGTGCCAATAGTAGGGGCGCATCGGGGAAAGTCAAGACAGGTCGTGGACGAAAGTTGAGGCAACCGCCTCGTACAGCCGTCAAGGACACAAAGCACACGAAAACCCCGGGGCAGATCTTGTTCCGGCGCCCGGGGAGTGGGCGTCCTACCTGATATGAGAAGCGCCTCCACCGCGAATGTTCGGCCCGAGGACGGGCCTCCTACAGGGTAAAAGCGGGCCCCGTCACGAATCTTCGACTACCCTTTGCGTCCTTCGCGGTTTTCCCCGTCCGATCAGTCGAGCACGTGGCTGACCAGGCCGTCAGCGAGCTTGGGTTCGAACCAGGTGGACTTGGGCGGCATGACCTGGCCGGCATCGGCCACCGCCATCAGGGCGTCGATGGCGGTGGGATACAGGGCAAAGGCCACGGCCCAGTCGCCGCTGTCCACGCGCCGTGCAAGCGCATCGAGACCGCGGATGCCCCCAACGAAATCGATACGCTCGTCGCGCCGCGGGTCCGAGATGCCGAGCACCGGCTCGATGAGATGGTCGGCCAGCAGGCTCACGTCCAGGCCACGCACCGGATCGTCGCTGCGGTAGGCATCGCGCAGGCGCAGACGGTACCAGTGGCCATCGAGGTACATACCGAACTCGCCGGGACCACGCGGGCGCACCGGGGCGTCCTCCTGCGTGAAATCGAAGCGCTCGGCCACCCGCGCCAGGAAGTCCTCGGCCAACAGCCCGTTGAGGTCGCGCACCACCCGATTGTAGTCGAGGATCTGCATCTGGTCATGGGGAAAGATCACGCTCAGGAAGTAGTTCCATCGCTCCTCGCCGGTATGCGCCTGGCTGGCCTCGCGGCGCGCCGCGGCCACGCGCGAGGCGGCGGCCGAGCGATGATGACCGTCGGCCACATAGAGCGCATCCATGGCGTCGAAAGCGGCGGTGAGACGGTCGACCCGTTGTGGATCATCGATCACCCACAGCTCGTGGCGCACACCGTCGGCCGCGGTCACGTCCATGTCGGACCTGCCGACGACAACCTCGGCGAGAATACCATCGACCTCGGGATCGGCGCGGTAGACCAGAAACACCGGCCCGGTCTGGGCGTCGAGTGTGTCGATCTGGCGCACCCTGTCGTCCTCCTTCACCGGGCGGGTGAATTCGTGCTTCTTGATACGGTCGGCATCATAGGCTGCGACCGAGGCAGCGGCGACGACACCTGTCTGGTGGTGCTCACCCATGGTCAGGCGATAAGCATAGTAGGCAGGACGGGGGTCGCGCGCCAACAATCCCTCGGCGATCATGCGGTCGAGGTTCTCGCGCCCCTTCGCGTACACCGCAGGATCGCAGGGATCAGTCTCATCGGGCAGGTCGATTTCAGGACGCGAGATGTGCAGGAAGCTACAGGGTCTTCCCTCGACCATAGTCTTGGCCTCCTCGCGGCTCATGACGTCATAGGGCGGGGCAACCACATCGGTCTCCCTGCCTGAAACCGGGCGCAGACCGGTGAAGGGTTTGATCAGGGGCATGACTTGTCCTCCGGCTGTGATGCTGACACATTCTGCAGCCAGTTCCGGCGCCGGATCAATCGTCGCGACGAAAATCGCCCTCGATGAAACCGCCCGACACCGAGGGACCCTGCGATGGCGGGCCAGGACGCAAAGTGCCGTTTCTGCCCAGATACCAGAGAATCAGTGCACGCCGCAACGGCGGGATCAGCAACACGAAACCCACAGTGTCGGTGATGAAACCCGGCAGCAACAGGGCCAAGCCGGTGAGCAGCAACATCGCACCCTCGAGCACCTCCAGCGCCGGCACCTCACCGCACACCATGGCACCCCGCACCCGATGGAGCACAACAAAACCCTGCAGGCGCACCAACCAGCCACCGAGCACCGCCGTGAACACCGAGAGCGCTATGGTGGAAAAGGCACCGATGTGCGCACCGACTTCGATCAGTACATACAGCTCGACCAAGGGCGCGATCACGAAGATCGCCAGAAACAGCAGCAGGGGATGGATCATGCGTGCTCCAGATATGACAGGCGGCACGTCGCTCGCCCCTTGATGTGGCATATAATACATCGCCAACGCGGACGTCAAACGGAAAAACAATGCCTGACGACATCCTGATCGTGCTCACCACCCATCCTGAACGGGAAGGGGCTGAACGTCTGGCGAAAAAACTTGTCCAGAAGAAACTGGCGGCCTGCGTGAATATTCACGGCCGAATGACATCTATCTACCCCTGGAAGGGCCGCATCGAGCACGGCGAGGAACACCAGATGGTGATCAAGACCAGCACCCGACGCTATGCCGAGCTCGAAACGATCATCCACCGCGAACACCCTTACGAACTGCCGGAAATCCTCACCCTGCCAGTGATCGGCGGCCTGATCGAATACCTCGACTGGATACAGACATGCACCGACTGACCCGACTGCTGCTCCCCGCCCTGCTCCTGCTCGTCCAGAGCGCACCGGCACAGGAGGACTTCCTGCGTCCCGAACAGGCCTTCCAGGTCCAGGCCCGGCTGGGCGACGACGGCCGCACCGTGGTCATGGACTGGATCATCGCCGGGGGCTACTACCTGTACCGCAACAAGTTTCGGGTGACGCCCGCCGACTCTCGGGTGACCCTGGGCGAACTGAACACATCCGAACCCGAGATCAAGAACGATCCCATCTTCGGCAAAGTCGAGGTCTATCATCGCGGTGCCCGAGCACAGGTGCCGGTGACCGGCTTCTCCGGCAGCCTGGGCGACCTGACCCTGAAGCTGCGCTACCAGGGCTGCGCCGAGCAAGGCATCTGCTATCCGCCCCAGATACACGAGGTTTCGCTGCCGGCACCACGCCTGGCCGCCGCAGCGACCGCCGCCGCTTCTCCCACCGCCAGCCCGGTGGTACCGGTGGGCGGTGACGACGCCCTGGGTCTGGACACCCTGAAAGATGACATCCTGCCGGTCGACCAAGCCTTCCGCGTGGCGGCCGACAGCCCGGACGGCAAGACCCTGGTCGTGCGCTGGCAGATTGCCGACGGCACCTACCTGTACCAGGACAAGCTCAAGGCACGCGTCGGTGGCGATGGCGTGCGTCTCGGCGAGTACGAACTGCCACCGGCCGACATCAAGCAGGATTCCATCAAGCCCGACGGCAACATCGGCGACGTGCCGGTCTATCACAAGCAGGTGATACTGCGCATTCCCCTGCTGCGTGACAACACCGCCGAGACCGAGATCGAGGTCCTGGCCGGCTATCAGGGCTGCGCCGACCGCGGCATCTGCTACCCGCCGCAGAAGAAGACCCTGCACGTACTCCTGCCGGCCATCGGCGATGGCAACGCACAGCCGGCCGCTGCCACGCAGCCGAAGCCGGTCACGGCACCGAAGGCGCCGCAACTCCTGCCGGAGGACAGCACCGCTGCCACGACCACCACATCGGCCGCCGTACCGCGCAATGAACAGGAGCAGCTGCTCGATCGCCTGCACGGCTCGGGCTTCGGCCTCGGGCTGTTGCTCAGCCTCGGCTTCGGCCTGCTGGTAGCCTTCACTGCCTGTATGTACCCCATGACCCCCATCCTCATCTCGCTGATCATGGGTCAGGGAAACAATATCACCCGCTTCCGCATCTTCGAACTCTCGCTGGCCTACACCCAGGGCATCGCCCTGACCTACGGTGTGCTGGGCATCGCCATGGCGCTGGTCGGCAAATCACTGGGCATTCAGTCGGCCCTGCAGACTCCTTGGGTGCTGGTGCCCTCGATCATTCTCTTCGTGGCTCTCGCCCTGTCGATGTTCGGCTTCTACCAGATCCAGGTCCCCGCAGCGATCCAGAGCCGCCTCAACAACCTGAGCAATCAGCAGAAAGGCGGCTCAATGGTGGGCGTAGGCCTGATGGGCATGTTTTCGGCGCTGATCGTCGGCCCCTGCGGTGGCCCAGTACTGCTCGCCATGCTGGCGTTCGCCGCCTCGTCCAACATGCTGCATGGCTTCCTGATCATGTGGCTGTTTGGCACCGGCATGGGCCTGCCGCTGCTGGCAGTGGGCGCCGGCAGCAGCGCGCTGATGCCCAAGGCGGGTACTTGGATGGACACCTTCAAGGCTACCGGCGGAGTCATCATGCTGGCCTTGGCATTGAGCTTTCTCGAGCGCATGAGCCCCACCCATATTCCGACCGCCACCATCCTGTTGCTGTGGGGCACACTGCTGATCGTCACGGCCGTGTACATGGGCGCACTACGCCAGTTGCCCGAAAGCACGAGCGGCTGGTGCCGGTTGTGGAAGGGTTTGGGCTTGGTATTACTGATCTATGGCGCCACCTTCATCGTCGGCGTGGCAGCCGGCGGACGCGACACCACCCAGCCGCTACGCGGCTTGTTCACCGGCAGCAGTGCAGGGCCGACCGATTCCGCCCACCTCGCGTTCAAGCGCATCCACGGATGGGACGCGCTGCAAGCGGAACTGACTGCAGCAAAGGCCACCGGCAAGCCCGTCATGCTCGACTTCTACGCCGACTGGTGCACCTACTGCAAGGTGATGGAAAAGGAGCTCTTCCCCAACCCGCGGGTACAACAGGCACTCACCGGCTTCATGCTGCTCCAGGCGGACATCACCCGCCAGGACGAACAGGACCGCGAACTGACCGACCGCCTCGAACTGCCCGCGCCACCGGCCCTGTTCTTCTGGGACCCCTCGGGCAAGCTGCGCAAGGAACTGCGCCTGGTCGGTGAGCCCACGGTGGAGGCGCTGATCGCCAGCACAAGGCAGGCGGCCAGACCATGAAACCGACCCGCATACTCATCATCGCCCTGGTGGGCCTGCTGGTCGGCGTGCTGACCGGCATCGGCATCAAGATGCTGCGCCAGGCCGAACGGCCCGCCGAACCGGCCGAGGCCCCCGTGCTCGAACAGATGCCCGAGTTCACCTACCCGGATCTCGAGGGCCGCCTGCGCCACGGCAACGAATGGAAGACCAATATCCTGGTGCTCAACTTCTGGGCCGCCTGGTGCCCGCCCTGCCGCGAGGAAACCCCGCTGTTCGTCGATCTGCAGGAGCAGTACGCGCGCGACAACGTCCGCTTCGTCGGCATCACCATCGACGACCGCGAGCCAGTCGCCGACTTCGTCGATACCTATGGCGTGGAATATCCCGTACTGCTGGGTGATCTCGATGCCATCACTCTGTCGCGACACCTGGGAAACCGTTTCGACGGCCTGCCCTTCACCGTAATCGTCGAGCCCGGCGGGCGCATCCTGGCGCGCTTTGTCGGCGGAGTGAGTCGCGAACAGATCGAGCCCGTGTTGCAACAGGCCATCGAGAACAACCGCCGCAGCTACGCCTCGCCGGAGCGAATCTGAGCCCGGGGAAACGCCCTTCCCTCAGCCTTCACGGTGCTGACGGGTTTCCGAATCTGGGCACATTCCCCCATTTCCGGACTGGACAAGGCCGAGCGACTCGCCCAGAATTGGACGCAGATCAGCGCCTTTTCGGCACAGATAACGACAAAATATCCACCATCGA
Organism: Gammaproteobacteria bacterium; assembly: GCA_024510845.1. Lineage (GTDB taxonomy): Bacteria > Pseudomonadota > Gammaproteobacteria > Chromatiales > Chromatiaceae > MONJU. Next base: position 5,598 of record JANEMA010000030.1, read on the forward strand.
ACAGAGATAGGCAGCGCATTCCATGGCAAGCATCCTGGTGCTCAACGGCCCGAATCTCAACCTGCTCGGTACCCGCGAGCCAACCACTTACGGCTCGATGACACTGGCCGATATCGAGAAATGCCTGCGTATTCAAGCTGACGGGCATGAACTCGCCTTTTTCCAGTCGAACCACGAGGGCGCACTGATTGATCGCATTCACCAGGCCGGCCGGAAGAGTGTGGACTTCATCCTCGTCAATCCAGCGGCCCTGACCCACACCAGCATTGGCCTGCGCGACGCCCTGCTCGGCGTGGATATTCCGTTCATCGAGATCCATCTCTCGAACGTGTTCTCACGCGACCCCTTCCGTCATCACTCCTACCTGTCGGACATTGCAGTGGGAATGATCAGCGGCCTCGGCGCGCAAGGCTATGAACTGGCACTCGCCGCCGCCCTGGCGCGCGTCGGGTAAGTCATTCAACACAGAAACAGGAACCTTTCAATGGACATCCGCAAAGTCAAGAAACTGATCGGACTGCTCGAAGAATCCGACATAGCCGAGATCGAGATCCACGAAGGCGAGGAGTCGGTTCGCATTAGCCGCATTAGCAGCAGCGCACCGGCGATGGTCATACCCGCCGCTGCACAGGTACCGGCTCCAGCCGCACCACCGGCTGCCACCGAGAGCAGCTCGACACCGACCGAGGAGGCTGAACCCGAGGGCCACATCATCCGCTCACCCATGGTGGGCACCTTCTACCGTGCGCCCTCACCGACTTCCAAGTCTTTTGTTGAAGAAGACTCCAAGGTAGCAGCCGGCGATACCTTGTGCATCATCGAGGCGATGAAGATCCTAAATCAGATCGAGTCAGACATCTCCGGCACGGTACAGAAGATCCTGGTCGAGAACGGCCAGCCAGTCGAATACAACCAACCACTGTTCGTGATCGGATAGGCCCATGCTGGACAAAGTCGTCATTGCCAACCGGGGCGAGATCGCCCTGCGCGTCCTACGTGCCTGCCGCGAGCTGGGCATCGCCACCGTGGCCGTGCACTCCGAGGCAGACCGTGACCTCAAACACGTGCGCCTGACCGACGAGTCGGTATGCATCGGCCCCGCCTCGTCGACCGAGAGCTACCTGAACATCCCGGCTATCATCAGCGCCGCCGAGGTGTGTGACGCCACCGGCATCCACCCCGGCTACGGCTTCCTCTCCGAGAACGCCGACTTCGCCGAGCGCGTGGAGAGTTCCGGCTTCCGCTTCATCGGCCCGCGTCCCGAGACCATCCGCCTGATGGGTGACAAGATCACCGCCATTGAGGCCATGAAGGAGGCCGGGGTACCCACGGTACCCGGCTCCGATGGTCCACTGGACGACGACAAGGAGCGCACCCTGCACCTGGCGCACGAAATCGGCTACCCGGTGATCATCAAGGCCGCTGGCGGTGGTGGCGGTCGCGGCATGCGCGTGGTGCACTCCGAAACAGCGCTGCTCAACGCCATTTCGCTGACGAAAAGCGAAGCGGCCGCAGCCTTCGGCAACGATACCGTGTACATGGAGAAGTTTCTCGAGAACCCACGGCATATCGAATTCCAGGTGCTGGCCGATGAACACGGCAATGCCATCCATCTGGCCGAGCGCGACTGCTCCATGCAGCGGCGCCACCAGAAGGTGGTCGAGGAAGCCCCGGCACCCGGCATCTCACCGGATCTGCGCACCAAAATAGGCGAACGCTGCGCCGAGGCCTGCCGTCGCATCGGCTATCGCGGTGCCGGCACCTTCGAGTTCCTGTACGAGAATGGCGAGTTCTACTTCATCGAGATGAACACCCGGGTACAGGTGGAACACCCTGTCACCGAGATGATCACCGGCGTGGACATCGTCAAGGAGCAACTGCTGATCGCCGCAGGCCAACCGCTGACCTACCACCAGGAAGACATTGTGGTACGCGGGCATGCCGTCGAGTGCCGCATCAATGCCGAAGATCCCGAGAGCTTCATGCCCAACCCCGGCGACATCACCCGCCTGCACGTACCAGGTGGACCTGGCGTACGCGTGGATACCCACATCTACAGCGGCTACCGTGTGCCACCCTACTACGACTCTATGATCGGCAAGCTGATCACCCATGGCGAAAACCGCGACGTGGCCATCGCGCGCATGCGCGGAGCGCTGTCCGAGATGGTGATCGAAGGCATCAAGACCAACATTCCCTTGCAGACCGATATCATGGCCGACTGCAATTTTGCCGCGGGCGGGATCAACATTCATTACCTGGAAAAGAAGCTCGGTCTCTGAGCCGTGCCCTGGATACAGACCCACCTGACCGTTGACAAGTCACAGGCCCCTCTGGTCGAACTGCTGATCAAACAACTGGGCGCCTTGTCGGTCACCCTCGGAAATGCCTGCGACAAACTCTTACTTGAACCGGCACCCGGCGATACCGATATCGATCACCTGCGCGCCGTACTCAATGGTGCGCAGGCACACAAACCGGGACGCACTCAAGATCGAAGTCCTCGAAGACTGCAACTGGAAGCACACATGGCTGGAACGCCTCACCCCCATGCGCTTCGGCGAACACCTGTGGATACGCCCCGGAGGCCAGATACTGGACGCCAGCCCGGACGCAGCAATTGTGGACCTAGACCCCGGCCTGGCCTTTGGCACGGGCACCCATCCTACCACTGCGCTATGTCTCGAGTCGCTGGATGCCCATCCGCCGGAGAGACTCGAAGTGATCGATTTCGGCTGTGGCTCGGGCATTCTCGGTATCGCCGCACTCAAACTCGGTGCACGACACGTCGAGGCCATCGACCATGACCCGCAGGCCGTGCTGGCCAACATCCTCGCGAACGTGCTTATCGAACGGGCATCGCACATCAGCAGGCTGGTCTCACCTGGCGGCACTCTGGTGCTCTCGGGCATCTCTGCCGACCAAGCCGTACCTGTCACCGAAGCCTATCGGCATATCATCGACTTCCAACCCATCCAACAGCGTGAGGGCTGGATTCTATGGTCATCACCCCCTGGAGGCTACATGAGGACCCGCTGCCCACATTGCCATACCGCCTACGACGTGGACCCGCAGATCCTGCAACAATCACAAGGCTTGGCACGCTGTTATCGATGTACCCAGGTATTCAATGCCTTCCAGAACGCAATCGCCACCACACCAGAGGTTATCGCCGAGCCACACCCCCTGGACACCTCCTCCCTGATTGAGGAAAAAAATCTCGTCCCCCCGGACACCCCTCCCTCAGAGGGCAGGGATGCACGACGGAACGCCGGGTTATCGCTCAAACCAAGCATGCCTCTCCCAGGGAACGAACCCACCATCCACGGCCGGCCCAACGAGCTGCCGTCGTATCCAGACACTTGGGCACAGGCTGCGCCGGATCCGGCATCCAACAGCATACCGGACGAACAGGATCTGCTGTACCCACCGCCGCCACGATCTACTCCCTGGTGGCAAAAGCTGATGGTGTTGCTCCTCTCACTCTCGCTGCTCACGCAGCTCGCCTGGATACAGCGCGACCTGTGGATCGATCTACCACAGACGACCCAGCTCTGTGCCATCTTCGATTGTCAGCTACCGGATCGCTACCACCCGCAAGACTTCACGGTGATCGAGCGCACCATGGAGTCCGACGCCGGCCCGCCCGCCGCCCTGCATCTGTGGCTGGCAATCCGCAACGACGCTCCCTTCGCCCAGCCTCTCCCTCGGCTCCAACTCACCCTGCAGGATGCCACCGGCGCCCTGGTGGCGCGCCGCCTGTTCTCTCCCGACCAGTACCTGCCGCCAGGCTGGTCCGGTCCGCCCACCGCCCTACCGGAAGATGTGATCACTATCGATCTGCACCTCAAGGATCCCGGTCCCCGCGCCCAAGGCTTCGTGATCGACTTCCTGTAGTCCCTGCCCGCGAGCATCACCCAAGTGGATTTCTGCCTTCTCAGCCTTGGCGCGTGCCTCGATACCGGGATAGATCTCCTTCAGCCGCTGGTTGACTCTTGCCTCGGGTTCTGCCAGCAGGACTTGTTCAACGGTTTCTGCGGCGTGAAGCCCCACAGGGCGAGATTTCCCAACCGTTCGTAGGCGATCCGGACCAAGTATTTCCGTTCGATCAGCTTTTTTGCCGCTTCCCGGGTCCACAGCACGTAAAAGCATCTTCAGTTGATCGTGGGGCTTGTCCTCGATGCGTTTGCGGATCTCCTTTTCCTGCCCCAGAGTCAGCATCCGGCCATCACCAGTGGGACGCCCCCGCTTGCGGAGCTTGAGTCCTACAGCGCCTTCTTTCTCCATGGCACGCAGTATGTCATGTTCTATTTACGTACCGGGTTAATACAACGAAACAAACAGGAATATCGACGTTTCGATTGAAATTCACCCTGAATCCTGTGCCAATGTATCCGATGAGGAAGTGAAAGGGATAGCAAATAGATTCTTCTCCTGGGCCTGGGCATTGAAGCGCCCTGGAAACGGGTGGATCAGTGCTTGGATATGGACGAAACCGTGCATGAACTACACCTAGAAGTAAAACCGAGCATGGAACCGAGTACCCCTGCCCGGTGTGTGGCAGATCCTGTTTTGCCCATGACTCTCAGGAGAATCCCTGGCGGCACCTGAACTGCTTCCAGCTCGACAACCGCACCCTCGTTCATTGCGCTATGCTTCTCTTGTTGATTGTCGATCCGACAAGATCAATCAACAGAGTACACTGCCGCTTCCGTCTGCCCGTACATCAGAAAGTCAGCATGGCCGCTGCATCCTTTTACTATTTCGGGAAAAACGAAAACATCTGGAGCATCACAGACGCTCCAGATGTTTCTGGCAGTCAGAATCTGTCGTGCAATCAGTTCACACGCAACCGGTCGGCTTGGGCAACCCTCCATACTTGGTGATGGGTTTCATCGGTCCGGTCTTCCACATCTTGAACAGTTCCTTCTGATCGGCGTCGATGTACTTGGCGAACTTCCGAATCGGCGGCACCACGTTCTCTTCCTCAAAGTATTCCCTTGCCTTGAGAATCTGACCCCACTTCACGTCGTCCAACTCGACGCCATCAGCCTCGGCCATGGCACACCCGATCTCCGAGGTCCATTGATTCATGTCGACCAAGTAGCCGTCGCCATCACGTTCCGGCAACTCCACACTCATTGTTCACTCCTGACTTACTCGTCTTCTATTTGAATTCAGTACTGGGTTCACCGACATCATAGCGCTTCCTAACATAAAAACCAAGCAAAATAGTCAGGCATGGGGCGGGAGCAAAAAAACGGGCCGGCCTAGCCGACCCGTTACATACTGGAGCTGGTGACAGGAATCGAACCCGCGACCGGCTGATTACAAATCAGCTGCTCTACCTACTGAGCTACACCAGCGTTCGAACAGATTGTAGGTGGCCCCCACAAGGCTTGGCAATCGGAACCTTGAATACAAGGCTTGAACATTCTCAGGGACAGCCCACCCTGCTCAGTTGTCTTGCTGCCAAGCCGTCGAGCAGACGCACATGGCGGGTATGCCCAAGCCTTGGACCATCACGACATACCCATCGACCACGCGCTTGTGGCATTACAGACGGACCACAAAGCCCATCTTCTCGATCTGCTGCTTTCGCCGCAAGGCACTCGCCCGCTTGTTCGAACAGCCCCAGCTCCAAACAGGCACGATACTGACCCTACCGAGGGTCGCCAGTGGCCACAACCTTCGAGTCAGCCTCATTGGCCACGGACTCCACATTGATATCTGCATCTGTCGCCGTTGGCTCGCCCCCGGCGGCAACCTCCTCTGCCACGGGGCCGTCATCCACCAACAGATGAAGATCACCGATGTCGGAATCGGGAAGACGCGCCAGCCGCTCATCGCCCCGGTGCTCCATGCCGCGCCACAAGACCACCATCACATTCGCCGTCAGCAACAGGGCAATCAGCCAACGCATGCACCGCCCCCTTTCGCCAATACCGCCAACCCATGTAATACCATATGCTCCATCGTTTCCCGCCTACACCGCAAGTGTGCGGCGATCATTGACGCCATGCCTCCTCCCAGTACCACCCACCCTCCAGGAGGCTGGGATGCGGACAACTTTTCAATGAGCGCGACCTGCACCTGTATGGCACCACAGTGTATGGCACCCATCGTATCCACGGGGAGTGTATCGCCTGCGCAAACAATCGGTGCTTCGTACATGCGAATGGCCGTCCCTGCCAATAGGGCAGAACGCATCATGTCCAACCCGGGCAGGATATAGCCGCCTTGGTGGATGCCCTCGCTGTCCAGCAGATCGACGGTCGTGGCAGTCCCGACATCGACCACCACGGCTGGATACCGACCGCGCGCACGACAAGCCAGCAGACCCAACCAGCGGTCCACTCCGAGCTGAGCCGGATGATAACGGGTCTCCAAAAAACCTGCATGGTCCAACACCCGTACTTCGACAACCGGGATACCAGCCTCGTGCAACGGACCAAGCAATCTGGCTGTATGGACAACATCGGCAACACTGGCAACCCAAACCTCAGCGGGCATCCCTGGCAGGCTGTCAAGCAACCCGGCACCCGTGGACAAGACACCCAGCAGCTCCAGCCCTTCGTTCATCCAGGCGCAAGCCACGTTGGTGTTACCGATATCGACCAATAGACGGCACATCAATTCGTCTCTTCACGCAGGCTCAGTTCGCCACCGTGGTACACACGTTCCCCTTCGTCCGTTTGCAACCGTACCCCACCATTCGCACTGATACCGAGAAGAAATCCCCGCCACTCGCCAGCACCGCTGCAGAGCCGCACGGAGTGACCACGATACAAGTCGAAGGCATCCCAGCGCGACAGAAAAGAGGAAAGCCCCACTTGGGCATATTCCGAGCACCCAACCAACAGGGCATCGATGAGTTCCCCCGCCAAACGATTGCGCGAAGGCGACAAACCCGCCATGCGCAAATCACCCACCGGCTGATCGATCCAATCGGGCAGGGTACCTCCCAGGTCAATATTGAGACCAATCCCGATGATGGTGGACACCGGACCGCCCGTTTCTCCGATCGCCTCAATCAGCAGACCGGCCAGTTTGCGACCCCGCCAGTACAGATCATTGGGCCACTTCAGACCATGCTCACGCAGGCCATGACGGGCCAGAAATTCGGCCAACACCACACCCATGGCAATGCTGAGCCCCGAGAGTTGCCGCATCGGCAGATCGAAGCCATACAGCAATGACAGATAGAGATTCCGCCCATAGGGAGAGTGCCAACGCCGACCACATCGACCACGCCCAGTACTCTGGTATTCGGCAAGCCAAGCTGCAGGTTGCGGTTCACCCCCCCGCAAAGCTTCGGCGGCCAGGATATTGGTTGAAGCAACCTCGTCGTACAGGTGCAATCCACGCAGGCGGGTACTAGCAACCGATCCCATGGCATCCAGGATAGCTTGCTCATCGAACAGCTCGAGCGGACACTCTAGGCGGTAACCCTTGCCGGTAACCGCCATGATCTCCAGGCCAGTGCGCTCACGCAGGGACTGCAGGGACTTCCACACCGCGGAACGGCTGCACCCGAACTCACGGGCCAGTGTTTCGCCGGAATGAAAACATCCGTCCGCCAACACGGCCAGAATACTCTTCTGCATGTACTAGACCCCGCGCACCGAAGCCAACCAACGCTCACGCCGGCGGCGCACCGTCTCTTCCAATTGCCGGTCCGCCAACCAATACAGATCGACAGTATCCCATGGTGCAGCGAGCACCGGCAGAACCACCTCGCGCAACAAATCCCGACGAAACAGAGTCAGTTTCACCTCGCTCTCCAGGACGTGCCGTCGCAACAGCTCGTCGACATTGGAGAGTATGCAGCGTTCACCATCGATGGCCACCAGCAGGTCGCCCGGACTGACGCCCGCACGCGCGGCGGCGCTCCCCGTAAAAACCTGCTCCACTCGCACCCACCCGTCATGATCACGCAAGCGGGCTCCGAATGCTGCTTGGGCACGATCCTCTTTCGCAGACTGCTCGACATAGCCACCGGTATCCTCCATGGACACCGCAGGGCGTACCTGCAGGCCGACACCAAAATCGGAGAACCAGTCGGTCAACGGCAGTTCTTCTGTCCCGTAAATGTAACGCGTGAAATAATCCTCCACCGACTCTCCCAGCAGCGTCTCGATCTCGCGCTCGATAAAACGCTCGGGCAGACCACGCCCTGGACGACCGTATTCTTGCCACAATCTCCGCATCAGATCGTCCAGGCTCAGCTGATCGTCACTGCGAATGCGCAGCAGATGGTCCAGCCCGAAGGCTACCAAGGCGCCTTTATTGTAATAACTGACAATGGCGTTGGGGGCATTCTCGTCCTGCTTGTAGAAACGGGTCCAAGCATCAAAACTGGATTCAGCCACGGACTGACGATGCCTGCCCGTATTGCGGTAATAGCGTGTGATCGAGGGCGCAAGCATGTCAAGATAGCCATCGCGGTCGATCACCCCGGCACGCGTAAGCGCCAATTCATCGTAATACGAAGTGATGCCTTCGAAGGCCCAGAGCAGCTCGCTGTAAACCTCGCAAGAGAGATCGGCTTCGGCAAACAACGCCGGATGAATACGCTTCACGTTCCACAGGTGGAAATATTCGTGGCTGCACAGGGCCAAATATTGACGATAGCGCTCGTTGATGACTTCGCCTGTTCCCCGCCAGGGTAAATCCGAACGTTTGCAGATCAGGCTGCTCGAGTCACGGTGTTCCAGGCCACCGCAGCCATCGCGGGTGGCAAGCGTCAGAAACTGATAACAGCATACCGGCAATTCAGAGAACATGGCCGCATGTTCAGCACAGATTGGTGCGACATCAGAGGCAATGCGCCGAATATCCACCCCCTGTGCATCAACGAGAACCATCTCGTGGGGCACGGCATCTACCATAAAAGAGACACGTTCAAAGTGGCCGATTTCCACCGGATGATCGATCAGTTGCGCATAATTATCTGCACGATAGCGACCGAAACCCCGAGCATTGATATCCACTACCGGCAGAGTGGTAGCTACAGCCCAATCTTCTGCTCCCGGCCAAGCGGGAGCGAACAGATCAATGGTGACCTCCTCATCTTCCATCCCCTCAAGACGTAGAAACAGGCTGGTGCCATTGAAATAGGCCCGAGTATCATCGAAATAGGCGGAATGCACCGACAGGTCCAACGCATAGACCCTGCAACGTAACGAGAATGCGCCGCAGATACCCTTGATTCGCCAGCGTTGCTTATCCAGCTTGCGTGGAGCTGGCCCATTATCGAGACGCTGCATATCTATCAGATTGCGCGCAAAATCGCGGATCATGTAACTGCCTGGAATCCAAGCCGGTAGCGCCAAGTCAACATAGCTCGCCGCCAAGCCCGAGACCATGAGTTCGACCACGAATTCATGGGCTCCCGGATCGTCCAGCAACACACGATAACCAATATTCAAGTCTGTTCTCCCCCGTCCCGGGACGCAGAACAAGCCAGCAGCCCATTTTGTGGAACGGGCACATGGTATGCCAAGTTGTCGTCCATGGGTAAGTGCACCGCCGGGAAATCGTAGAACACCAGCATCGCATTCCTATCCGTCACCAAGCACTCCGTCGTCTTCGTGCACTTGGCGTCGAAGCGCTTCACACAGCGATCAAAGGTCTTGTAGGCACTTTCTCGGGTCAGGCGGCCCGTGTCTCCGAGCCTACGATCACCAGTCCGTTTCAATCGCTCCTTTGAGCAGTCGCTACCAGGGAATGATGGCGCCCGTCTCCTTCTCCTGACCTCAACATACTGCCTTAGGCATACACAAGCTTATCCGACCGCACTTGATTACCGGGTAGAATTCCGCTAGTTTTCCGCCTTATTTGCCGCCACTGAGGGCGGATCCCGGAGGTGGTCCTCGCAACCCGAGACCGCCTTTTTTGTTTCGATGGAAAATTGGATCGCCGTCATGACTGACGTACTGATGCACACCTACCAACGGATGCCCGTGACCTTCGTCCAGGGGCAGGGGGCCTGGCTGACCGACACCAAAGGCCAGCGTTACCTCGACGCACTGAGCGGAATCGCCGTGTGTGCCTTGGGCCACGCCCATCCCGCGCTTACCGTAGCCCTGTCGGACCAAACCAGTCGCCTGCTGCACGTTTCCAACCTGTATGGCATTGCCGAGCAGGAAAGATTGGGCGAGGAACTGTGCCAACTCTCGAGCATGGACCGGGTATTCTTCGCCAACTCGGGCGCCGAGGCCAACGAGGCTGCCATCAAGCTGGCGCGGCTGCATGGCCACCGTCATAACATCCACAACCCTACCATCGTGGTCATGGAGAACAGTTTTCACGGCCGCACCTTGGCCACTTTGAGCGCCACCGCCAACCGCAAGGTGCAGGCCGGTTTCGAGCCTCTGGTACAGGGTTTCGTACGCATCCCTTACAACGACCTCGACGCACTGCATGCAGTCGCCGACAACCAGCCCGACGTAGTCGCGGTGCTCGTCGAGCCCATTCAGGGTGAAAGCGGTGTGCGCATCCCTTCCGAAGGCTATCTCGAGGGAATCCGCACGCTGTGTGACAATCAGGGATGGCTGATGATGTTGGACGAGATCCAGACTGGCATGGGCCGGACCGGACGATTCTTCGCCTTCCAGCACACCGACGTGCTTCCCGATGTCATGACCCTGGCCAAGGCCCTGGGCAATGGCGTACCCATCGGCGCCTGCCTGGCGCGTGGCGAGGCTGCCGGACTGTTCGGTCCCGGCAACCACGGTTCGACCTTTGGCGGCAATCCGCTGGCTTGCCGCGCAGGCTTGGTGGTCTGCGACACCTTGCGTACCGGAGACCTACCGGCGCGCGCCTCACTGCTGGGCAAAAAACTGCTCGACGACTTCGCAGCCGTACTCGACGGCGTGGACGGCGTGCGTGAGATCCGCGGCCGCGGCCTGATGATCGGCATCGATCTGACTCACCCCTGCGGCGAGCTGGTGGGACGCGCATTGGAAGCCGGTCTGCTGATCAATGTCACTGCCGAGACCGTGATCCGCCTTCTGCCACCACTGGTCCTCAGTGACGCCGAAGCCGAGCAGCTCGTCGCTGTGCTCAGCGGCTTGATACGCGATTTTCTCGCCCAGTTCTGAACGCGAGGCCTGCCATGCGCCGTATCCAACACTTTCTCACCCTGCTGGACCTTCCCCCGGCAACGCTGCGAGGCATCATTCGGCGCGCCAGCGAACTCAAGCATCTGCAACGCACGGGAAAACCCCACACCACCCTGCAAGGCAAGGTGCTGGCGATGATCTTCGAGAAGTCATCCACGCGTACCCGAGTCTCATTCGAAGCTGGCATGAGTCAGCTGGGAGGCTCCGCCATGTTCCTGTCGCCACGCGATACCCAGCTCGGGCGCGGCGAACCCATCGAGGACACCGCCCGTGTCCTTTCACGCATGGTCGATTGCGTGATGATCCGTACCTTTGCACACACCAACATCGTGCGCTTTGCCGAACATTCGCATGTTCCGGTGATCAACGGGCTGACCGACTTGTACCACCCATGTCAATTGCTCGCCGACATGCAGACCTTCTTCGAACATCGCGGTGACATCCAGGGGCACACCGTGACTTGGGTAGGTGATGGCAACAACATGTGCCATTCTTATATCAATGCCGCACGCCAGTTCGACTTCCAATTACGTATTGCCTGCCCCCATGGCTATGAGCCCGACGCTAAGATACTTGCCACCGCAGGGAAGTGTGTGCGGGTCGTGCGGGAACCGAGCGCAGCGGTCGAAGGCACCGATCTGGTGGTCACTGACACCTGGGTGAGCATGGGGCAGGAAAAGGAAAAGCAGCACCGGCAAGCTGCTTTCGCACCCTACAAGGTCACCCGGGAATTGATGGCATTCGCAGCACCGGACGCCTTGTTCATGCACTGCCTGCCAGCCTATCGCGGCATGGAGGTCGAAGCCGAGATACTCGACGCCCCCGACAGCGTGGTCTGGAACGAAGCGGAGAACCGCCTGCACGCGCAGAAGGCACTGCTCGAATTTCTGCTCGGCGATTGAACGAATTCACGTACACAGGTGCTCGACAAGTGAGTCTTCGATCTCGTGAAAGGTTTTGGGACATCCAGTCCCCAAAATCGACTCAATCTTCACCTGCTATTATGCTATCGACTACACTGCAGTCCCTTGCCTTGCGCTTCGCTCTCCTTGGCGGGTAACGCGCGTAACATACTTTTCCGCACCATCGGTGGTGCCTGACCAATCTGTAGAGGATCATAATCGTGAGAGGATACCTGTTCATCACCCTTCTGCTACTGATCGGCCAGACACTGGCCGAACGCTCCTGGGTCACCGATGAATTCAAGATCACCATGCGCAACGACGAGAGCCCGCCCAATAGCAGGGAAGGCTTCGTGCTCAACCGCCGATTACTCGATCACCCGGTGGCCCGCGAAAAACTCGAGGCCGAGATCGCCGCACTCAAGACCATACCCGACAAGCCGCAACGCAAGCTGACCGAGCGCCACAACCGCCTCATTCAGGAGTACGAGTCACTGCAGGCCGAGAAAAAGCGAATCGAACTGGAATTGGCTGCGCTCAAACGGACCTCCACCAACACAGTACGCATCACCAACGAGCGCAATGAACTGCGCAAATATGTCACTGAACTGACCCGCCGCAACGAAGAACTCAAGCAGGAAAAACGCGAACTGGAAAACAACAACACACAACGCTGGTTCATGATCGGTGGCGGTGTCACCATCGCCGGCATCCTCATCGGCCTGATCCTGCCGCATCTGCGCCTGCACCGCAACAAGGACAGCTGGGGGTCGTTCTGAGCCTCGGTGTAATACTTTCCGTATGCTAAGAATGGCTGCGAAGGGTGTAGAACGCCATCAGCAGTTGGGCACGCAGGAGCTTCTCCGGCGGGATAGAGTCACGGCCACTAAGGAATAAATGGTATTGAAGTCTGCATCGAGTTCGCTCAATGCCACATCGACCATGGTGCGAATCGGGCGCAATGGAGGGTCCTTCGGTACCCGCAATTCCGGGCTGACCGTGCTGAACAGGGAATCTTGCTGAATATCCTGGCCTCGCGTCGTATCGCTTGTCCTTCTTCCTGCCTTACCGGTATTCCCCACTTCAGCCGGCGAATTTCAACAGCCTGCCAGTCCAGGGCAATTTCATCGCACCCACCACATGGCGTTACTCCTGCTCCTGCGACGATCAACAGCGAAAGGCTTCGTGTCCTTCGTGGTTTCCCACGGGAAAAAGGCCCCCCGAAAGCGGACCCTTGCAAGACACTTGAACGACGAGCCGCTCAGTTGTTCTGGATGACGATGTTGGGGAACTTGGCAGCATAGCTCTTGGCCTGACGCGAGAGCTTGGCCGCGGCCCGGCGCGCGATCTCACGATAGATCTGCGAGGCCCGGGACTCCAGCTCGGCAACCACGGTGGGCTTGCCCGAGTCGGTCTCCTCACGGATGCGCTTCTCCAAGGGCAGGGCGCCCAGGAATTCCACACCGTATTCCCCGGCCATGCGCTGACCACCGCCCTCGCCGAAGATGTGCTCCTCGTGACCGCAATTGGAGCAGATATGGATGGACATGTTCTCGACGATGCCCAGCACAGGCACCTCCACCTTCTCGAACATCTTGAAACCCTTTCGGGCATCCAACAGAGCGATGTCCTGTGGAGTAGTGACGATGATTGCGCCTGAGACAGGTACCTTCTGTGCCAGGGTGAGCTGGGTGTCGCCGGTACCCGGCGGCAGATCGATGACCAGGTAGTCGAGGCTGTCCCAGTTGGTGTCGTTGAGCAGCTGCTCGAGTGCCTGGGTGACCATGGGACCACGCCAGATCATCGGTGTCTCCTCGTCGATGAGGAAACCAATGGACATGGCCTGCAAGTGATAGCTGGTCATGGGCTCCAGGGTCTTGCCGTCCTTCGACTCCGGCTTTCCCGAGATACCCAGCATGCGCGGCTGCGATGGACCATAGATATCGGCATCCAGGATGCCCACGCGCGCACCCTCGGCGGACAGCGCCAGTGCCAAGTTGACCGCAGTGGTGGACTTGCCCACGCCGCCCTTGCCAGAGGCCACGGCGATAATGTTCTTGACGTTGTCGATAGGCTTGAGCGCCTTCTGCACCGAGTGGGCGGAGATATCCCAACTCAGAACCACCTCGCACTGACTCACACCCTCGACCGACTCGCAGACCTGCCTCACGGCATCTGTGATCTCGTCTTGCACACCCTTGACCGGAAAGCCCATGACCACCTTGACCTTGACCTTATCGCCATCGATAACGATGTTCTTGACAGACTTGGCCGTGACCAGGTCGGTACCCAGGTGAGGTTCGACATAGCCCTTGAGGGCCTCTTCGATGGATTCTTGGGTGACTTCAGCCATGTGTGATACTCCTGCGGACCGCGCTGCGCGCGATGCCATGCGGTTGAATTGGGTACTGGTTGGCAATTCTACCATCTGCCCCCAGACAAACCCAACCGTATTGCTCGGGTTTATCTCCCTCCCGGCCTCTCCGGCATGCAGGGCAGGAGGCGCTGCGCTCGCTGAGGCACGGAAGTACCGTCCAACGAGCACGAAACCCGACGCGCCGCGCGACCACCCCCACCCCGCTCACCGGGAGGGCCTGGGAAGGACAAACCCAGGCCGCAGGGCCATCCCGCCGACACGGCACTTGTGGGATAATTTGCACCTTCAGCCAACCCGGGTTCGAACCTCATGTCCGAGCAACGCCGCAAGATCCTGATCACCAGTGCCCTCCCCTATGCCAATGGGTCCATCCACCTGGGACACCTGGTCGAATACATCCAGACCGATATCTGGGCGCGCTTCCAGAAACTGCACGGCCACGAGTGTTACTACGTGTGTGCGGACGACGCCCACGGCACCCCCATCATGCTGCGCGCGCACGCCGAGGACATCGAGCCCGAGGAACTGATCGCTCGGGTCTGCAAGGAGCACACGGAGGACTTTGCCGGCTTCCACATCGGCTTCGACAACTATTACTCGACCCACTCACCCGAGAACCGCGAGCTGGCGGCCCGGATCTACGAACGCAACCGCGATGCCGGACACATCGTGCGTCGCACTATCGAGCAGGCCTACGACCCCGAGGCAGGCATGTTCCTGCCCGACCGCTTCATCAAGGGGGATTGCCCACGCTGCGGCGCAACCGACCAGTACGGCGACTCCTGCGAGGCCTGCGGCGCCACCTATGCCCCCACCGAGTTGAAGAATCCGCGTTCGGCCGTCTCCGGCACCACCCCGGTCACCCGCGAGTCCGAGCACATCTTCTTCCGCCTGGCCGACTTCGAGCAGGTGCTGCACGACTGGCACCGCGCCGGCCATGTCCAGCCCGAGGTAGCGAACAAGCTGGACGAGTGGTTCGAGACGGGGCTGAACGACTGGGACATCTCCCGCGATGCACCCTACTTCGGCTTCGAGATCCCGGACGCGCCAGGCAAGTACTTCTACGTCTGGCTGGACGCCCCCATCGGCTACATGGCCAGCTTCCGCAACCTGTGCGAACGCGAGGGTATCGACTTCGACGCCTTCTGGGACACCGACTCCGATGCCGAGGTCTATCACTTCATCGGCAAGGACATCGTCTATTTCCACGCCCTGTTCTGGCCGGCGCTGCTGCACGGTGCCGGGTTCCGCAAGCCCAGCGCGGTCTGGGCGCACGGTTTCCTCACGGTGGACGGAGCCAAGATGTCCAAGTCGCGCGGCACCTTCATCAAGGCGCGCACCTACCTGGAACATCTGAACCCGGAGTATCTGCGCTACTACTTCGCCGCCAAGCTGGGCGCACGGGTCGACGACATCGACCTCAACCTCGAGGACTTCGCCCAGCGCGTGAACAGCGACCTGGTGGGCAAGGTGGTCAACATCGCCAGCCGCTGCGCGGGCTTCATTCACAAGCGCTTCGGCGGTCGCCTGTCCGCAGAATGTGGCGAACTGGCCCTCCACGACGAGTTCGTCGCCGCCGGCGAGTCCATCGCCACGCACTACGAGACGCGCGAATATGGCCGCGCGGTGCGCGAGATCATGGCGCTGGCCGACCGCGCCAACCAGTACATCGACGAGCACAAGCCCTGGGTGATCGCAAAGGAGGAAGGCCGCGAGGCGGAACTGAAGGCGATCTGCTCCACAGGCATCAACCTGTTCCGGGTACTGGTGGGCTATCTCAAGCCCATCCTGCCGAAGCTGGCGGCCGACGCCGAGGCCTTCCTGAACATCGAGCCCATGGACTGGTACAGCCAGGCCGAGCCGCTCACCTATCACACCATCGAAAGGTTCAAGCCGCTGATGACCCGGGTCGAGAAGGAACGCATCACAGCCATGATCGAGGCATCGAAGGAAGACCTGAAGGCCGAGCCGCAAAAGGCACCGGGCACCTCCCCGAAGACGAAAGGAATCGAGCCGATCGCTCCGACGGTCGCCTTCGAGGATTTCGCCAAGGTGGACCTGCGCATCGCGCGCATCGTCAAGGCCGAGCAGGTCGAGGGAGCCGACAAGCTGCTGCGACTCAGGCTCGACCTGGGTGGCGAGCAGCGCAACGTCTTCGCCGGCATCAAGTCGGCCTATGCGCCGGAGGACCTGGAAGGACGACTCACCGTGATGGTGGCCAACCTCGCGCCGCGCAAGATGCGCTTCGGCGTCTCCGAGGGCATGGTGCTGGCCGCCGGCCCCGGCGGTTCGGAGCTGTTCCTGCTCTCACCCGACACAGGCGCACAACCCGGCATGCGGGTGAAATAGGCCGACTTTCCCCAGGCCTGTTCCACCAAGCGCCTCGACTCTGACTCATCGCGCTGTACAGTCTGGACACTGGTATTCAAGCACCCCTATTGCGCATGATCGATCTGGCTGTGCAGAAACAGGTATGAACGCAACAGCGCCAATACCACTTGCAGCGTATTGGCCAGAAACTTCACACCAGAAATTCTCTGTAAGGAGGGTGAGCGCATGCAGGAGGTGACCGATACACCAAGCATCCTCGTCCGGTATTTCCTGTCCAAGCTGATAGCGCACCATCAGGCGTATGACTTCCTCCTCCAGTACATCCACCACACCGTCATGCAGATACCGAAACTCCCGATTGAAAACCGGCAGACAGCGTTTCCGGAGATAGCAGTTGACCTCTTCCACGATGATGATGCCCCAGGTAGCCAGCGTCTTGGACAAGACATCCCTGGTGGGTAGCGAACTGGCGCTCACAACCCCGTGCCTCGAGGGAACGGGCAGGGATCATCTCGATCCCTGGCCTGGCCATGGCCAGGCCGAACAGATTTCTTCAAATCACATTTTCCAGATCTCCTGCAGTCATTCTTTCCATCTCATGGCACACCTCCCAGGTGACCAGGAAGCCCAACAAATCACATGCTGCAAGCCTGGATAGGCTACTTGGCTCCTGACACTGTCATCGGCGACAATTGACATCCACCATTTAACCAAGTAAAATGGTTGGTGATTCATTAGAATCTATCGATAATACATTTAGGAGAGCATCCGTGAATCCATTGAAGAATCCTTGGGCCACCGTACTGGTCGGCGTCATTCTGGCTATTGGCACTACCTTGGCCATGGGTGCATCCGGCAACGGCCTGAGCCTGACCATCTGGCTGCATGTCACCGTCGGTATCACCTGGATCGGCTTGTTGTACTACTTCAACTTTGTACAGGTGCCGGCTGTGGCCGCCGCGCTGGCCGACAAGGAGCCTGGTCCTGCTGCCATCAACAAATATGTTGCCCCGCGCGCCCTGCTATATTTCCGCTGGGCGGCTGTGGCCACTTGGCTGACCGGCCTGTCCGGCTTGGCTCAGATCGGTGGTGGCGTGGACGGCATCGTCAATGCCTTCATGCTAACCGGCGGCATGGAACGTATCGGCGTGGGCGCTTGGCTGGGTACCATCATGCTGTTCAACGTCTGGATATTCATCTGGCCCAACCAGAAGAAGATCCTCGGCATGGTCTCGGCTTCTCCCGAAGAGATTACCAAGGCCAAGGTGGTGGCACTGTATGCCTCGCGTACCAACACTCTGCTGTCGATCCCCATGCTGATGAGCATGGTGGGTTTCGGTCACGGCGGTTTCCTGCCAATCTAAGTCCCGTTCCTTGGCACGAAACCCCGGCAGGGTGACCTGCCGGGGTTTTTGTTTACCCGATCGCACCAGAAACCATCCAGTTTTCAAGCACATAAAGTGTCCGCTTTTAGCAGGCTGTTGAAAATAGCCTCGTTTTCACCGGAAGGAAGCATTCGAAACCCTTTTTTGGAGGCCGAGTGCACCCGGATTGCGCATGCGAACCAGGTTATAGGCGGACATGGTCAGTACGAACGGGAAGTCCAGCTTCTCTCGTCCCACAAAGCGACTCTTGCGCATCCCGCCGATGACCCTGGCCCAGCCGAAGCATTCCTCGATCCACTTGCGTAACCATTGACTATCGAGTTCGCTCAATGCCGCATCGACCATGGTGCGAATCGTGCTCAATGGAGGGTCCTTCGGTACCCGTGATTCCGGGCTGACCGTGCCAAACAGGGAGTCTTGTTGAATATCCGGGCCTCGCGTCGTGCCGCTTGTCCTTCTTCCTGCCTTACCGGTATTTCCCACTTCAGTCGGCGAATTTCAACAGCCCGCTAAATCCCGAGACGGATCTGTATGACGCAAAGCGTCATCGACTATCGATTGCATCTCACCCCGGCCGACTGAGCTGAGTGGCCACCAAACCAGCGAACAGCACCACGAAACCCAGCGGTACGGCGCTCATGTAGAACATGGCGTCTGCGTACCCGGCGAACAGACGCCAGAAGCCGGCCACCAAGCCAAAGACGGTCAGGATCAATCCCAGCCAGACGGCGAATACCCCGATCTTGTGCATGCCGGCTCCCGGTCGTTGCAGCCTGTGCATTATACCGCCCGCCGCCGACGGCGCCCATACACTCAGTGTCCAGCCAGACGGGCGTACAGCAGGGGAAGCCGCTTTGGCAACTCCGAGGGATGGTGGATGACCACATAGCCACCGGTGCCGAACAGATAGGGAAGGTAGTCGTTACC
>JANEMA010000067.1 GCA_024510845.1 Gammaproteobacteria bacterium
GAAGGATGTTGGTATCCAGGCTGGCCTGGCTGCGACTAAACGGCATCTTCCAGGGCTTCCTCTTCCCATGCGCGCAGCCGCACCGCCAGCTCCCTGCGGTCCAGATTCAGGACGTCTGCCAGAAAATCCTGGGTGACCTCGCCCCGCTCGAAGGCCCGCCTCGCCAGCCTCTCTGTCCGGCGATGGAAACACAAAGGCCCCGACATGCGCTCGGGCTCCTGGATCTGCCAACCGTTCTTCTTCCAGATGGCCCAGAAACGGCTTGCCAGCTTGCGGCCCACCAGGCCCTCCTGCTGCAGGCGAGTGAGCACTGTGGCAAACGAGACCCGGCAGATCCGCTTGATCTCGAAGATGTCGGTCAGGGTCACCACCCCCAGACTGCCCACGAATCGCCGCAGGCCCGCCGGTGGGACCAGCATGTGGCCGGCGAAGAGATTGGCGATCTTCTCCGCCGGGGAGGTGGAACGCCCCCGCGTGCGGTAGGGCGCCGAACTCGGCTGGTAGGAACGGCGGTGGAAGATGAGATGCGCATACTCGTGCATCAGGCTGAAGACCTGGTGCTCGACCGACAGCGCCGGATGGCTGTTGAGAAAGATCCCCGCCCCCAGCGACTCGCTGAAGGCGGAGAACCCGGACAACAGTCCCTGCTCGCCGTCCGGCGCCAGCTGGAACGGGATCACGCGGACATCCAGACTCTCCAGCAGGGCCACCGGATCGGAGACCGGCGCCACCGGCCCCAGGCCGAGCCGCCCCCGCTCCTCCTGGGCCACCTCCTGGACGATGGCCAGCTCCCGCTCGCCCGCCCGCTCCATCGGCTCGGTGGGCGGCAGGCCATGCTGAATCTCCAGCCCCGCGGCCACCTCCAGATCGGCGATGGCCGCCAGGCGTTCGAGCAGGCGGTTGCGCAGGCGCGCATCCAGCAGCTCCGGGTGGTCGGCGCGCAGGGCCAACCGGATCTCGCCGGCGTCGCGCTCCTCGTAGAAATGGCTGACGGGGCATTCGAGGTAAGTGGCCAGGCGGAACAGCGCCTCGCTGTCGATGGGCACCTCGCCACGCTCCATGCGGGCCAGGGTCTGGCGGGTGATGCCCAGCACCCCCGCCAGTGCCGTCTGGCTCAGGCACGCCGCCTTACGCAATTGGCGGATACGCTGGCCAATATGCTTACGAATGGCCATTATGTTACCCTCACGTAACCTTATTTGGTCAACTTTTTACCCATTCCAGTTAACCTTCATTAACATTTTCAATACCGGAATCCACTCTGCGGATCCAACTCCTCAAAAAAACTGTCCAAATAGCTGTCCAAAACCTGCTAAAGTCAGAGACACCGCTGGCCGATCAGGCAATCAGAATTCCATTCCAGACTGACTGTTCGCACTCAATCGAAGGAAAGAACTGTGGAGAAAGCACTTGGTCAATTGCCAAACGCCCCACTGATCTACGTCTTGGCCCAGATCCGCTTCACACACGTGCCGCGCATGGACAAGCGCTGGGAGGACTTCCACGAAAGGATCTTCGACCGCTATCCCAAGGCTGAAACAGAAAGAATACAGCAGATGGCAATCAAGGATGGCCAACCTGCCCTGGGAGACAGCGTCCAGCGCTGGCTTCTGTTCGATGAGCCACTCACAACGGGCATCATCCTGGATGCAGGGATGCTCATATTCCATACGACCGCCTACAGAACTTCAAGAAACTTCCTGTCGGAATTCCAAAATATTCTGGATGCATTCGTTCAGGTGCTCCCCGATCGGGGAGTGTCGGTTCAGCGTCTTGGCCTGCGTTATGTCGATCTCCTTATGAAGGAGGAAGAGTTGAACGTTGACCAGCAGGTCATCAATACCTTGCGTTTGCCGCAGCTTCCGGAGGACATCGGCACACCGCAAACCATGGAACAAATTGTCACTTATGTGACGCCCATGGAAAGCACATTGCGTGTGCAGCACCGCCAAAGCACGACGCCGGCCGTGTTGCCCGGAGACATCTTTCCAAATCGCTTGCGTCCCGCACCGCGATTGATGCGTGAACATCCTGAGAATACCATCGTGGGCCTATTGGATTTCGATCACTTTATCGAACAAGAGATGTCGTTCGATCCTATAGCAGTTGTTGACCGTTTCCGCGCTTTGCATGAAAAATCATCAGCTGCTTTCAAAGCCACGACTACGTCCGAGGCACGCAGCATCTGGGAAAAGGAGATCCAATGATGGCAGCACCGCAAACCCCTATTCCATGGACAACCGAAACCCACCAATCGAATATCCCATACATGGAGGGGTGCTATTTCACGCCCGAAGAACGATCCGAAACCACCGGGATTAGGGATTCCTTGATCGAAAGTTTCCTTTCCCATTGCGGTTCTGGATGCGCATGGATATTCGATGCACTCGAAGGCCACATTCATAAGTCCGAGGTATTCCGATATTGGGAGACAACGGAACAAGCAGCACCTGCCACAATCGCCGAGAAGCTGGACCTGATTCGAAATGCCTTTGGCCTGAGCATGTCCGCCCTGGCCAAAGTGCTCCAATCATCCCGCGCCAGCATCTACAACTGGTACAAGGCTGAACCGCGAAGCGATGAAGTCCTGGAGCGTATCGATACCCTGCACGAGATCGCGCTGCAATGGAAGGACATGAATCCTTATCATTATGCGCCTGGCAAGCTGATGAAGCAGAAACTGGCCGATGGCCCAAGCCTCCTGGAACGCCTCGGCCAGGAAAGGCTCGACAAGGAATCGATACAACGAGGTCTGGAAGCGCTGCTGGTGCTGATGGAAAAACAGCGCGAAAGAATGGACCGTGCCAAGGCCCGCTCAGCCAGGGTATCCGCAGAGGATGAAAGTCACCAGGAACTCCTGGAGCGGATCACGGGTTCCGTCACCACGAGCGAATAACAGGGTGGATAGTTCGTGGACGACAGGGAACGCCTCATCGGGCTGGGATGGCGACAAGGAATCCTTCTCAAGCCGGACGATCGACTCAAGGAAAACGCCCACTACGATATCTCCGATGACGATCTCCTGCTGATCGTCAGCCAAACCTGCGACCTCGTGCAAGGCTCTTTCGAAAACGAACCCTGGTTTGAAGTGCTCTGCCTGCACCCACTCCAGAGGGACCCCGATGGCGGCTACCTTGGCGGAAAGAACAGCCGCAGGATCGAGTTCAGCACGTCGGCAATCAGAGGTGATCCAAGTACTTGGTACGCCCTGCCCCATGAGCGCCACCTGATCGACAGGCGCCTGCTCCTCAAGGGCGTCGAGCCAGCTGGAATGATAGACGGCGAGACGCTGAAGATGATCTTGAGCTGGCTATCGCGGCGCTATACCCGAACCGCCTTTCCAGAGGCCTTCATACAACGGATGGATGCGCGAAAACGCCCCATCGGAAAAAAGTTTGCCCGCCTGAATCCGCTGGTTGCCAACATTTTTATTCGCCTCAAGCCTTTCGAAGAGACAGAGGACAGCTATGTTGTC
>JANEMA010000031.1 GCA_024510845.1 Gammaproteobacteria bacterium
TTTGCTTTCCCCATCTATCCATTTGAAGTATATTAGCAAAAAGCGAAATACGTGAGCCGCCGATGGAAATACTCTTTCTCCTGATTCCGCTGGCAATTGGTTTGATGGCGGTGGCTGTCGTGTTTTTCTTGTGGACCGTGAAGAGCGGTCAGTATGACGACCTCGAGGGACCGGCACATCGCATCCTGATGGACGACGATGACCCCTTGATCCCCGGCAACCGGCGTGCCGCTGCGGGGGAACGGGGAAAGGCCGGCGATTCCGAAGACTGAGGTCGTGGTGCGGGTCGCCGTACGCGGATGAATCGACTGTCTCTCATGACGGAGTAGTAGCCATGTTCAGTTTCGAAAACTTCCCCATGACCATCGTCGTGACCTTGATCGTGGTCGCCTGGCTGAGTTTCTTCTCGGTGGTTTTCTCCGGCTGACAGCCGGAATCCGCCCCCCGGACAGGGTCGCAGACCCTGTCCGATGTGAGCAGGGATAGAGCATCAGGCCGCCAGCAGTTCGCCCTCTTCGCCCATCAGCTTGCGCAGCTTTTTCATGGCCGCCTTCTCGATTTGGCGGATGCGCTCGGCTGACACGCCGTAGCCTGCCGCCAGTTCGTGCAGGGTCTCTTTTTGCTCGTTCAGCCAGCGGCGTTGCAGGATGTCGCGCGAACGCTCATCGAGTTGTTCGAAGGCCCGTGCCAGCAGTTCATGCTCGTGCTGTTCGCTGTCTTCGGCCTCCAGGCGCTGTGACGGCTCTTCGCGCAGATCGGCCAGATAGGCTGAGGGTGTGAAGACGGTGCTGTCGTTTTCGTCGGTCTCCAGCGGGTCGAAGGCAACATCATAGTTGCTCAGGCGGGCCTCCATCTCGATCACAGTCTCGGGCTTGACGCCCAGGTCTTTCGCCACGCATTCGATCTCTTTCTGCGAGAACCAGCCCAGGCGCTTCTTGGACGAGCGCAGGTTGAAGAACAGCTTGCGCTGGGCCTTGGTGGTGGCTACCTTGACAATGCGCCAGTTGCGCAGGATGTACTCGTGGATCTCGGCCTTGATCCAGTGCACCGCGAAAGAGACTAGGCGCACTCTCATGTCGGGGTTGAAGCGGCGTACCGCTTTCATGAGCCCCACGGTGCCCTCCTGGATCAGATCATTCTGTGGCAGGCCGTAGCCGCTGTAACCGCGCGCGATGCGGACTACGAAACGCAGGTGCGAAAGTACCAGCTGGTGTGCGGCCTCCAGGTCCTTGTGATCACGCCAGCGTACTGCCAGCTCGTGCTCTTCCTCGGCGCCGAGCATTGGGAGCTGGAAGGCTGCACTGACGCACGACTCCATACTGCCGGTGGGCAGCAGGTTGGGGAAATTCGTTGCTTGCTGGGTCATCTCCGTTGGGCTCCTTACTCAGTCTGGCCGCAAACCTAGCACTCTGTCTTGTGGAGTGCCAAGCCATTTTTAGCACCCGTCCCCTGAGAGTGCTAATTTTCGGCAAAGTTCCAGGATTGAAAAATCGTGAGTATGGAAGCAGCCGGTTTTTTGCACAGGATCAAACGAGGGGGCGGCCCCGTGGGGAATCATTCGGGCTGGATGCGTGCCAGATGCCGACCAACGGCCAACCAGGCGCCTGCCAGACCTAGCAGCGGGCCGCCGAGAAGTATGCTCAGCAGGGTGCCGGGTGTGATGAGTTTCAGCCGGAACTCTGAGGCGTAGAGCCCGGCAAGGTGCTGTACCGGACCCTGCATCAGGCCAAGGCCGAGGGTGACCAGAAGCAGGGCGATCAGAGCACCGAGCAGGCCGTACCACAGGCCCTCGTAGAGGAAGGGACGGCGGATGAAGGCGTCGGTGCCACCGACCAGTCTAATCACCTCGATTTCGTGGTGGCGGTTCTGGATCTCCAGACGCACGGTGTTGCCGATGATCAACAGTACTGCGGTCGAGAGTAGGCCGGCCAGGACGAGGATGCTTCGTTCGAGGGTGTGGGTGATGGCCTCGAGTCGGCGTATCCATTGCAGGTCCACCCGGACCAGGGCGATCTCCCGATACTGTTCGAGTTCCTTCGCCAGACGCTCGGTATCGGCCGCCGAGCTGGCGAAGGGGGCGGGTCGGATCAGGATCACCGCCGGGAGCGGGTTGCGGTCGAGCAGATCCAGCGCCTCGCCAAAGTCGGAGCGTTGGCGAAATTCCTCCAGTGCTTGGGCACGGGTGATCAGGCGCGTATCGCCGACGTCTGAGCGCCGTGCCAAGGTATCGCGTACCACTGCGGCCTTGCGGTCGTCGATCCCGTCCGTAAGAAACAGCGAGATGCTCGATCCGCCGTCCCAGTTGCCTGTGAGTTCGCGCACATCATCCACCAGCAGGTAGAGCCCACTGGGCAGCGCAATGGCAATGCCGATCACTGCGGTGGTCATCAGAGTGGGGAGTGGTTGTCGGGCCAGGCGGCCCAGCGAGGCCAGGGCATTCTGCACATGCCGCGCCAGCCAGGTCAGCGGGTTGCGGTTGCGCCGGAAGCTGGTGGGCGTGGTGTTGTGTTTCATGTCACCGCTCCCGAGTCGTACAGGATACGGCCTTTGTGCAGCTGCACGATGCGTTTGCCGAAGCCTTGGATCAGGTCGATATCATGGGTGGCGATGAGCATGGTCACGCCCACTTGGTTGAATTGCAGGAACAGTTCCATGATCTCGCGTGAGAGTTTGGGGTCAAGGTTGCCGGTGGGCTCGTCGGCAAGCAGCACCGGCGGTTTGCTTACCAGGGTGCGGGCGATGCCCACGCGCTGTTGTTCACCGCCCGACAGCGTGACCGGCTGGCTGCGTTCCTTGTCGAGTAGGCCAACCTTGTCCAGCGCAGCGTGCACCCGGCGCTGGATCTCCTGGTAACCCATACCGGCGACCACCAGCGGCAGGGCCACATTGTCGAACACAGTACGGTCGGCGAGCAGGCGGTGGTCCTGGAAGATCATGCCTACCTCGCGTCGGTGGTACGGTACGTCGCGGGCCTTCAGGCGATTGAGGTTGCGTTTGTTGACCCAGACTTGGCCGCGGGTAGTGCGTTCGAGCAGGCCGATCAGTTTGAGCAGGGTGCTCTTGCCGGCGCCGGAATGGCCGGTGACGAAAACCAGCTCGCCCGGCTTCACCTGCAGGCTGACCCTGGCCAGGCCTTCGCGTCCGGCAGGATAGCGTTTGGCGACGTTGTCAAAGCGGATCATGTCGCGTTGCCATCATCCGGGTGTTCGAACAGGGCGTGTACGAACTCGCGTGCATCGAAGGGGCGCAGGTCTTCGATGTCCTCGCCGATGCCGATGAAGCGGATGGGGATGCCCAAGGTGTGGGCAATGGCAAATACGATGCCGCCACGCGCGGTGCCGTCCAGCTTGGTGAGCGTGATACCGGTCAGTGGTACCGCCTCGTCGAACTTGCGCGCTTGGTTGAGAGCATTCTGGCCGGTAGTGGCATCGACTACCAGCATGACCTCGTGGGGTGCATCGGGGTCGAGTTTCTTCATCACCCGTGCGATCTTGGTCAGTTCGTCCATCAGGTTGGATTTGGTGTGCAGGCGGCCGGCGGTATCGGCGATCAGTACGTTCATGCCGCGTGCCTGCGCCGCCTGCAGGGCGTCGAAGATCACTGAGGCAGCGTCTGCACCGGTGGCCTGCGCGATGACCGGCACGCCGTTGCGTTCGCCCCATGTCTGCAGCTGTTCGACCGCGGCGGCGCGGAAGGTGTCGCCGGCGGCCAGCATCACCTTCTGGCCCTCGTCGAGCAGTCGCCGTGCCAGCTTGCCGATGGTGGTGGTCTTGCCGGCACCGTTGATGCCGACCATGAGGATCACCTGTGGCAGGCCTTCGGCCGCGGCCTTTACTGGCCGGTCGGTCTGTTCGAGAATACCGGTCAGCAGGTCTTGCAACATTTGTTGCAGGGCCTGCGGGTCGGACAGCTTGTGGCGCTTCACCCGTGCGCTCATCTCGTCGATGAGACGGCGTGTGGTGTCCATGCCCACGTCGGCGGTGAGCAGCAGGGTCTCGAGTTCCTCGAGCAGTTCCTCGTCGATCTGGCGGCGTCCCAGCAACAGGCTGGCCAGCCCGTCGCCCAAGTTGGCGCGGGTACGCGACAGCCCGTGGCGTAGGCGCTCGAACAAACCGGGTTTCTTCTCGGGGGCGAGGGGGGGCGGGGCCTTCTTCTTGCCGAATCCGAACATGTGATCTTTCCGGTGCTGTGGGAACTGGTTTCCCCGGGTGCCTGTTGGTAAGGCGGGGATTCGTCTTGCAGTCGGCCGCGGCTCTTGGAAGAATGCCGCAGGTCTCAACGCCCCGAATCCTAACATCTGCGGGCCATTCAGGAGTATTCGCGCATCATGTTTTCACGTCTTCTGTCCATGCTGCTCGCCCTGCTGCCGGTTATCGCCATGGCCGGCGCGGCATCGGTCCATGAGTTTCTGCTCGACAATGGTATGAAGGTGATTGTCAAGGAGGACCATCGCGCCCCGGTGGTGGTCAGCCAGGTCTGGTACAAAATTGGTTCCAGCTACGAAGAGGCAGGGCGCACCGGCCTGTCGCACCTGCTGGAGCATATGATGTTCAAGGGTACCCGGGTGCATGGGCCGGGTGAGTTCTCGCGCATCGTGGCCGAACTGGGCGGCAGCGAGAACGCTTTCACCAGCCGTGACTATACCGCCTATTTCGAAACACTCTCGGTCGGGCATCTGGATCGCGCGTTCGTGCTGGAGGCCGATCGCATGCGCAACCTGGTGTTCGACGAGAAGGAGTTTCGCAAGGAACTGGCGGTGGTGATGGAGGAGCGCCGCATGCGCACCGACGACAGCCCGAGCGGCCTGACCTACGAGCAGCTCATGGCGGTTGCCTGGCGTGCCTCGCCGTACCAGAACCCGGTGATCGGCTGGATGGACGATCTCGCCAACATGGAGATCGACGCCTTGCAGCGCTGGTACGACTTCTGGTACCAGCCCAACAATGCCACCCTGGTGGTGGTGGGTGATGTCGATCCGCAGCAGGTGCTGGCGATGGCGAAGAAGCATTTCGGCCCCATCCCGGCGGGCACGGTGCCCGCACCGCGCCGCCCGGCCGAGCCGGAACAGTGCGGCATCACCCGGGTGACGGTCAATGCACCGGCCAAGCAGCCCTATGTGCTGATGGGCTACAAGGTCCCTAACCTGGCGAGTGCGGTCGAGGATTGGGAGCCTTATGCGCTCGCCGTGGCCACCGCGGTGCTCGACGGCGGTGCCAGTGCGCGTCTGGCGCGTGATCTGGTGCGCGGCCACAAGATCGCCGCTTCCGCCGGTGCCCGGTACGACCTGTATTCGCGCCTGCCTGGTCTGTTCCTGTTCGACGGCACCCCCACCGAGGGCCATCGTGCCGCCGAGGTCGAACAGGCGCTGCGCGAGGAGGTGAAGCACTTGCAGGAGACCCTGGTCTCCAAGGAGGAGCTGGACCGGGTGGTCACCCAGGCGGTGGCGGCCAAGGTCTTTCAGGCCGATTCCATCTTCTACCAGGCCATGGAGATCGGCATCCTCGAGACCATCGGGCTGGACTGGCACCTGCTGGAGCGCGAGATCGAGCGCCTGCGAGCGGTCACGCCTGAACAGGTGCAGGCGGTGGCGCGCAAGTACCTGAAGAACGACTACCTCACCGTGGCCACCTTGGTGCCACAGCCGACCGACAAGCCGGTACATACCACGCCGATCACCCGG
Organism: Gammaproteobacteria bacterium; assembly: GCA_024510845.1. Lineage (GTDB taxonomy): Bacteria > Pseudomonadota > Gammaproteobacteria > Chromatiales > Chromatiaceae > MONJU. The sequence continues at coordinate 5,681 of JANEMA010000031.1, forward strand.
GGAACGACTCATGGCAAATAGGATCAGGTTCCTGCTGTTGTTGTGGCTGCTGCCGCTGGGCGCGCTGGCGGCCACCCCGAAGATTCAGTTCTGGACCACGCCGCAGGGGGCGAAGGTGCTGTTCGTCGAGACCCATGCCCTGCCGATGCTGGACGTGCGCGTGGTGTTCGATGCCGGCAGTGCGCGGGATGGCAAGCTGCCCGGACTGGCCGCTTTCGTCAACGGCCTGCTCACCGAGGGTGCGGGCGAGTGGGATGCCGACGCCCTGGCCGTACGCCTGGAGGGCAGGGGCATCGATCTGGGTACCGGCTCGGCCCGCGACATGGCCTGGGTGAGCCTGCGCACCCTCAGCGAGGCTCCGGTACGCGCGGTCGCCATCGACACCCTGGCCGAGGTGCTGGCCCATCCTCGCTTCGACGACGAGGCCATCGAGCGGGTACGGAAGCAGATGCTGGTGGCGCGCCGCATCGCCCTGCAGAAGCCGGGGACCATCGCTTCCGAGCGTTTCTTCCGCACCCTCTATGGCGACCACCCCTATGCCCATCCCGGCGGTGGCACCGAGCAGTCGCTGCCGAAGATCGACAAGGCCCGGCTGCGCGCCTTCCATCGGCAGTACTGTGTCGCCGCCAACGCGGTGATCGCCCTGGTGGGAGATGTCGATCACACCACCGCCGAGCAGATCGCCGAGCGTATCACCGCCGCCCTGCCGCGTGGTCGGCACGCGCCACCGCTGCCTGTCGCCGATCCCGTGCCCGGTGGCGAGTTGCGGCTGAGCTTTCCCTCCAGCCAGACGCATATCCTCATCGGCCAGCTCGGGGTGCGCCGGGGGGATGCAGATTACTTCTCGCTGGACGTGGGAAACCACGTGCTCGGCGGTAGCTCGCTGGTCTCCATTCTCGGCGAGGAGGTACGCAACAAGCGTGGCCTGTCCTACAGCGTGTACAGCTACTTCAGCCCCATGCGCGCCACCGGCCCCTTCCTGATGGTTGCCCAGACCCGAAATGGCAAGGCTGGCAAGACCCTCGAGGTGATGCGCGATACCCTGAAGCACTTCGTGCGGGACGGCCCCAGCCAGGCTCAGCTCAATGCCGCCAAGAAGAACTTGATCGGCGGTTTCCCCCTGCAGATCAGCAACAACCGCAAGATCGTGCAGTACATCGCCATGATCGGCTTCTACGACCTGCCGTTCGACTGGTTCGACACCCTTCCCGGAAAGATCGCGGCGGTGACCCTGGACGATGTGCGTGACGCCTTCCGGCGGCGCATCGACCCGGCGCGCAACATCGCTGTCATTGTGGGTGGCAGGTCCGAGTGAATGGTCGGCTCAACCGCCTGCGCATCGTCGGTGGAAGTCACCGGGGGCGGATATTGCACTTTCCCGACGTGCGCGGACTGCGGCCCACTGCCGACCGGGTGCGCGAGACCCTGTTCAACTGGTTGCAGGGTGAGGTGAGCGGTGGGCGCGTGCTCGACCTATTCGCTGGCTCCGGCGCCCTGGGCCTGGAGGCCCTCTCGCGCGGTGCAGCCGAAGCGATCTTCGTCGAGCGTGCCCGTCCGGCCGTGCAGGCCTTGCGCGAGAACCTGCGCCGGTTCGTGCTCGATGACCGCGCCCGTGTGATCACCGGTGATGCACGGCGCTTCCTCGCCGGTCCGCCCGATCCCTTCGATCTGGTGTTCCTCGATCCGCCGTTCGCCTATGACCTGCTTGGCGAGATTGCCCGGCAACTGACTGAGGGGGGCTGGTTGGCCACAGGGGCCTGGATCTACCTGGAGCAGGACAGTGCGCGCGACTGGCCATCCCTGCCCGAGCACTGGCAGGTGCACCATCAGACCCGTGCTGGCAAAGCCGCTTGCGGCTTGGTGCGGTTCGATCCCTCCTGATAACGCAGGTTATTTCGCAATCGGAACAGGGTGCCTGTCGCGCACAACATTGATCTTGCGCAATGGTTGGGGATTGGACGTTCGGCTAGAATGCACTTTTTTGTCGCCTGGAGCGGAATTTGCGCAATATCGCTGTCTATCCCGGGACCTTCGATCCGCTCACCAATGGTCACAGCGATCTGGTGGGGCGGGCCGCGCGATTGTTCGACGAGGTGGTGGTGGCCGTGGCGCGTGATACTGCCAAGCAGCCAGTGTGCGACATCGACCAGAGGGTGGCACTGGCATGGCGGGTGTTCGCGAGCATACCCAATGTGCGGGTCGAGCCGTTTTCTGGCTTGTTGGTAGAATTCTGCCGCAGCATTGGCGCCAACTTGGTGATCCGTGGGCTGCGTGCGGTGTCGGATTTCGAGTACGAGTTCCAGCTTGCCGGCATGAATCGGCGGCTGGCGTCGGAGATCGAGACCATCTTTCTGACACCTGCCGAGCAATATGCCTTCATTTCATCGACGTTGGTACGGGAAATCGTGGCCCTTGGCGGCGATGTGTCAGAATTCGTCCATCCAGAGGTGAAGCGGGTGCTGGAGGAAAAGCATGGCGATTGAAAGTCGACAGCGCTGCCCCGATGTGTGTTTCAACTTGTAGTTCAGGAGTGGACCCATGGCCTTGATGATTACCGATGAGTGCATCAATTGTGACGTATGTGAGCCGGAGTGCCCGAACGGGGCCATCTCGCAGGGTGATGAGATCTATGTCATCGATCCCGGTCTGTGTACCGAATGCGTTGGTCACTACGAGACTTCGCAGTGTGTCGAGGTCTGTCCGGTGGATTGCATTCCGCATGACCCCGACTACCAGGAGTCGCAGGAAGAGCTGATGGCCAAGTACGAGCGCGTCACCGCCGCCGCGGGTTGATCGCCGTACGCGATCACATCGACAGGATGGCCCCGGGTGGGGCCTTCTTGTTTTCTACCTGTTGTTGTGGTCGGGGAGTGCCGGGGGCGATTCATTGCCGCCAGGACAGGCGGTGGTCGGTGCCCATCCCGAGGCCACGGCGGTGGGCATCGCCGTACTCGAGTCGGGTGGCAATGCCTTTGACGTGGCGGTAGCGGTCAGCAGCCGTGCTGGCCATGGTCGAATCCCACGGCTCGGGTCTGGGCTGCGGTGGTTTCTGACTGCTGTATCGCGCGATGGTTTCGATGTGATGATCTGCCTGCTCGAGGGCAGTGGCCGCCAGCCAGGGCATTGGGTGTACCGCCTGCGCTTCCACACGGCAACATGCAGGCTGAGCTCCGGGACCGCCGGGCTGGATGCTTGCAGGCGGCATCCGCCCTGTGCGGTGTGCTTGGGTCAGTCGCTGATGCGTCTGACTCAGAGCCCGGGAGCACCACTCTTTAGTGCACCGGGCAAGCTGGCGAACCAGGTCGCCAGATCCTCCATGTCCTGCTCGGTGAGGGCACCCACCTGGCCCTGCATGATGGCGTTCTGGCGTTTCCCCGATTTGTAGGCTTTGAGTGCGTGCAGCAGGTAGTCGGCATGCTGGCCACCGATATTGGGGAAGGCGGGGTTGACACTGATGCCTTCGGCGCCGTGGCAGCCGGCGCAGAGCTGAGCCTTTTCCTTGTCCGCAGCAGGATCTCCCCCGGCCAGGGCCGGGCCGACGAGAAGCAGGCCGGCGAGGCCACCGGCAATGATGGAAGTCTTCATGATGCGTACTCCTTATTTCCCGATGTTTTCCCAGAAGGTGCCGATGTCCACCATGTCCTGATCGCTGAGGCTCTTGGCCTGCGTGCTCATGGTGGGGTGTTGGCGCTGGCCGTCGCGGTAGGCCTTGAGCGCGGCGATGATATAGTCGGCATGTTGGCCGGCCAGCTTGGGTACATGATAAGTGGGATAGACATTGTTGTAGTTGGGAATGCCGTGACAGCCCAGGCAGGACTCGGACTTGGTGCGACCCGCCTGCTGATCGCCGGTGGCCGATACGGCCCCGGCAGCCAGAAGCAGGCAGGCGGCGCCTGCAAGTTTCTGCATCATCTCTCTCTCCTGATTTTGGTGATGGACGACCGCTTACAGCTGCGGTTCTGTTGGTATTGCAAGGGGCATTGTAGAAGGAGCAAGCGGAAAGTGTCACGTGGTGGATCGTGGATCTTCTCCGTAGGGGATGTTTCACATCCTGTCGGCCTTGTACGGAGATGCTTTCATCGTCATTTTCAGGCCGCTGTCTGTTGTGGGGCCATCAATGCTGGCAGTGTGGGCACCAGGTGCTGTTACGTTGGGCGATGGAGCGGGCACGCAATGTGGTGCCGCAGGCAGGGCAGGGCAGACCTTCGTGCCCATAGATACACAGCGATTGGGCGAAGTAGCCGGGGCGGCCATCTTCGCGTTGGAAGTCGCGCAGGGTGGTACCACCCTGGGTGATGGCCTTGGTGAGTACCTGCTTGATGTGCTTTACCAGCATGGCGATGCGCGGGCGGGCGATGCGATTGCAGCGGCGGGCCGGGGCGATGCCGGAGAGAAACAGTGCCTCGGTTGCGTAGATGTTGCCCACCCCTGCCACCACGTGGCCGTCCATGACCAGGGCCTTTATCGGTATGTGCCTGTGCCGGGCCGTGGTGTACAGGTGGTTGGTATCGAAGGTATCCGATAGTGGCTCGGGGCCGAGCCTGCGCAGCAGAGGGTGTCTTTCGGGCGGCTGGTCGGTCCACAGTACGGCACCGAAGCGGCGTGGGTCGCGCAGGCGCAGGCAGAGGCCTCCGAACACCAGGTCGAAGTGATCATGGGCTTGCGGCGGAGTGTCGGGGGGCAGGATGCGCAGGCTGCCCGACATACCTAGGTGCAGGATCAGGGTGCCATGATCGAAGTGCAGCAGCAGGTACTTGGCGCGGCGCATGACGGTACGCAGTGTTTGCCCGGTGAGGTGCTCCAGGGTGGGCACGGGCCAGCGCAGCTCAGGCTGGCGTACCGCCGTGCCATGCACGATCTGTCCTTCGATGTGCGGGATGATACCGCGCCGGGTGGTTTCGACCTCGGGCAGTTCCGGCATCACTCGGTTCCGCGGAAGTGGGTGACCGGTGGGCCGGCCAAGTCAAACCATTGCATGTGCTCCGGTGATACCAGCCAGACCTGCGTCCGAAGAGCAGGGGTAAGCGGCCATACTGAGCGCACCGTGGCTTGCAGTAGGGCAAGACTCGGCTGGTTTCCGGTGAGCCAGTTGATCAGTCTCAGCAGGACGGGTTGGTTGCTGGTTGGGGTGAGCAGTGCGTTGTGCGCACAATCATTGTCACTGAGTACCCGTCCCCGCGTCGTGCCATGGTGGAGGTCTCGGGCTTGCGGCAGAGTGTCCATGGCTGTGCAGGCTAACAAGCGGGCATGAGAAGTGCCAAGTATGTGAACGTGTCGAGAAGGAAAACCGCAAGGCAGATAATGTGTCACTGCTTTTCTGCAATTCGCAGCGGGCAAAGTGACCGCCGCTGGTATCGCCAGAGGACTGCCTTGGGACTGGAGGGTGAGCCAGCCCGATTCGTACTCCGTATTGGTACCGGAGTGTGGCGAGGTACTGCTCCATCAGCGCGAGATCCTTCCGCTGGGCTTCGTCTGCTCATCATGCAGTGAACATCTTCGTGCGCTTTGTGTTCTTCATGGTTTCATCTTGCGCTGACCCGCCAGGTTGAAGTGATCGATGCGTCCTCAGCCCAGCGTGCAGCAGAAGGCGGTCGAAGATGGGCAACAAGTCCAGGTGCAGCTCCGTTCCGAGGGGGCGGGTTCACACTGGCCATCACGAACAGGCTGGCTCAGGCCTGCCGCCATGGACCTGAACAGGCACATCGTGCGCTTACACTGTATTCCCTGGCGGTGCATTTCTTTTGTTTCTGGCTGTGGCCGACCATCGGTGCTGGTGACCAGTGATTGGGTGGCGGTGCATCGTTACCGCCACGCCGGTTGTGAGATCGGGGGCGATTTGCATAGCCCGCAGGTCAAGGGCATCCGCAAGGCGCTTTGTCCGGGCGCTGAGCTGTATCGCGAGGCGATCATCGATCAGGGCTGATCGAGCGATTTTCGTACGGCATGCCCGACGACGGGCTAGAGCGCCATGTCTACCACCGGCGCGTTCTGGACACCAGTCTGATGCTGGTGACCGAGCTGGTTCTACATCTGTCTGTTGTTCCTGCTGGGAATGGCGCGGGTGGCGCTCTGCCCATCGATGGATGTTGGCAGGCCGCATGTCGATGTCGAGACCGTGAAGGCCGTAGTGCTTCACTGCATGCATGTGTTGGCCGAACTATGCCCGGCAGGCGATTCATGCGGAACCGCGCCGCTCCGAACGGCGTTGCTGTCGGTTGGCGGGTAAACGCCTGCAGGGAATATGAGATCGTCTGGGGCCAGTCAGGAGGTGTTGCTCGAGTCCTTGCAGCAGTGGTGTTGCGAGTGGTGAGAAAGACAGGATTACTTGATCTTTCCTTCCTTGTAGATCACGTGCTTGCGGATGACGGGGTCATACTTCTTGATCTCGAATTTTCCCGTCATAGTGCGCTTGTTCTTGGTGGTCGTGTAGAAGTGACCGGTGCCTGCACTCGAGTTGAGCCGGATCTTTTCACGAACTGCCTTGGCCATGATATTGCTCCTCAGACCTTCTCGCCATGTGCGCGTAACTCGGCGAGCACGGCATCAATGCCTTTCTTGTCGATGATGCGCATGCCGGCGGCGGAGACCCGCAGGCGAACGAATCGTTGCTCGCTCTCCACCCAGAAGCGATGGTAGTGGAGGTTCGGCAGGAAGCGGCGCCGCGTCTTGCGGTGCGAGTGAGACACGTTGTTGCCGGTCATCGGCCGCTTGCCCGTTACCTGACAGACTTTGGACATGGTCGGAGCCCCAAAAATTGCGGTTGACTTCACCACCCTGCGTAAACGCGGGGCAGGCAGAAAGGCGTGAATTTATAGCAGAAGGCCGGATTGCTGGCAAGCGCAATCCGGTCTTCTGTTTGCCCAAAGCCGTAATGTCTCTGTTGTCCACGATAATCGGGCCGTTGAAAACAACCACGACTGAATGTGACCTTCCTCTAGAGTAGGGTGAGCGATGGATGAAGCAGGGCAATTTCTGCCTTTTGGCAAAAAAATCTGGTCCAATCACAGATCTCCGGGGAAGACTGCGCGGATTCAGGAAGAAGTAGTATTCGGTATCCCGGAAGCCATGAAGAGGCCATGCGCCTGATGACCTCGATGAAGTTCGTGCTCGATCTTTGTGGGTACCGGGTACATGGATAGTTCGGCGATACTGTTGCAGTTGTGCGAGCATGGCAACAAGAGCCATCCGATGGCTCGGATCAACGGCAGCGAGCGGTAGTTCGCAAGATTCAGCACATCGTCAATTTCGACAAGTTGTTCGGGGCGCCTGACGTTGTCGTGGGATTCCGCTATCCTTCGCGCCTTTCCGTCCGGTCGGGTCGAGCCCGGCTGGCACCGTCCTGTCAGCGGAGTCCGTCCATGGGTTTCAAATGCGGCATCGTGGGTCTGCCCAATGTCGGTAAGTCCACTTTATTCAATGCCTTGACCAAGGCCACCATTGCGGCTGAGAACTACCCCTTCTGCACCATCGACCCCAATGTCGGTGTAGTGCCACTACCTGACCCTCGGCTCGACCGTCTGGCCGAGATTGTCCAGCCACAGCAGGTGTTGCCGACCACCATGCAGTTTGTGGACATCGCCGGCTTGGTGGCGGGTGCCTCCAAGGGCGAGGGGCTGGGCAACAAGTTTCTGGCCAATATCCGCGAGACCGAAGCCATCGCCCAAGTGGTACGTTGCTTCGAGAACGACGATATCGTCCATGTTGCTGGAAAGGTCGATCCGCTGGCCGATGTGGAGGTTATCAACACCGAACTGGCGCTGGCCGATATGGAGACGGTGGACAAGGCATTGGCGAAGGCGGTCAAACAGGCCAAGGCCAACGACAAGAAGGTCATTGCCTGGAAGGATCTGCTCGAGCGGGTACATGCGCATCTCGATCAGGGTCTGCCGGTGCGCACCCTGGATCTGAGCGATGAGGAGCAGACCGGATTGCGCGAGCTGCACCTGCTCACCGCCAAGCGCACACTTTATGTCGCCAACGTGGATGATGACGGTTTCGAGAACAATCCGTACCTGAACGTACTTTGTGAGATGGCGGAGGCCGAGGGGGCCGAGGTAGTGCCAGTGTGTGCGGCCATCGAGGCGGAACTCGCCGAGCTGGACGACGAGGAGAAGCAGGAGTTTCTGGTCGAGATGGGGTTGGAAGAGCCAGGTCTGGATCGGGTGGTACGTGCAGGCTACCGCCTGCTGGGCCTGCAGACCTACTTCACCGCCGGGGTCAAGGAAGTGCGTGCCTGGACGGTGCCCATCGGTGCCACCTCGCCGCAGGCAGCTGGCGTCATCCATACCGATTTCGAACACGGTTTTATTCGTGCCGAGGTAGTTTCCTACGAGGATTTCGTGGTCTGTGGTGGTGAGCAATGCGCCAAGGAGGCCGGCAAACTGCGGCTCGAGGGCAAGGACTACATCGTGCAGGATGGGGATGTCATGCATTTCCGTTTCAATGTCTGAAATTGCCACCTTCCACCAAGTCCTTCGCGGTGGGGATGTTGCTCCCACCCCGCAGGAGGTCCGTCTCCGGGCCGAACGAGGGCGCACGCATTGACAATCACCTGGTCCTGGCGGAGAATCTCCCGCCTTCTTTGGCAAGGTAGCTCAGCTGGTTAGAGCACCGCACTCATAATGCGGGGGTCGGCGGTTCGAGTCCGCCCCTTGCTACCATCTTCCCGGTGTTCAGGCCCGCTTCGTGCGGGTCTTTTCATTTGGCTTCATTGGCCATGTCCGGGTGCTTCCAGCCGAAGGCATCGAGCAGGCGCTGCCATTCTGGTTCAGGCAGGGCATTCAGGCACAGGCGTTGGCCGCTCGCCGGGTGGGTCAGGCGCAGTCGCTACGCGGTGAGCATCAGGCGGTGAATACCGAAGCGTTTGTGGTGGCCGTTACCGTGCGTGGTATCACCGATGGCGAGCGCCTGTGCAGCCGTTTAATCGAGCGCAGACAGCAGCATGCCTGATGTGGCGCGATCGATGCGGTGTGCCGGCCATGTTCGGCGGTCGAGCTGGTCGTGCAGCTGCTGCAGTGCGAATATCCGATCGTGCGACAGTGGGCTGCGGTGCACCGGCAGTCCGCCGGGCTTGTGAATAGCGACCAGATGCTCGTCGATGTGGAGGAGTGGCAATGCCATGGGGTGCCCATTGTGGCATGTCGGCAGGAGGTTGGAGGATGTGGGGTATTCGCGCTATGGTTTCGGTCATGTCGTTGCGTACCCGCATCCTGCTGTTTCTTTTTATCTTTGCCCTGGTACCCCTGCTCATGGCGGTAGTCATCAATCTGCCGCTGGTGCTCGAACGGGTGGACAGTTTCTATCGTCAGTCTTTTTTGCAGAACCTGCGTCAGGACTTCCGCGACCTCGATCAGCACCTGGCCAGCCGTGACGCCAATGTGCGGCTGCTCGCGCGCCTGCCCGAGTCCTCCTTGCTGGGTGACGAGGTGGCGGCCGGTTCGGTGCGGGTGGATTTCGACCGTGCCCGCTATACCGCCTGGATCAACCGCATCCTCGACCAGGAACGCGACATCATCGAGATCCGTTTCCTGGATGCCGATGCACGGGAGCGCTTTTGGCTGGCACGTGATCCGGTCAGCGGCCTGTGGCTGGCGCCACCGGCTCCACTGCCGCCTTTACCCGAGGAGCAGTTGCAGGCCATCCGTTCCGGCATCGTACAGGATGTGGCCTACAGCCCGGTGCGCGTATACCTGGATGCTGCCGATCCGCGTCGTATCGTCAATCTGCAGGTGATGGGGCCGGTGCGTGCCGAGGGTGAGTACCGGGGTGCGGTGATCATCACCATCGACATCAGCGACTTGGTACGTCGTGACCTGGCCACTCTCTGGGTGCTCGATGATGGCAGTTACCTGCACCTTCCGGGTATGGTGCGTTCGCCGGGCAATGCCTTCACCGATCATCCGGGTCTCAACGTGTTGTTCGCGCAGCGCAAGCCGGTGCTCTGGGAGAGTGGTGGCCAGCGCATGATCTGGGTGCCCATGTTTGTCACGGAATCCGGGCGGCCACTGTGGGTTGGCCGCGAGGTCGATCTGGCTCCGCTGGAGGCTTTTCGCAGTGAGTTGGTCAAGCGTGTACTGGTGATCGTGTTTGGACTCATCCTGCTGTTGCTGATTGCGGCACGTATCCTTGCGCGCCGGGTGGAACAGATCGGCAGCGAGCTGATCCAGGGCATCCGTACTACCCTCGAGAGCGCCAGCCCGGTGACCTTTGACTGGGGAGATACCCGAGAGCTGGAACAGTTGTCCGCCGATCTGACCCGGCTGTCGCAACGCCACGCCATTCAGGCGCGGCATCTGCAACGCTCGATGCGCGAATTGGAGCAGAGCAACCGCTACAAGTCAGAGTTTCTGGCCAATGTCAGCCATGAGCTGCGCACCCCGCTCAATTCCATTCTGCTGTTGTCGAAGATGCTCTCTGGCAAGGACTCCGGCCTGTGCGGTGAGCAGCGAGAGCAGGCACAGGTGATCCACAAGGCCGGCACCGATTTGAAGAACCTGATCGACAACATTCTCGATCATTCACGCATCGAGGCCGGCAAGGTGGTATTGCATTGTGAAGAGATCGATCCCGGTCTGTTGCTCGAGGAGGTCCGCGAGTTGATGCAACCGCAGTTCGACCAGAAGGGCCTGCGCCTGGTGGTCGAGCGACTTCCTGGCACCCCAGCATCGATATACGGTGATGCCGACAAGATACGCCAGATCCTCAAGAATTTCGTCTCCAATGCCCTGAAGTTCACCGATGGTGGGGAAGTATGCCTGATCGCACGCCCGGAGCCTCGAGCCATCGAATTGGCGGTGCGTGATACCGGCATTGGTATTCCGCAGGACAAGCAGGCGCACATTTTCGAGGCCTTCCAGCAGGCCGATGGCTCGACCAGCCGGCGTTATGGCGGCACCGGCCTGGGCTTGACCATCAGCCGCCAGTTGGCGCATTTGCTCGGTGGTGAATTGCAGTTGCGCAGCGTGCCTGGTCGGGGTTCGGAATTCTCGCTGTTGTTACCTCTGCACTGTGACATGGAGCTCCCGGAAGCCGGTGTGGAGGAAGAGATATCGGTGACGGAGGCGGAAGGGGCCGTTGCCGGAAGTGAGCCGGTGGAGCCATCCGAAGCGACAATCGTCCCCGATCTGTGTGGGCGCAGGGTCCTTCTGGTCGAGGCCGATGTACGCACTCAGTTGCAGCTGAGTCAGGCACTCAGCGGCTGGGGGGCTGCGGTGTCGCTGGCCTGTGATGCCGAGGAGGCGCTCGAGACCCTGGATGAAGGCAAGGGGGAGGAATTGATGGTACTCGACCCCCGTCTGGCGGACGAACGCCTGTGTGATAGGATCGGCGCAACACGGGTGGATGGCCTCGCGCCCCTGCTCGTGGTCTTGGGTGAGGCGCCGCCGGGTAGTCACGTGGTGGAACTGGCGGATGGTCAGGTGTTGTCTCGACCTCTGGATCTGGAAGCCCTGCGCCGGACCCTGCTCGCATGGAAACAGCCTGCGGAGAATCCATGAACAAGCCGTACGCGGGATTCAAGCTCCTCGCTGTAGATGACAACCCGGATAACCGGTTTACCCTGCGCACCCTGCTGTCGAAGCACATGGGGGTAGAGATCCTCGAGGCGAGCAGTGGCACCGAGGCCCTGGAGATCGCCCAGGCCCATCCGGGTATCGACCTGATCATCCTCGATGTACAGATGCCCGAGGTCGATGGCTTCGAGACCGCACAGCTGCTCAAGGCACGCAAGAAGACGCGCGATATTCCCATCATCTTCCTCACCGCCGCGTTCAAGAGCGGGGAATTCCAGCAGCGTGGTTACGAAATTGGCGCGGTGGACTATCTGCTCAAGCCGATCGATGACAACCAGCTGATCAACAAGGTCAGCACTTATTTCCGGCTGATCGAGAAAGAGCGCCAGCTCAACCAGGTTCTCGAACAGAAGGTGGCCGAGCGGACCGCCGAGTTGCAGAAGGCGAACCAGCATCTGCGCAAGATTGTTGAAAACATGGGTGAGGCGTTTTTCGTGCTGTCGTTCGACGGCCGGATCAAGGAGGCCAATCCGGCGGCACAGCGTCTGCTGGGTTATTCCGAGGCCGAACTCCAGGGTATGTCCATCGGTGATGTGTTCGAGGAGGAGGGTGAGGACCAGGCCAACGCATTCATGGGCACTTGGCTGGAGGCTCTGATCCGCAGCGGGGCACTCAAGGATATCGAGGCAGCGCTGATCGATCGTGAGGGGGAGCGGGTGCCCATTCTGTTTTCGCGCACTGCGATCACCAACGAGGCAGGCGAGATCGAGGAGATCCTGTGCATTGCCAAGAATATGCGGGGGTACTGCAAGGTGGACTGCGAAGATTGATGGCGGCTGCTATCATTCCTGAATCGGTATTCGCGAATATTCTCAAGAAGTGGTGGTCAAGATGAGTGAGCAGGAATCGGCCAGGCCCTCGCCGGTGGAAGAAGATCCGACACTGGCGGCCAATGCCCTCAAGGCATTGGCGCACCCGTTGCGCTGGAAGATCGTTTGCACTCTAGGTGATAAAGAGATGTCGGTGGGTGAGATCGTGGCACACACCGGTACCTCGCAGAGCAATATTTCGCAGCATCTCGAACAGCTGCGTAACAAGAATATCCTCACCTCGCGCAAGGAAGCCAACCGCATCTACTACCGGATTCGCAACGGCAGGCTGCAGGAGCTGATTGGCACCATGCGCAGCGCGCTCTGTCCGGCCAACCTCGACGATCGCTACCAGGGACCCGAGTAAGGGCTGGGCCCGGAACCGCGTGCGCCTCGAGGAACGCTGCCGTTAGTGTCTGGCTCGTGCCGGGTATGCCTCCGGCGCTCGCTGGCTGGCCGCGCTCGAGGCCCTGCAGGCACTTTTACCGTTTCATGCAGCAGGTGCATGCGCGACAGGCTGGTCTGTTGCGTACCCTTTTCACGCAGGGCGTGGTTCTGGTCACCATTGCCAATATGCCGTCGCGCGAACTCCATGTGATGGAATACAGCGTGCCAGCTTCCTGCCGGAGCGAGCTTCTTGGAAGATCTGCCATCTACCACTGTCTCGCGGATGCCGAGGCGGATACGGTCATGGCCGGTGAGTTCGAGGGTATCGTCGGGCAGGTGATGCTTGATGGGCCGCTGGAGATCAATGGCCGCTCCATGCCGTGCCGACGTCGCGCGGAAGGGGTGGTCTGGTTCGATTTCGAGGCCCTGTGCGTATCGCCGGGCAGACAGCATGACGACATCGAGCTGGTGCGTACTCATCACACCGTCTTTCTGTCTGGTGTGCTGCTGTTGGGAGTCTCGCGGGATGACCGCACGCGGTATTTCATCTGGAACATCTCTACCAGGGTGAGCGTCTGGCCTTTGAGTTCCAGCGTACTATCAGCCGCCTCTACGAGATGCAGCAGACGGCGAACCGAGGTTGCACTCTGCAGGGAGAAAGCGGGCGATACCGGCTATGCTGTACATCGGTGGCACGCAAGCCACGGAATCGGTGGCGAAAACCACGATTTGGGAGCAGGGTGTGGGAATGTCACGCATGCTGGCGGATTGTTTTCCGATAGAGTCAGTTGATTTCAGGGAAATGTGAATTCTCTCTCAGAGGCCATCATGAAACGGATAGTGTGGATATTGAGCCTGCCGGCGCTGTGTCTGGGCTGGGTGAATGCCATGGCCGATGAACTGCCGACCGCCCAGGCAGTGATGATTGATGTGCCGCGGGTGTATCACCTCGATGGTGTGGTCGAGGCGGTCAATGCCAGTACCGTGGCGGCTCAGACCAGTGGGCAAGTGAAGGAAGTCCTGTTCGACGTGGATGACTTGGTCGGGGTTGGCAGTGTCATCGTGGCCATCGACGATTCCCGGCAGCAGGCGGTACTGGCCGCCGCGCGCGCCGGCCTGAAGCAGGCGCAGGTGCAGCTAGCCGATGCCGAGAAGGGATATCAGCGTACCTTGCGTGTGTACCGGAAGAAGGTGGTACCCAAGTCCACCATGGACAAGGTGCGGGCGGCTCGGGATCAGGCGCATGCGGCGGTGGACGCCGCTCATGCGGCGGTACATCAGGCCGAGCAGCAACTGGCCTATACGCGGGTCAAGGCTCCCTACACCGGCATCGTCACCCGGCGCCTGATCGATGTGGGCGAAGTGGCCATGCCCGGTAAACCTCTGATGAGCGGGATCTCGCTGGAAAATCTGCGTCTGATCGTGGATGTGCCGCAGTCGCTCATCGAGGCAGTACGCCATGAGCGTGTCGGCGCGATGCGCATCGGTGACCGTTGGGTCGAGGCAGAGAAGGTCACCATCTTTCCCATGGCCGACCCGGTCACCGATACCTTCCGCGTGCGCCTGCAATTGCCGAAGGGGGTGCAAGGGGTCTACCCCGGTATGTACTTGAAGGCGGCGGTCAGTGTAGGTCAGCGGAGCGTACTGGTGGTGCCGCCGCAGGCGGTGGTGTTCCGGTTCGAGGTGGTTGGTGTCTATGTGGTGGATGACAAGGGACGGGTGAGTCTGCGTCATGTGCGGGTGGGCAAGCCGCTGGTCGATGGGCGTTATGTGGTGCTGTCCGGCCTGAGTGCCGGTGAGCGTGTGGTCACCAATCCACAGGCGGCAGTGCGGGTACTGATCGAACAGCATCGGGAGCAGGTGCGTCATGAAGAATAGGCTGGGTATCTCCGGTGTGGTCGCCCGAGGTTTCCAGGCCACCCAGATCACGCCCCTGCTGGCGCTGGTCGGCGTCTTGATGGGGTTGTTCGCCATCCTGGTCACCCCGCGTGAGGAAGAACCGCAGATCAAGGTCACCTTTGCCAACGTGTTCATTCCCTTTCCGGGGGCCGCGGCGGAAGAGGTCGAGAGCCTGGTGGCCTCGCCGGCCGAGCAGGTGCTCTCCGAGATTCAGGGTATCAAGCACGTGTATTCCACCTCCATGCCGGGCATGGCGGTGCTCACTGTGCAATACAAGGTGGGGGAAGATCGCACTGACGCCATCGTGCGCCTGTATTCCAAGGTCTTCTCCAAGGGTGACTGGTTGCCACCTGGCCTGGAAGTCGGGCAGCCCATTGTCAAGCCCAAGGGCATCGACGACGTGCCCATCGTCAGTCTTACCCTCTGGTCGGATGATCCGGCACGCGGGGCCTTTGATCTTGCGCAGGTGGCGCATGCCATTGAGGTGGAACTCAAGCGCGTTCCGGGTACGCGAGATATCTACACCATCGGTGATCCCGAGCGCGTGGTGAAGGTGATGCCAGACCCGCAGGCGCTGGCTTCACATCATCTCGATCCTGCCGATCTGCGTCATGCCCTGCAGGCCGCGAACAGTACGCGCGACAACATCGAAGTGGTCAGCGAGGATGGCGAGATGCTGGTGCAGGCTGGTGTCTTTCTGAGCCACGCCGAGGATCTGGGCGGCCTGGTGGTCGGGGTGTTCGATGGCCGGCTGGTGTATCTGCGCGATGTGGCGACGATTCGCGAGGGTGCGGACACGCCACGCAGCTATGTCTGGATTGGCGCTGGGCCGCACGCAATGGAGGCTTTGGCGAAGGCTGGTGAGCGGCCCGCGGTGACCATCGCCATCGCCAAGAAGCCGGGCACCAACGCGGTGGACATCGCCAATGCCGTGATCGAGCGGTTCGAGAAGCTCAAGGGGATCTATGTCCCCGACGGGGTTCGGGTCGAGGTCACCCGCAACTATGGTGCGACGGCCGATGCCAAGGCGAAGAAGCTCATCAGCAAGTTGATCTTCGCCACAGCTTCGGTGGTGCTGCTGGTGTTTCTCGCCCTCGGCTGGCGCGAGGCACTCATCGTTGGTGCGGCGGTGGTCGTCACTCTGCTGATCACTCTGTTTGCATCCTGGGCCTGGGGTTTTACCCTCAACCGGGTATCGCTGTTCGCCCTGATCTTCTCCATCGGTATCCTGGTGGATGACGCCATTGTGGTGGTGGAGAACATCCACCGGCACATGAGTCTGGGCGGCAAGAAGCTGCTGGAAGCCATCCCGCTGGCGGTGGACGAGGTCGGGGGGCCGACCATTCTGGCGACCTTCACCGTTATTGCCGCACTGTTGCCGATGGCCTTCGTGACCGGACTGATGGGGCCCTACATGAGCCCGATTCCGATCAATGCCTCGATGGGTATGCTGATCTCGCTGGTAGTCGCCTTCGTATTCACACCCTGGCTGTCCAACCGCCTGCTGGCGCCTGTGGCGCATCGCCTGGCTGATCATTCACACGATGATCGGGCCGACGATGTGCTCAGCCGATTCTTCTGGCGCATCATGTCGCCTTTCCTCGATGGCCGGCGTGGCTGGCGCAATCGCTGGCTGCTGCTCCTCTCCGTGCTGTTGCTGATCGGGGGTTCGGTGATGCTGGTGGTCAATCGCACGGTGGTGATGAAGATGCTGCCCTTCGATAACAGGTCGGAGTTCCAGGTGGTGCTGGACATGGCCGAGGGAACCACCCTGGAGCGCACCGCCCAGGTGCTCGGCGAGATGGCTGACTATCTGGCCATTGTGCCCGAGGTGGCCGATTATCAGGTCTATGCTGGTACCAGCGCACCGATCAGCTTCAATGGCCTGGTGCGTCAGTATTACCTGCGCAAGGGTGGTAACCTGGGCGACATCCAGGTCAACCTGATCGACAAGCACGCACGCGATCGCAAGAGCCACGAGATCGCGCTGGCCGTACGCGAGCCCCTGCAGGCTATCGCCCGGCGCTATGGCGGCAATGCCAGGATCGTCGAGGTGCCTCCGGGGCCTCCTGTGCTCTCACCGCTGGTGGCGGAGGTCTATGGACTGGACTACGCTGGCCAGGTGAAGGCGGCCAAGGCCATTCTCAAGGTGTTCGAGAGCACCGGGGACATCGTCGATGTGGACGACTCGGTCACTCATCCATCGACCAAGGGTGTGGTACTGGTGGACCGTGCCAAGGCGGCCAGGCTGGGCATTTCGCAGTCGGCCATCGTCGATGCACTGGGCATCGCTCTGGGCGGCGAGGACATGACCTACATCCATGCCCCCAACCTGAAGTATGCAGTCCCTGTGAGGGTGCGCTACTCCGAGGGTGACCGGGCCGACCTGGGGCAGGTGTTGTCGCTGAAGGTCCGTAGCCGGAACAGTGGCAAGCTGGTGCCCCTGTCCGAGGTGGTATGGGTCATCCCTGCGGCGCGTGAGTTGAATATCCATCACAAGGACATGTTGCCGGTGGTCTATGTGATCGGCAACATGGCCGGACCTGTCGATAGTCCGCTCTACGGCATGTTCGCCATCTCCGATCGTATCGGCGATGAGCTGGGCATGGAACAATGGTTCCTCGGCCAGCCGGAGAATCCCTACGACTACAGCATCAAGTGGGACGGTGAATGGCAGGTCACCTACGAGACCTTCCGCGACATGGGCATCGCCTACTCGGTGGGCCTGGTATTGATCTATCTGCTGGTGGTGGCGCAGTTTCGCTCCTACCTGGCGCCGCTGGTGATCATGGCGCCCATCCCGCTGACGGTGATCGGCATCCTGCCGGGGCACGCATTGCTGGGTGCCCAGTTCACTGCCACCTCCATGATCGGCATGATTGCACTGGCCGGCATCATCGTGCGCAACTCCATCCTGCTGGTGGACTTTATCAACCAGCAGCTGGCCGAGGGTGTCGCCTTCGATCGCGCCGTGGTGCAGGCCGCTGCGGTGCGCGCCAAGCCCATTGCGCTCACCGCACTGGCGGCCATGGCCGGCGGCTTTTTCATTCTCGACGACCCGATCTTCTCTGGTCTGGCGGTGTCGCTGATCTTCGGCCTGCTGGTCTCCACCGTGCTGACCCTGATGGTCATCCCGGTGGTGTACTACGGGGTGATGTGCAAGCGTCTGCCTGCGCTGCTGGAGCGTTGTCGCATTGCCTGAGTGTATCGGGAAGAAACCACAAGGCACAAAAGGACACGAAGGCCAGGCCGTGCCTGGGGGACTGCGAAGGGCGCCAGGGATGCAAAGGCATTTGATGAGCCCACTTCTCCTCCGTGTGCAGGGAAGGCCAAGAGGGGCTCGAGATGTATCCGCTATTGGACTTCCTGATACAGTGGCTCAGCGGCTCTGCCGTCACGCCGACCTGTTCCGATACCCCACCATCGGACTTCCTGATACAGT